>NZ_JAMYOQ010000101.1:0-509 GCF_040319905.1 Mesorhizobium sp. M0833 | reverse complement strand
GCCTGATCGCGTCGGCTGGTGATGCGGATGAAGGCCAGGTGGCCGGGCATCAGCGGCTCGGCCGCCGCCACGATCTCGGCTTGCCGCCACTCGTTGCGGCCGTGGCTGGTCTCGGTCCGCTCGGCAATGGAAGGGGTGGCGTCGGCCAGTTGCAGGTTGGCACGGCGCAGCCAATGACGACGGTTGCCCTTCAGCGCAAGCAGGTAATCGCCACCTCTTTGGGTAATGGCCGCAGCCATGCGGGTGTGGCAGTGGAGCGCGTCGGCGGTGACCAATCTGCCCGTAAGATCAATGAGTTCGACGACTTTGAGCGCGGCCTCGACTTCGTTCTCACCAGCGCTCGGCGAGACTGCCGCCAGGCACAGCCGGGTCTCGGCGGCGAAGGCCGACACCGTCAACGGCGGACTGGCTGCCAAGCCCTTCTCGTAGGCCCGCCGCAAAGCCTTGCCGTCAAGCGACACCACCTCGGGCGTCTCTCGGCTGGCTCGGGCGAAAGCTGCGGCAAAGGC
>NZ_JAMYOQ010000100.1:0-532 GCF_040319905.1 Mesorhizobium sp. M0833 | reverse complement strand
AAAGGGGCCGCCAATGGTATTCTGGCCGCTCGCGATCACCTGAAGTATATTCACTTGTCAGAGAGCGATCGCGGCACCCCGGGCACCGGCAACTGCCCCTGGGACGAGATCTACGCAACGCTCGCGGCGATCGGCTTCAAGGGCGGACTTGCCATGGAAAGCTTCATCAACATGCCGCCGGAAGTCTCCTACGGCCTCTCCGTCTGGCGGCCAGTCGCGAAGGACGAGGCCGAAGTGATGGGCAATGGCTTGCCATTCCTGCGCAACAAGGCTCGCCAATACGGTCTGATCTGACCCAATGGATGACGGGGAGGCGGACGGCGCGAAGAACGCCGCTTTTATCCGGCGAATGGCAAAGGGGCCGGACGTTCAATCTCTGGACCCGAAAATGGCCGTGACGGCGCACGCCATGCCACCATCGCCAAGTGCTCGACATCGTGAAGCCCGCGGGATCGGTCCGGTCCGGACGCGCCAGCGATGGCGGACGATCTCATTCCGAAGCTGAAATGCGCCAAATTCGGCGGCAAGCGTG
>NZ_JAMYOQ010000099.1:0-559 GCF_040319905.1 Mesorhizobium sp. M0833 | reverse complement strand
GGCCGGGACCTGCTCACTTTTTCAGGATTTTCGGAGGAGGCATTAGCGCGTGGATTCCAGCCGGGTACCAGGCAAATGACGCTCCACTGGCGCCCCGCTGACGCGGTCGCAGCTGCACTTAACGTGCCGACCGATGAATGCGTGCTGACCATCGAGCGCGTGCGAACGATCGACGACGAGGTCGTAGCGGTTGAGACAGTTTCGTTCGTAGCAGCAATCGGTCGCCTCATGGAAAAACTTGACCTTGCCGACACCTCTTTCACCGAGATTCTTGAGCAGCAACTTGGTGTGCCGCTTGCCCGAGCCAAGCAGGAGATACGGGCCGGCATCGCGCGGGCAAGACTGGCAAAAGCGCTCGACGTGTCGAGCGGCACGGCAGTGCTGCAGATCGATCGCACCGCCTTCGACACGGCCGATCGAGTTATTTACTTCTCGTCCTCGTCCTATCGGGCGGATCGCTACATTTATTCGTGCTGGATCGAGCGAAATAGCGTCTCGATTGCTCAACCTCGCCGATTAAGCGCCCGGAGCAGGTGATGCCCACTTGCGAGATTTACGT
>NZ_JAMYOQ010000098.1:0-593 GCF_040319905.1 Mesorhizobium sp. M0833 | reverse complement strand
ACGGCAACGCCGCCCGCCAGCTTGGCGAGACGTTCCTGCAGCTTCTCCTTGTCGTAGTCCGAGGTGGTCTCCTCGATCTGCTGCTTGATCTGGGCGACGCGGCCCTGGATCTCGGCCTTCTTGCCGGCGCCGTCGACGATGGTGGTGTTCTCCTTGGAGATCGACACCTTTTTGGCGCGGCCGAGCATGTTGAGGCCGACATTCTCGAGCTTGATGCCGAGGTCTTCGGAGATGACCTGGCCACCGGTGAGAATGGCGATGTCTTCCAGCATGGCCTTACGGCGATCACCGAAGCCCGGCGCCTTGACGGCAGCGATCTTCAGGCCGCCACGCAGCTTGTTGACGACCAGCGTGGCCAGGGCCTCACCTTCGACGTCTTCGGAGATGATGACCAGCGGCTTCGAGGTCTGCACGACAGCCTCGAGGATCGGCAGCATGGCCTGCAGGTTGGAGAGCTTCTTCTCGTGGAGAAGGATGTAGGCGTCTTCCAGATCCGCAACCATCTTCTCGGCATTGGTGACGAAGTAGGGCGAGAGATAGCCGCGGTCGAACTGCATGCCTTCGACGACTTCGAGTTCGGTCTCGGCGGTCTT
>NZ_JAMYOQ010000097.1:0-783 GCF_040319905.1 Mesorhizobium sp. M0833 | reverse complement strand
CATTTCCCGGAGACCACACCCACCATGAACGATCTTGCGCTGCCGCTGAGCGGTTTGTCATCAGTCGGCGGCAAGTCCGTCGTCGCCCGTTTCGACGGCGGCATGCTGTCGTCCAACAGCGGCGTTCTGGCCTTGGCCGAGGTGGAAAAGCGGTTGCGGGTGGCCGAGCGTCTGGCGCGTTGCATCGACGATCCGCGCTGCCCGGACCAGGTCGTCCACAGCCTGGCGGACATGATCGGCTTTCGCATGAAGATGATCGCCGCCGGCTACGAGGACGGCAACGCGCCAACCGGCTGCGCTGCGATCCGGTCTTCAAGATGGCCCAGGATGCGCTGCCGTCGGGTCGGGATCTGGCGTCGCAATCGACGCTGTGCCGGCTGGAGAACCTACCCGGCGTGCGGGAGCTGGTCGCGATGGGACGGGCGATGGTCGATCTCTATTGCGCCTCGTTCCGGCAGGTGCCGAAGCGGATCGTACTCGACATTGACGACACCTTCGACGCTGTGCACGGAGGCCAACAGCTTCGCCTGTTCAATGCCCACCATGACGAGTACGGCTTCCAGCCGATCGTCGTGTTCGATGGTGCGGGACGGTTCGTCAGCGCGATCCTGCGACCGGCCAAGCGGCCGAGTGGGGCTGAGATCCGCCCCCACCTGCGCCGTCTGGTGCGGGCGATCCGGATCAACTGGCCGAACATTCGAATCCTGCTCCGCGGCGATAGCCATTATTGCAACCCGCAGGTCATCGACCGGTGCCGCGCCAACGACGTCGACTTCATCTTTG
>NZ_JAMYOQ010000096.1:0-799 GCF_040319905.1 Mesorhizobium sp. M0833 | reverse complement strand
GAATCGAACAAAAGAGCGGAACGGGCGCCGTGTGTTTCCGCATTAAGTATTTGGCATTGCGTTATTATTTCGAAAAATCGTCGATTTTGTACGATCACGTGAGCAGCCGCAGATGTTCACCAGAGGCGTTTGCTGGCAAAAGCGTGCCCGGAACCGGATCTGAGATAACGCTCGAATGAAGTCGCCTTGGCTTGGTTCGAGAAGGCGATACAGGGCTTCGCGCGGAGAGGGTTTCGCTGGACTCGTCCTGCGAAGCGCGCAGCGCGATTGAGCGGGATGGCGGAGAGGATGGGATTCGAACCCACGAGAAGCTTTTGACCTCTACTCCCTTAGCAGGGGAGCGCCTTCGACCACTCGGCCACCTCTCCGTTGCGCCGGTGGATAAAGAAAAGTGCCGGCACAATCAACAAGCCGACGCTATTATCGTTGAAAAATCGAGCCTTCGCCAAAGCGCCACCTTGGGCTTGCGGCGATTCTGCGGCAATTCCCTGGCTGTTGAGTCGGTCATGGTCACAGTTTGGGCGGGCCATTGCCGGGATTGGCTGGAGTGCGGGGTGCAAGGGGCCTGATAGTTAATGGGAGCTTTCGGAGTGAGGCCAAATCGTGTCATTTGTGCAACAACGCTCGGCGATAGCGCCCCCACAAACCTTTTGCCGGTACGATCGTGGTTGAACGCCGCCGTCTCATGGGTAATGTCGGGTTTGAAGGAGCGGCGCGGTGCGCATCTTTTTCGGTAGTGGGGATGGGGCAGGGAACGCTGTCCTTCAGCAAAGAATACCCAGACCCGTTTTTTAACTTT
>NZ_JAMYOQ010000095.1:0-933 GCF_040319905.1 Mesorhizobium sp. M0833 | reverse complement strand
GGGCCTGTTGCGCAGTAACCGGGGATGTTTGGATGGGGCGGGATCGCAGGGATTTCGCTCGTCTTTGTGAGCTCCGCCCCCTTGTTTGGGGTTTCGGCGGCGGTTTCGGCCCGGGCGGCCGGGCTGCGGGCGCACCTATCCCGTGATGGCGGCCCATCGGCGCATGTTGAAGGCGATCGCCGCCAATGTCACCTGGGCGGTGGCCTTCGCCAGTCCGACATAGCGGATATTGGTCAGCTTCATGCGGTTCTTGAGCGTGGCGAAAGTGGTCTCCACCGCCGCTCGCCGTCTGGCGATCAGGCGGTTGTAATGTTTGAGCCGCGGCGGCAGCGCATGGTGCTTGTTGGGGCGGCGCGCGATGCGCACCTTCTTGCCCTCGGCCTTGAGCCGGGCGCGGCGGGCATGGGTGTCGTAGGCGGCGTCCGCCCACACCGTCTTCTCGTCGCCGCAGATCAAGTCATCGGCCATCACCGTGTCGTTGACGTTGGCTGGCGTGGTAATCACCGTGCGGATCAGGCCAGAGCCCTCATCCACCCCGACATGGGCTTTGTAGCCAAAGGTGAAGCCGCCCTTGCCCTTTCGCGCGGTGAGCCGGGCATCCGTATCCTTCGAAGTCCGCTCGTCCGTCGGGGGCAATGAAACCGCATTGATCAGCGTGGCATCCAGCATCGTTCCCCGCTTCAGGATAACACCGGCTTTCTCCAACTGCCGGTCCAGTTCGCCAAACAGCTTCTCCAGCAGCCCTTCGCTGACAAGCAGATTGCGAAAACGCGAAAGCACCGTGTGGTCGGGAACGCTCTCCTCCAGCCCGAGCCCTACAAAGCGCCGGAACGACAGCCGGTCGCCAAGCGCCTCCTCAAGTTCGCGATCCGACAGGCCGTAGAGTGACTGCAGCAAAAGCGCCTTGAACAGAACCAGCGGTGGCCAAGCTGC
>NZ_JAMYOQ010000094.1:0-944 GCF_040319905.1 Mesorhizobium sp. M0833 | reverse complement strand
TTCACTGGCTCCGAAGGGATTCGGAGGTGACGAGTGCGCGGCGGCGACGATCGAACTGGCGAACTTTTCAGCTACGTGGACCTTGAGGTCCGGGTTCGGCGCAATCATCCATTGCGGGCGATCAGGACGATCGTGACTGAAGCCCTGTCGAGGCTGGAGCGTGAGTTCGCGGCGCTATATTCGCCGATCGGACGGCCATCTATCCCGCCGGAGAAGCTGCTGCGGGCGATGCTTTTGCAGGCGTTCTATTCGATCCGCTCGGAGCGGCTTTTGATGGAACGGTTGGAATACGACCTCCTGTTCCGCTGGTTCGTCGGCATCGGCGTCGACGACGCAGCCTGGGACCATTCGGTGTTCTCCAAAAACCGTGACCGGCTGCTGGAGGGCGATATCGCGGCGAAGTTCCTGGCGGCCGTGCTGGCGCAACCCAAAGTCAAGAAGCTCCTGTCCACGGATCACTTCTCGGTCGACGGCACGCTGATCGAGGCCTGGGCTTCGATGAAGAGCGTCAAGCCAAAGGGCGGCCCAAGCGGCGGTCATGGCGAACCGCCGGCAGACGGCGGCGGACGCAATGCGGAAGCGGACTTCCACGGCGAGAGGCGATCGAACGAGACGCACACCTCGACTACCGACCCCGACGCCAGGCTCTACCGCAAAGGGCGGGGCAAGGAGGCCAGGTTGTGCTTCATGGGACATGGGTTGATGGAGAACCGCCACGGCCTGCTGGTGGAAGCCTGTCTGACGCTGGCCGACGGACATGCCGAGCGGGTGGCGGCCCTGCACATGATCGAACCTCGTGCCGACCGGCCGCGGGCGATCACGCTCGGTGCCGACAAGGCCTATGACGCAGAGGACTTCGTCAACGAGTTGCGCTCGATGAAGGTGACACCCCACGTAGCGCAGAACACGAACGGCCGTCGTTCGGCGATCGATCGCCGCACCAC
>NZ_JAMYOQ010000093.1:0-951 GCF_040319905.1 Mesorhizobium sp. M0833 | reverse complement strand
AATCGCATGCGCGCGAAGGCGACTGTGTTGTCGCGGGCAACGACGCGCTCCTCCTCGATGCACAGGATCTGGGCCAGTTGCTGTGGGTCGGCGGCGACAAAGGCGCTGTCTTCGACCGCGGGCGGTTTGGCGAAGCGGGCATTGTGAGCTGGCAGATAGGTCTGCGCGATGAAGCGGTTGGCGGCCTCGATATCGGCAATGCCGGCCAGCGCCAGTTCTTTCGGCAGCCGATCCTGCAAGGTCGAGAACATCCGCTCGGAGCGCCCCCTGGCTTCAGGCGAATAGGCCGGGATATGCTCGATGCCGAGGTGCCGCAGCGCTCGCCCGACCTGGGTCAGCCGGCTCTTGTCGACCGCCTCGCCGGCCTTGAGCGTCACGAAATAGTGGCTGCCGCGATCGCTGTAGAGGCTAGACGGCAATCCCTTGGCGACAAAAGTCTCCAGAAGTCCCTGAAAGCTCGACGCCGTGCCTTCCTCCTCAATCAGGAAGGCCGAATAGATCGTGCTCGTGGCGTCGTCCAGCGTCACGATCAGATCGAGCATCGGCTGACCCTCCAGCCAGGCATGCCGGCTGCCATCCTGGTGCAGCATCATCCCCTCACACGGCTTCCTTTCGCGTTTGCGCCGGTGAGCACCGCGCCGCTTGGCTCGCTCCACCAGGCCCGCCGCGTGCAGCTGCGTCTTGATGAAGGTGTAGCCCCAGCTGAAGTCGTGATCGCGTATCAAGTGCTCGTGGAAATGCTTCACATTCCACCCCAGGTAACGATGACGATAAAGCTCCAGCATCTCCTCAATCGCTTCCGCAGGCACCCGACGCGTCGAAATCTTGCCCAGCCGGCGGTCGCGTAAGCCATCCTCCCCAGCCTCTTCGTACCGGTCGCGGTAACGTCGAAATTGCCGCTCCGACATGCCCAGCAACTCGCCTGCCTCCATCATCGAAAGATCGCCGCCA
>NZ_JAMYOQ010000092.1:0-970 GCF_040319905.1 Mesorhizobium sp. M0833 | reverse complement strand
TAGAGCGTCGGACATTCAGGTTGAATCGCGAAGGATTCCGCTAACGTCGGGTTTGTGATTCACTTCCTTAAGGAGGTGATTTGCCATGCCCAAGCCCTATTCGCTCGATTTGCGTGAACGCGTTGTGCGGTTTGTCGAGGCTGGCCATTCGCGGCGTGCGGCGGCGGCACATTTTGGGGTGTCGGTTTCGTTCGTCGTGATCCTGATGAGGAACTATCGAAAGACCGAGAGCCTGATGCCCAAGCCGAGCGGAGGCCGCCGCCATTCCAAGCTCGACCCCCATCGTGCGTTCCTGATTGGTTGTGTGGCCGAGAAGGACGACATCACCATGCCGGAGCTTGCCGCCGAGCTGGTTACTGCTACAGGCGTCCAAGTGGCTCCCGCCTCGATCTCACGTTGGCTCATCAGGAACGGCTACCGCTTCAAAAAAAACGCTGCTGGCCAGCGAGCAAGATCGACCCGACATCAGCAAGGCGCGCCAGCAGTGGCGGGCCAAACGCCAGCCGCGGATGCGGCTTGAGCCACATCGGCTGGTGTTTATCGACGAGACCGGAACCACTACGAAGATGACGCGCCTGCGCGGTCGCTGCCTGAAGGGCCAACGGCTGCGCTCAAAGGCACCGTTCGGACATTGGAAGACGCAGACCTTCATCGCCGGGCTGCGCTGCCATGGGCTCACCGCCCCTTTCGTCGTCGACACGCCGATGAACCGTCGCATCTTCGACACCTACGTCGAAACGCAGCTCGCTCCGACGCTGGCAAAGGGCGATGTGGTCATTCTCGACAATCTCGCTGCCCACAAGAGTCCGGCCGCCGAGGCAGCCATCCGGGCCAGAGGCGCATGGCTGCTCTTCCTGCCGCCCTACAGCCCAGACCTCAACCCGATCGAAATGGCCTTCGCCAAGCTCAAGGCGCATCTGCGCGCAAAGGCCATCAGAACCATCGACGCCCTGTGGCAGGCCATTGGCGA
>NZ_JAMYOQ010000091.1:0-983 GCF_040319905.1 Mesorhizobium sp. M0833 | reverse complement strand
TTCTTATGCGTCGGGCGAGATTATGTGGCGGAGCCGCCCTGACGCCCGTCAGGGCCGGCCAAACCCAGCTTGCCTCCGCCACATAATATTTCGTGTCTCTCACGGGCGCGGGATTCCCCTGCGCCGCAATGTCGGAGGGGCAGGATGCTCGAGTTCTATTTTTCGTATCGTGGGGTGCTCAAGCGCCTGCGTAGCGGTGCGCTCGGTGGCGAGATGGATCGCATCGCGAAGCATTTTTTCACGCTTGGTTATAAGCCAGCATCCGCCAAGATTTACCTGAGCCGGATTGCGCGCTTTAGCCAGTTTGCCGCGACGCGCTGTGGTCCGATGCCTATCCCTCAAGATGTCATCGACAGCTATTTGTGCACGTTTACTACTGATACTCCGCGCATCGGCGCAGTGTCGGCTCTGGGACACGCACGCCGACTGGCTCCGGAGCGGTTCATTGGTTCTGTTCCAAGTGTAGAGGATGATCCGGATGCTCCGCTTCTGGCCTCCTTTTCGGACTATCTGAGCAGGGTGCGGGGACTTGAGCCGAAGACCCGCGAAGGCGTTCTTTTGGGCGGCCGCCGCTTTCTGGATTGGCTCCGCCATCATCATCCCGACCAAGAGCTCCAAGCGTTGACGGCGGAGCATGTCTTCGCCGCCGTTGAGCATCGGCTGTCGCTATCGGCGACCTCCGCCACCCGCACGGCGGCGACCTCTCACATCCGAACATTTCTTCGGTTTTTGTATTGGGCTGGCCACAATGACCAGGATCTCGCCCGCGTCGTCCCAGGGACGCCGCATTGGCGTTTGGCGCATTTGCCGCCGCGCCTTGCATGGGATGACGTTCGGCGCGCAATCGATGCGATCGGCGCAACAACGCCGGTCGACATCCGCGATCGAGCCGTCCTGTTGCTGCTCGCCACCACGGGCATTCGCAACGGCGAGCTTCGCGCCATTCGGCTGCAGGATATCGACTGGCGTGCTGGCGAGGTTTT
>NZ_JAMYOQ010000090.1:0-1082 GCF_040319905.1 Mesorhizobium sp. M0833 | reverse complement strand
TGACTGGAGGTCAGAAAATGAACATCAAGAGCCTGCTTCTCGGCTCCGCTGCGGCACTGATCGCAGTATCCGGTGCGCGCGCCGCCGACGCCGTCGTCGTCGCCGAGCCGGAACCCGCTGAATACGTCAAGATCTGCGACGTCTACGGCGCTGGCTACTTCTTCATCCCCGGCACCGAAACCTGCCTGCGCATCGGCGGCTACATCCGCTACGACATCGGCGTCGGCGACGTCGGCGCGTTCACCGGTGCGACGTCCGGCGACCATGAGGACGGCGATGAGAACGACACCTATTGGAAGCGTGCCCGCGCCACCTTCAAGACCTGGACCGGCCAAGAAACCGAACTCGGCACCTTGAAGACCTACACCGAGACCCGCTTCAACTTCGGCAACCGTCAGGGCTACGCTGTTTATGACGACGTGAATGACAGATTCCTGGTTAACGCTGCCGGCAACTCGGGCGTTTCGCTGAACTTCGCCTGGATACAGCTCGGTGGCCTGCGCGTCGGTAAGGACGAATCGGCCTTCAACACGTTCATCGGCTACGCCGGCAACGTCATCAACGATACGCTGGTTCCTTACGGTGATTTCGACACCAATGTCGTCCAGTACTACTTCGATTTCGGCAACGGCTTCTCGGCGGTGGCCTCGCTCGAACAGGGCGCGGGCGTCGTCGGCACGATCGACAGCTATGTTCCGCACGTCGTCGGCGGTCTGAAGTGGACGCAGGGCTGGGGTGCCATCACCGGCGTCGTTGCTTATGACAGCAACTACGAAGAAGTGGCCGGCAAGGTTCGCCTTGACGTAAACGCCATGCAGAACCTGACGCTGTTCATCATGGGCGGCTACGGTACCGACGACAACCTTTCGGATCCGACCTATGCAACCCCCGCCGGTGGCCGCGGCTTCTACAAGCAGTGGGGCGGCAATTGGGCAGTCTGGGGCGGTGGCACCTACACCATCAACGAAAAGACCTCGTTCAACCTCCAGGCGTCGTATGACGACGACAAGAACCTCGGCATCGCGGCGAATGTCGCCTACGATATCGTCCCCGGTCTGACGATCACGGCCGAAGTCGACTAC
>NZ_JAMYOQ010000089.1:0-1099 GCF_040319905.1 Mesorhizobium sp. M0833 | reverse complement strand
GTCCTGGTTGTCAGTCATGGGTTTCGCTCCAGGCTTGCATTGGCCCAGTCATCGCCGGACTGATCGGATCCTAACGGGGCTGGTTCAACTGGCTCTGCCGATCGCCATCCCGACTCATTCGAGCTAGGACCCGTCTCGGGCGCCCGGCCTGTTCCCGACTGGCCCGGTGCTCCGGTTTGGGCAGAGGGTGGCGAGCTCTTGATGAACCGCCCCAAAGCCAGGCCTGCCAATACCGAGCCGGCGATCAGCGCCCCCGAGTTTTCGCGGCCGAACGACTGAATTTCGCCAAGCACCTCGTCGAAGGGTTTATCCTTCAGGGACGAGGAAAGCCGCTCGAGCCCGCCTGCGGCGTCAAGGGCGAATTTCGAAGCGGTCCGTTGATCATTGTTGGCAAGATGCTCGCTTGCCGCGCGCAATGCGCCGCTGAAGGCCTTGAGATTGGCGCTCATGTCGCGCTGCGTTCCCTCCGCCTTGTTGAACAATGCTTGCTTTGCTTCCGATGCGTAATCTCCGGCTTTCCTGGTGATCTCGTCACGCGCATCGTGGAGCGCTTCCGTCGCGGTCTGCTTTTCCCGTTGTAGTCTTTCCGAAAGCTCGCTTCTGGCTGTCTCGAAATCGGCCGTCTGACGGCCTTGATCGTCTTTGTCCTGCATGGTGTCTCCTAGTGGAATCCGAGGAAGGAGAGGATCGCAAGCACGACGACGACAAGGCCGATGAGATAAATAACACTGTTCATGGCGCAATCTCCTCCACTGCGCACCGAACTTGCATGTGGTTCCCGTGTTCCCCTCAGGCCTCATCTTTTTGTAAGCGAAGCCTAACCAGCCTCAAGACGGGATCTTGTCCTGTGCCGATTGCGGTGAGCGCGCGGTTGGAAATGATACGAGACCGGACTCCGGTGCGACTTACAGGTCGAGGCGCAGGCGCACTCCGGGAGATATTCGCGCTGCATGGGTCGGAATTCTTTCGGAGTGCTTTGACTGGGCATTATCGCAGTGGGACCTGCCTGCGACCTACCACCTGATCTGAGGCCGCGCGATTATCAGCCACAGAATCCCGAGTACGGCGGCGAAGGCTGGGAAGCCGAAGGCGACCCACA
>NZ_JAMYOQ010000088.1:0-1163 GCF_040319905.1 Mesorhizobium sp. M0833 | reverse complement strand
ATGGGTGACAACCTCGTGCCGAACGGGTTGTCGATGGTCTGCAAGGTTCTCTGTTCCAGGTCGATATATCCCAGATCATAGTGCATGAAGCTTACGAGCCAAATGCCGTCGTCGACCTCCTTTATTCCGAGCCTCTGACCGGCGAGCACGGTCGAGACGTTGATCTTCTTCCTCATCATGCAGATGCGGCCGCAGGCGGTGACCAGGATGTCCTTGTCATGGAGGGGATAGGTCAGCTCCGGCAGGCCGGAATACGGCCGTGAAGAGGGCGTGTAGAGTTCCGTCGGTAGCTTCATGGCCAACGCCTCATGCGGCCTTTCCTCGTTGAATTCGCTGATGAAAGCGTCAAATCTGGCCTGCTGTTGCAGGGCATTCATGCCCGGGGGCCGCGTGGTCTCCTGCTTCAAGGTGCGGTGCATGCGCTCGTGGCGGCCGTTCTGTTGCGGGTTGCCGGGCTTGATGCGCTCGATGGCAATGCCGAGCCTCAACCACCAGACCGACAGCTTCGACAGATTGTAGAGGCCGTTGGGGCTGGCGAAGGGGACCCCGTTGTCGCTTCGAATGGCGAGCGGCAGGCCGCGTTCCCTGAACAGCCGGACGAAGGCCTCGATGACCGGCGCTTCCCGTGTCGCTTCAAGCGCTTCGGCGAGAAGCAGGTAGCGCGAGGCCTGGTCGGTCACCGTCAGGGGGTAACAGTAGCGACCGTTGCCGAGCTTGAACTCGCCCTTGAAGTCAGCGCACCACAGATCGTTGGGGACGGCGGCCTGCGACAGCGGCGTGCCCATGGCCTTGTTCGCCCGGTTCCTCTTGCGGGCCTGGCTCACAAGGCCGTGGCGGTCGAGCACGGCATGCACCGTGCTCTTGGCCGGGATGCGCACATCGCCGGCGAGCTTCCTGATCAGCAGCTCCCTGATCTTCCTGGCGCCCCAGTGCGGCTTGTCGCGCTTGCTCTCGACGATCAGCCGCTCGATCTGCTCGGGCAGTTGGTTGGCATAGCGTACCGGCCGCCGCGAGCGGTCGCAAAGCGCCTCCAACCCCTCTTGCCTGTAGCGGTTGAATATCTTGTAGCCGGTCTTGCGCGAGATCCCGAACTCCCGGCACACCGCGCTCATGCCTTCTCCGTCGAGCAGGCGAGCCACAAAGCGAAGACGTTCCTCCATCAC
>NZ_JAMYOQ010000087.1:0-1333 GCF_040319905.1 Mesorhizobium sp. M0833 | reverse complement strand
CTCCCAGGATGGGCGATCAACCGAACTCTCCACCCGCCGCAGCTGCCACGAAGGACCTTGTTCAGAAAGTGATCCTGCAAGCCTCTCGCGGTGAAGTCTTGTCCGTAAAGGAGACCATCGCAGAGATACGCCGAGACTCTCCGTATCTGCTGGTTACTGACGATGAGCTGGTCTACCTTATAGTCACTGCGGCCCCGGCCTTCGGACTGTCAGTCGCGTTCGACCTCCACGAATAGTCCTCCCGGCAGCCCATTGGTTCGACCTCAGGTGTACGTCGGCACGACCGATCCGGGGTTGTGGGACCAAAGGCGGATCGAGGCGCGCTCTATAGGGTCGAGAGGGCAGGGGGTCCTCGCGCGAGCCACTAATCCGATCCCCTGCTGAGAAATTTCTACCAAACATTCCGCCCATCATTCAAAGGAACAAATCCGCTCGCGGTGCAGTTCGGTCCTTTTAAGCATGCAGGCCCGAACATGGCTGAAATCGATAAAGCCAAACAGAAGGTTATTGCCGAAGTGGTGCGGCGGTGGATCACTTCAGAGGTAATCCGCAATCACCTTCGCAACCTGCTAAATCTGCCTGTAGAACGGGAGCTGCCGGCTGAGCAAAAGCATTTGCTGCAGGAACTTGATAGGGCCGACAAAGAGTGACTGTATGGCACTCCATTGGTTCTCCCCTCCGGTCCCCGTCAAGACCGAGCGTCCCGGGACCCTTCGCAACGTCAACAACGCCGAGACAGCCGGCGAGGAGCTGCTGAAGTGGACGAAGCGTGGCCCTTGCTGGGACCTCGCGGTGAGCGTTTGCATGGCCGTGATATTCGACGAGATGGAAGCTGAGGAGGCCCGTAAGGCATTCCTGGCTGCCGCTAAGGAGGAGGGTAGGCTTTTTCCTGATTAGCAGGTCGCGTCGCTCTTCGCGCGAGCCAAATTCGATCACCGGCCCAGACATCTCTACCAAACATTCCCACCCCCTCTAATTATCCCTCAATGGCAACCCATTGGTTCGTCCCTCCGGTGTTCGTGAAGACTGAAACCGGCGACAGGCATGGCTGCAACAATGCGAGGGCAGCCCTTGAGCAACTCAAGAGGTGGACCCGCAGAGGACCCCGCTGGCACAAGGCGGTGAACCTTTGCCTGTCAGATCTAGAGAGCGATCCGATTGACCCTCAGGTGGTACGAAAGGCCTTTGAGGCTGCCGCCAAGGAAGCCAAGGTGTATCTCTCACCAGAGTAGGAACCCTCCACTCGTGTTCATCGAACCGGTTCGCCATCCGGTCCAGCAGCTTACGGGATGCCGCAATTACGCGGCGGGTTTCATCAAGGGAGAGCCGAAGG
>NZ_JAMYOQ010000086.1:0-1385 GCF_040319905.1 Mesorhizobium sp. M0833 | reverse complement strand
TAGGACGTAGACTCATTACCGCGTAGCCAGATTCGGATTGCGACGAGTTTGAGGGCGGCGAGATAGTTCTCAGCCAGTTTGTCGTAGCGGGTCGCGATCCTCCGGAACTGCTTGGCCTTGTTGAAGAAGCGCTCGACGAGGTTGCGCGCCTTGTAGAGGAAGGGGCTGAAGCAGATCGGGTCCTTGCGATTGGTCTTGGGCGGGATATTGGCCCAAGCATTCTGCTCGGTGATGGCAGTGCGGAATGCGTTAGCATCGTAGCCCTTGTCGGCAAGCAGCATGGCACCTTCGGGCAAATCCTTGATCAAGTCCGCTGCGGAGGCGATGTCGCTCTTCTGGCCTGCCGTAAGCGTCAGCTTGATCGGCCTGCCTTGGGCGTCGACAAGAGCATGGATTTTGGTTGTCAGCCCGCCTCGGGATCGACCGAGACAATGATCTCGACCCCCCTTTTTGCCGTCGCGCCCTGCTGATGGACGCGAACAATGGAGGTGTCGATCATCTGCACCCTGCCGTCGTGGGCTTTGGTGATGGCATCCATGAGGCGGTCCCACACACCTGCTTTCCGCCATCGGACAAAGCGATTGTAGCAGGTGGTGCGCGGGCCGTATCGCTCCGGCAGATCGCGCCATGGCGCACCCGATCGCAGCACCCAGAAGATGCCGTTCAACACCCTGCGGTCGTCAACGCGCGGCACGCCTCGCGACTTGTTGGGCAACAGCGGCTCAATCGCGCGCCATTCGAAGTCAGTCAGGTCATATCGGCTCATGCGGAGCCTGAATCAGATTCCGCCAAAACATGAAAGCCTCATTCGAAAAGCGACCTTTTGCGGACGCTCGACATTGTGCCACCACGCAAAGTAGGCTCTCAAACGGCAGTGACAGTGGAGGGCTCGGATGAGACGATCTGCCAAGCAGCGCCGATCCAAAGCAATGGGTGATCGCACACTGGAGGAACTTGACGGCGAGAGGTGGGGCGAGCCGACGTTCGACTCGTATGTCGTTCGCACCTGTCATGCTCTCCGGCGCAAGCCCCTGAACACCTTGACCGATGAGGAGCTACGGCTGGCTGTCGGACAAGGCATAGGATTGGAATGGCTGGTCCCGCTCATGCTGCAACGCTTGGCTGAAAATCCATTTCGCGCCGGCGACTTCTTCGAGGGGGATCTGTTGGCGAGCCTTGCGCGCGTTCCTTCCAGCTACTGGACCGAGCACCCAGCAGAGAAGACGGTTCTTGCGACCGAGATTATGACCGCAGCCCTCTCAGATGACCGATTGCCTGACATGACCAAGGAAACAAAACAGGCTGTCGCCGATCTTCGCGCGGCATCGGAATGACCACATACCAACAATCTCGGTCATTCCGCATTTAATGAGTTCACGACCTAG
>NZ_JAMYOQ010000085.1:0-1411 GCF_040319905.1 Mesorhizobium sp. M0833 | reverse complement strand
TGTAGTGCACCCCTCGGGTGAGACAGAGATCAGTAACAGTTCTCTGTTTCTGAGATCGCCGCAGGGGCTTCCCGCCGCGATCGTATTAGGCCGGCTTCATATTCATCCGGCGATTGATAATCGATCGCCGAATGTAGGCGCTGCTTGTTGTACACGGCGTCGATGAATTCGCCGATCCTGTTCCTTGCATCGTCGATGTCGCGATAGGCTCTGGCGTCGGCTTCCTCCTCCTTCAGCGTTCGCATGAAGCGCTCGGCCTTGGCATTGTCGTAGGGATTTCCCACCCGGCTCATACTCGGCTGGATGTCGTGTGCCGCAAGTCGTGCGGCGTACTCGGCACAGGCATATTGCACGCCGCGATCGCTGTGATGGATGATGGATCCCGGTGCCGGCCTGCGCACCGCAATCGCTTGGTCGAGCGCCTCGATCGCCAGTTCAGCCCTGAGATGGATCGCCAGTGCCCAACCGATGACTTTGCGGCTGAACGCATCGAGCACGACAGCCAGATAGGCGAATTCCTCGGCGAGGTGGACATAGGTGATGTCGGCGACCCAGAGTTGGTCGATGTCCGCCAGTTCGAGGCCTCTTGCCAGATTGGGCACGATCCGCCAGCCATGCCTGGAATTCGTCGTCATCGGCACGAAAGCGGCCCTGCGCAGGCAAAGCAGGTTGTCCTCCCGCATCAGGCGCAGCACGCGCTTGTGGTTCACATGCCAGGCTTCCCGGCCCAGCAGCACGGCAATCCGGCGATAGCCATAGTGTGGGTTCGCCAGCGCCAGGCGTTGAATGGCATCGCGCAAGCCTGCTTCCTCGCGGCGTGGCGACGAGGCCTGCCAGTACCGGTAATAGCCTGATCGGCTCACGCCAGCTAGCCCGCACATCCGCTCGACCGCGATCATGCCTTGCAGCCCGGACACCATCATCGACTGGATGACCGCGTAGATGTCGTCCCGCCAGGCGCGCCGCTCCGCTGGTGCGCTTTCCCGACGTGCTGCAAGGCTTCTTGAAAAAAATCGAGGTCGGCCGCCTGCTGTCCGACGAGACGCTCCAGTTCGCCGATCCGAGCCAATGCCTTCGAAAGCTCGTCAAGCGCTTCCGACGGCAATGCCGGCGCTGCACCGCCCGGGTCATGCGCCTCACCCAGCCGGCGTACCGCTCGCGGCGGACCCACGCCACCGCGCAGAGCTGCTGGCCCGCCTGCACGAAACTGCTTCTGCCATTGATAGAGACCCTTGCGAGAGATGCCGAGCTCCCGCGCCAACTTGCTCACGTTGGCGCCCGCAGCCATGCGTTGCACCGCAGCTATCTTGAATTCGCGACTGAACCGCCGCCCCGGGTCTTCTTTCCTCATCAGCTCTCCTTAATGGAGAACTGTTACCCTTCTCGTGTCTCAGAATCGGGGTGCACTACA
>NZ_JAMYOQ010000084.1:0-1434 GCF_040319905.1 Mesorhizobium sp. M0833 | reverse complement strand
GGATCTAGCAGGCTTCTCTGATTGGGGTCGGTGAGGTCAAGCGTTTCCTGTCTTTTTTCCGGACCATGTCGCCCCGCGGGTCACTCGCTTCTCTTCGCGGTCGGCGCGGAGCCGCCGCATGATGGGGTCAGGAGAGCGAGGCGTCTCAATCTGTTGAACGACCTTGGGAGACTTCGCCCAGGATCGTGCCTGCTAACGAGATCGCCTTGCCCATCGTCCCCACGGGAACGATCCAGATCACCCTCGCGGGCGAACCACTGTTTGTGTTCGTTTTTGTTCCTTGCGCTATTTCATGCCGATCCGGCGGCTTCCTTTCCAAAGCGGAATTCGGTTGCGTCGGCCCACATGCGGTGCAGGATGACGGCCAGCTTGCGGGCCACCGCCACCCGCGCCCGCGCCATGCCGCGGCGTCTGGCGATGTTCATGCCCCAGGCGCGCAAGCTCGACCACTTTTTGGAACGCACAAGCAGTGAATGGGCTGCCTCGTAGAGTGCTGTGCGGGCGAGCTCGTCGCCACAGCGGCTGACCTTGCCCTGGATGTCGGTCTCACCGGATTGGTATCGCGCTGGCGTCAGCCCCAGATGCGCTCCCACCGCCCGCGAGGAGCCGAACCGCTCCGGCCGGTCGATCGTGGCGCGGAAGGCGAGCGCCGTAATCGGACCAACGCCTGGCGCGCTCATCAGCCGCCGGCAGACCTCCTCCTTGCGGACGATGTCGAGAACCTTCTTGGTCAGCCGGGCGAACTCCTTGAGCATGGTGCCGAGGATCGTAAGCAGCGGCTCGACCATCGCCATCACCTCGGCACTGGCCAGTTCGCGCACGCGATCAGCAAAGGCGGTGCGCGATGGCGTACCGAGCTTGACGCCGGCCTCTCGCAGCATGGCGCGCACGACATTCTCGATGCTGCGCATCTCGTTCAGCACCGTCCGGCGGGCAACCAGCAGCGCACGCCACAGCCGGCATGGCCGGCTCTTGACATGCACCTGCCGATACCAGCCCGTGCGCATGATCTGCGCAAGCGCGCGGGCGTCGTTGCGATCGGTCTTGTTCGGCATCGTCTTCATGGCCGCATTGGCTTGGCGCGTCTCGATGCAGATCGCAGGCAGACCTTCGGCGCACAATCCATCGTGAAGCCAGGCCGTCAGCGAGCACGCTTCAAGCCCGATGCGCTCCAGCGGCAGATCGAGCTTCCGCAACGCATCGGACAAGGCCTGTGGTTCGCTCGCCGCTCGTGTTTCCTTCACGATCTGACTGCTCTCATCGACGACGCAAATCGCGGTCTCTTCCAAAGATACGTCTAATCCAGCAAAATACTTCACGGCTGCTCCTTCCCGATGTTTGTGGCGCTCCAAGGCGACCACGTTGTAACATCCATACAGGAGCAGCCGCCCGCACCTTGGCTCGGGCGAGACCCCAATCACCCCATCTGTTGAA
>NZ_JAMYOQ010000083.1:0-1594 GCF_040319905.1 Mesorhizobium sp. M0833 | reverse complement strand
CCGACGAGTTCATCCGCCGCTCACATGACGAGTTTCAGGTCAAGTGATATCAAAGGCGCATAAATCCTCCTTTTCTGTTGGCGGAGCTTCCAGGGTTTGAGCCCAACTGCGTTGACGCGGCGCGGCGTATTTCCGAGCCTGGTCCAACTCACATGCGGTCGCCGTCCGGGACGGCTGCACCAATATCCCGCTTTCGGCGGGCAAGGGGCTCAGGAGGACGAGACCATTCTTCCTGTCGGTGGTTCAGACCAGCGGCGGATACGGTTGTCTCCCTGGATCCGCGGGGGCTGATTGGCCCCTCCGGACAGGTATGCAGGGTTGATCGCCTTAGGCGGTTTTCATGACGGCGCCCTCGATGACCACCCCTGCGGTCGCATATTTCCAGAGAGCGACGAGCAACTTTCGTGCGAGCGCGACGATGGTTGTTTTGCGCACGCGGCCGGCGTTACACTCTGCTCGTTCGCGGAACCAACGAGAGAGCGCTGACTCGGGCTGGTAGCGCAGCCACAGCCAGGCAAGCTCGATCATTGTTGTCCGGAGCCGGGGATTGCCAGCCTTTGAGACGCCTTGCTCGCGGTCGATTGATCCGCTCCGCCAAGGCGTCGGCGCAAGCCCGGCATAGGCTGCAACCTGCCTTCGGTTGTCGAACTTTCGGAACAGCCCTTCCGTATACAAGATGGCGGCACTCTCGGTGCCAATGCCTTTGAGGTCGAGCAGCAACGCCACAGGTATGTCAGCGACATCGGCGGCCAGCAACGCGTCACGCTCGGCTTCGACTGACTTGATCTGCTCGAACAGCAACTCGAGGCGATCGAGCTCGCGAATGAGCTGCGCCTTGAGCTGCCTGCCCAGCACACGGCCATCACCCGTCCGGAGATCGTCAAGCCGCTCGCGCCGGTCACGTCGCAGCGGATCATAGCCGGTTATCCCTTGCGCAAATAGCAGCCCCTTGATGCGATTGGCGTGGCTCGTCCGCTCACTGACCAGGACCTTGCGCTCCCGGCAGATCCGGCGCCGATCCTCTGCTTCGGGCGTCGGTGGCTTCGCCATCGCGCATACGCGTGGCTCGCCGCGTTTATAAGCAAGCAGTGCGCGCACCAACGTTTCGCCGTCGATCTTATCGGTCTTCGCCCGCCGTCGCCGGCGCGAGGTGGCAATGGAGGCAGGGTCAACAACATGGCTCTCGATCCCCTCATGCTCCAGGACACGGTGGATCCAAAAACCGTCCAAGCCGGCCTCTTGGATGACGACAATCGGAAAGGTCTCGCTGGTGCGCACTTGAGCCTTTTCCCGAAGCTGTGCAAAGCGCGCCAGCAGTCCCGCAATATCACCACCTCGCACCGTATGCTTCGACATACGCTCACCCCCGCCTGGCAATAGCGACGTCACCAGCCACGTCGACTTGCTGAGTTCCAATGAAACGAAGATCGCGCCAAGATGGGTGCGGATAGCGGCAGGCGCCGCAGATTGATCGGCTACAACATGCATGATTGGCCTCCACAGAGTTGTTGGTCAGCAACCCCACTCTGCCAGAGCGCAGGTCGCTATCCACCACCCGTCATGGGATCTTCCTGCTCCACGTGTTGCCAAAGGG
>NZ_JAMYOQ010000082.1:0-1676 GCF_040319905.1 Mesorhizobium sp. M0833 | reverse complement strand
GCGTCTCCCCAAAGAAAGCTTGACCCCAGCACTCCGGTGCTCAGGTTCTCCTGGCTGCCGGATGCGCACGTCTGCGGTCTTCACCGGATGCGTACGGTGGCGCGGGACCCACGCTCAACCAGCCTTTAAACTGATTCCACTCAATCGTGAGGTTGCCTGATAAGCGAGGACATGGAGATGCGCAACCTAGTCTAGCGCTCAATACCCGCTCTCAGCAGGTTTCGCTGTTTGTACGTCACTTCGGCAAGTCGCCTGACTTGGTGGCGCCGATGTCGCGAACCCGACAAAAGTGTCGCGGCCATACCATCGGGCGGGCGTGTTTCACTCTTGCCAAGTGAGGAGCACCGCCTCGGCACGTGGCACGCCGATTGCAGGGATGACAAGCAAGAGCCGTCGCGACGATCCGTCGTAGCGGCCCCCGTCCCGTCAGTGGAGGTCGAGCTATGTTGTCCCACTTCGAAAACCAGTCCATAAACCAAGAGGTCGATAGGCTCAATCTGCCGAACTCTCGGATCAAGCACTTCGCGCCGGCTAGTTACGCACAAGCCGGAGAAGATGTTATTGTCGAAGGAATCTTGGCTGCAAAACTGTGCAAGAGCCAAAGATCTTGGGCCAGTGTGTTCTATGTCGAGATCGGCGCTAATCACCCCATCTCTACCTCAAGTACATATCTTATGTACCAAAGAGGCGCGCGCGGTGTTCTGGTTGAACCCAATCCTGAATTGGAAGCGCTGATCCAGACTACGCGCCCGGAAGACGTTCTCGTGCGATCCGTTGTCTTGCCCACTCCGCAAGCGTCTGCCACGCTCTTCATCGGAAACGCGCATGAGCTTTCGTCTGTGGATAAAACACACATTGAAAGTTTCGGCGACTTCGACGGTATAGGGGGTATCCGAGAACATATTGAGGTGAGCGCGATCGGAATCAATGAACTACTGGCCCCCTATGCCAATAAGATCGATTTCTTGTCGATTGACTGCGAAGGACTGGATCACGATCTCGTCAAGGCCATTGACTACGAGTGCATCAGACCTGCTGTCATCCAATGCGAGCCAAATGAGCATTATCTAAAGGGCAATAGGGCTCGGATCATTAATCTCATGGAATGCAGATCATACCGGCTTGCTGCAATGACTGACATCAATGTCGTCTTCGAGCGATTGAGTTGATGCAGCGGCCCAAATCGAACGCTGTCATTGAGCGTACACCAAGCCTGAGAACAGCAGGGCGAAAGGCTCTCGACCGTCGTCGGCAAGCTGCGCGAGAAGGCTGATCCTATGGCTCGGAGGCCCAGACCGCGAATTCAGCGATCTCTTCAGCCGAGGCGTGATCTCGGCTTGAGGAGACCGCATGATTCGGCCCGGTAGAACTCCACTTCATATTCAGCTCGCGGACATCATCCGGTCTCAGATCGAGAGCGGCGTCTTCAATCCTGGGGATCAGCTCCCCACTGAGATGGAGTTGATGAAGCAGCACGAGCTCAGCAGCAGTACGGTGCGACAGGCGGTGCTTGCGCTTGTCGGTGAAGGCTTGCTTTATCGACGCGCTGGCAAGGGGACGTTCGTTGCCAAGCGGCACAAAGGCCGGGACCTGCTCACTTTTTCAGGATTTTCGGAGGAGGCATTAGCGCGTGGATTCCAGCCGGGTACCAGGCAAATGACGCTCCACTGGCGCCC
>NZ_JAMYOQ010000081.1:0-2428 GCF_040319905.1 Mesorhizobium sp. M0833 | reverse complement strand
CCGTTCTTATGCGTCGGGCGAGATTATGTGGCGGAGCCGCCCTGACGCCCGTCAGGGCCGGCCAAACCCAGCTTGCCTCCGCCACATAATATTTAGATGCTGTTCAGCAGTTGCAGAACGGCGTCGTTCGGTCGGAAACGCACGCCGTGGTCGCCGGCGACGCCCGCCTTCTCGAGTCCGTTGCGCATCATCTCGACATCCGCGGCGGCATAGCGGTGGGTCGTGGCGACCTGTGCGTGCCCGAGCCAGGCTTGGATCGTCAAAAGGTCCACGCCTGACTGGAGAAGCTTCATGGCGAGGGAGTGCCGGAAGATGTGCGGCGATATGGGCTTGTCGGCCAAGGCCGGGCTGATAGCCACGGCCTCGGCGGCCGCACGCCGCACGATATGGGTCGCTCCGAAACGAGTCAGGCGGTCGTTGCGGGCGCCGACGAATATCGGTCGCGGCTCGTAATGGGTGATCCCGCGCTCGCTCAACAAGGTCGTCAGCGCTCGCGCCAGGTCCTTGGAAATAGGGACGACGCGGTCTCTGCGCCCCTTGCCGCGCAGCAGCACTTGCGGGTGCGACCGCTCCAACTGAAGATCGTTTGCGTTGACGCCGGTGGCTTCGGAGACCCGGGCGCCGGTCCGTGCCAAGAAGAGCAGAAAGGTTCGGTCGCGCCGACCACGGGGCGTCTTTGGATCGGGCGCCGCGATGAGGGTGTCCACTTCGGCCTTGGTGAGGTGGTACGTCACCTCAATGTGCGTCCGTTTAATGGGAATCGTCAGCACGCGTTGGGCGACGCCGAAGGACGCCGGGTCGGCGGCAGCGACGTGGTGGAAGAAAGATCGGATCGCGGCCAGGCGGGCGTTGCGCGTGGCGACGGAATTGTTCCGCTTCTCCTCGAGCTCGTCGAGAAAAGCGAGAACGAGGTCTCGATCAAGCTCTTCAAGCGCCAACGCCGCCGGCTTCTTCCGCAACCGGGCGGCGGCAAAGAGGATCAGCATGCGCAAGGCGTCGCGATAGCTGGCCACGGTCGCGGGAGTCGCGTTGCGCTGCTTGGTCAAGCGCCGGCGAAAGTAGGACTCCAGGAGCGGCGCCAGGAGCAAATGTTCGCTCATGCTGCACCTCCATCGAGGAAGGCGCGCTCCGCCGCAATGGCGAGAAGATCCGCCGAGCCAGTGAGGTAGTAGGCTGTATCGCTGTAGCTGGCGTGACCGAGATATGTGGCGAGCAAAGGCAGCAGCGCCTGAACGTCTGCACGCTGTTGGTGCCAGAGGCTGAGGCGGGTCACAGCGAAACGGTGCCTGAGATCGTGCGGCCTTAACGGCTTGCCGCCATCAAGATGGGCGAGCTTGCGGACCTCAGCAAAACCGTTTTGCAGGCCGGTCGCCGAGAGGCGGTTGCCTCGGGAGCTGAGGAAGAAGGCCTGGTCCTTGGGCGTGGGAAAAGCAGCATCGCGCTCATGCACATATTGACGAAGGGCTGTTTGGGTCGTCGTGTGAACTGGAACGAGACGGTCCTTGCGGAACTTCGTCTTCCGAACGAGGAGAACCCCGTTGGCCAGATCGACGTCGGAACGATCAAGGCTGACCACTTCGCCCGATCGCAGCCCCGAGCTCGCCAACAATCCGATCAGCGTCGCCATCGTCCGCCCTCTGAGCGGGGTGCCTGGCGAAATGCGGGCGCATGCGTCGATGAGCGACGCCAACTCAGCCTCGCTGAGAATACGCGGAGGCGGAATCGCTCTGGATCTGGGGAAAGCTCTGCGCTCCAAGGCCTCGGTTCGGACGTCATAGACGGCGAGATACTCGTAAAACCGGCGGAGCACGCCGTGGCGAGTGGCGCGGCTGTTGGCGGCGCCGCTGAACGACAAGGCGAAATCCAGCGCCATCGTTCGAGTGGCGGGCCCATCGAGCTGAGCGCGCTCAACGTAGTGGACGAAAGCCCGCAACGTGCCAGCTTGCTTGCTGAAGGCATAACCGAGGGAGCGGCGCAGTTCGATGTAACGCTCGGCCTTCTCGCCGAGTAATCGGGCAAAGGCGGTCATGCGACGCCTCCCGGAAAGGGGAGTGCGACTTCGGCGAGCTGCGAGACCGCGACCTTTACGTACAGCGCTGTTGTATTGATGCTGCGGTGCCCGAGAAGATCGGCGACCTCGTTGATCGGCGTTCGCTGCCTGACGAGCTGGGTGGCAAGGCTGTGGCGCAGGAGATGTGCACCTGCGACCCGCCCGAGTTCGACCCCGCCATGCCGCAACCGCTTCCGCACGATCCTCGAAACAGGCGATGCGTACTTGAACGGTCCCACGGGCGGCGTGAAGGACAGGAACAGGTATGGGCTATCCACCTTCGGTCGAGCACGCAGGATATAGTCGGCGAGCGCGGCGCCGGTCTCCTCGAGGAGCGGTGCCAGCCGATCACGCTTGCCCTTGGTGCGCCGGACAAAA
>NZ_JAMYOQ010000080.1:0-2577 GCF_040319905.1 Mesorhizobium sp. M0833 | reverse complement strand
TGCCGTCCGTCTCATCCCCAGCCTCCCTTTGGCTGGCGATAAAACCGGACAACTCATGTGCTACCAAACCCGGACAACTCATCTGCTTACGACAGATCACCAACCGCGCGGTGGCCGAAGCACTCGGCTACGAGCTGGTCGAGCCGAAGGCCGTTCTCGCCGCCTGATTCCAGTTGCAACCGTTTCCTCCCGTCTCGCCCTCCGGTTCGTTCCGGCGGGCTTTTTTTGCCGACGATTGGCCAGAGTCGTCCTCCCCTCCCCGTTCCCTCATGTCCGCGGTGAAGCTCGTCGGCGCGGCTCGCTGGTAGACAATGAAGCTGAACGCCTGTCGGAGCGGCAGACCTGCTCCGTCCTCAGTCGCAAGATGATCCGCTACCAGTCCCGTTGTTAAACCCCGTCACCATTCCTGAGAAAACGTCGGGCAACCAACACTTACTGTCGTGTCTGTCGAATCCGCGACACTTTGTTTTCGGCCTGGGTGCCTGCTGCGCTCCGGGTCAAGTCATTGTGCAAACTCAGAAAATATTCCTAAGGCTCCCTCGGCGCAATTGGCATGACTTTTGAGGAGTCCTCTTCGTGAAACACGACACGCACTAGTGTTCGCCTGGGAGGATTCGGATGGTCACGTATAGCCAGAGCTTCTCGGTGCCACTCAACGTCCAGTTGCCGCGAATGACGTTCAGAAGACCGGCGGAGATTGATGCCGATGAATGGGAACTAATCGCGAAGTGTCCGCAACTAGACCGCAACTTGCTGTATTACGAGCTGCTGCTTGCAGTGATTTCGCCGCCACCTGCGTGCTTGCTGAGGGAGATGGTGAGGTGGTTGGCTGTTTGTCGGCCTACCCGCGGCCGAGCGGCCGCTCCACCGTCTGCATTTGGAATTGCTGTGCAACCTAAGCTACGCAACATGCGCTTGGGCAAGGAACTTATCCTCTCAGCCCTGAACGAGCCGGCTTGCGAGGGCGTGACGCAAATCAAAGGCACGGCGACGCTCCCGAAAGGGCATCTAAATTTCTTCGCAGTTGTGGCTCGGGACTTGGGTGCACCAAGCTCTGGTTCGACCCCGAGACCAAGGGACAGCGTGAGAGCGAGTACACGATAGCCATCAGTCCATCGAACGCTCCATCAGCCCTGCAGGCATTCCTGCCGATATGCCTAGCCATACCCAAATAAGGAGGCAACGATGACTCACCAAAGTGCACCGGATCGCGAGGAGGAATTCGCGATCTTCAACCATCTCGAGTCTGAAGTGCGCAGCTACGCTCGCAGCTTTCCAGTCGTTTTCGCGAGGGCACGGGAGGCGCAGCTGTTTGCGCGAGATGGAACAGCCTATCTCGACTTTCTCATGGGCTGCTCAAGTTTAAACTATGGGCACAATCCTCCCGAGCTGAAATCCGCGCTCGCAGATTATATTGCGGGCGACGGCATCACCCATGGCCTCGATCTGTATAACGAAGCCAAGGAGTCTTTTCTGCGAGAATTTCACGAGACGATCCTTAGTCCGCGACAACTGGACTACGTCGTACAGTTTCCCGGTCCCACCGGCGCCAACGCGGTCGAGGCTGCCCTCAAGTTAGCGCGCAAGATCACTGGTCGGTCCAACATTATAGCCTTTACCAACGGCTTTCATGGTGTGAGCCTTGGCGCTCTCTCCTGCACCGGCAACCGATATCACCGCGCCGCCGCCGGCCAGCTGCTCGGCGGCGTCACGCGGCTACCCTATGACGGCTATCTTGGGTCCACTGTAGACACCGCCAATTACCTTGATCGTCTGCTCTGCGATCCCTCAAGCGGCGTGGACGCTCCGGCGGCGGTGATTGTCGAGACAGTTCAGGGCGAAGGCGGCCTGAATGTCGCCGGCACGGAGTGGCTGCGCAAGGTGGCGGCCATTGCGCGCAAACACGGAGCTCTGCTGATCGTAGATGACATTCAGGCGGGTGTTGGCCGGACCGATGCGTTCTTCAGCTTCGAGGCGGCCGGTCTCCGCCCGGACATCGTCACGATGGCGAAATCGATATCGGGCTATGGCCTGCCTATGGCCCTCGTCCTAATTGACCGACAACTCGACAAGTGGGAGCCGGGAGAACACAACGGTACGTTCCGCGGCAATTGCCATGCTTTCGTGACCGCCCGGGCAGCCCTGGAGCACTTCTGGCGGACAGACAGCTTTGCGGCGTCCGTCGAGGAGAAAGGCAATCTGCTGAAAAGCCGCCTTGAGCGGATCGCGCAGAAATACGACCCAAGCCGCGTGTCAGCCAAGGGTCGTGGCATGATGCGGGGCATCGATCTGAAGTTTGGCGAAGTTGCCAGTCAAGTCATCAGCACCGCCTTTCAGAATGGCCTCATTGTCGAGACCGCTGGTCCCAAAGACGAGGTCGTGAAGTGTCTGCCACCTCTTGTCATTGGGGAGGATCAGCTTAGCCAAGGCCTCGACATCCTCGAGGACGCTATCGAAAGGGTGATCGGCAGCACCGTGAACAGATACCCTCCGGCGAAGGCCGCCTTGCGAGAGGACGGCACGGTAGCGAGGCTGCGCTCTTAAGGTCGCCCTTACGAGCGAAGTTAGCAGCACAGC
>NZ_JAMYOQ010000079.1:0-2633 GCF_040319905.1 Mesorhizobium sp. M0833 | reverse complement strand
GCGGTAACTGGGAGACTTCCGATGGCGGAAGACATGTCATGCCCACCCCCGAACAGATGCAAATCATGATCGATCATTGGGCCGCACTGGTGCCGACGCCCGGCTTCGACTACACCTATAAATGGGGAACGCAGAACGGCGACACCGCGCTTGAAAGCTCCTCCGAACTGCAGGCCGTTTTCCGGGAGCACAACCTCGCTACCACCGGAACCACCCCGCCTCCCGTCGACACAAGCGACACCTTATATGGCACCAGTGGCGACGATGTATTCCACGGAGCCGGCGGCCACACGATGATCGGCTATGGCGGCAATGATACCTATTATGTCGACGATGTCCGCGATAAGGAGATTGAGGCTGCGGGCGGCGGTACCGATAAAGCATTCGCCTCCGTAAGTCATGCGCTTGCGGCCGGATCGGAGATCGAACTTCTCGCCACCAACAGCCCGTCCGGCACCACGGCGATCAACCTGACCGGCAATGCGTTCGCCCAGACTATCCAGGGCAATGCCGGCGCCAATGTCATCAACGGCGGGGGTGGGGCCGATACCATGACCGGCTATGGCGGCAACGACACGTACTATGTAGACAATGCCGGCGACAGGGTGTTCGAGGCGGTGGGCGGTGGTATCGACAAGGTGCTCGCCTCAGCAAGCTTTGCGCTTGTGCACTCGGCAGCCTCGCAGGTCGAACTTCTTGCTACCACGAATCCCTCCGGCACGGCAGCAATCAATCTCGTTGGCAACGAGTTCGCCCAGACGATCCAAGGCAATGCCGGTGCTAATTACATCAACGGTATGGGTGGCGCCGACACGCTGACAGGCTATGGCGGCAATGACACTTACGTCGTCGACAATGCTGGCGACAGGGTGATTGAAGCGGCCGGCGGCGGCGGCGACAGGGTATTTTCCACGGTGAGCTATGCTCTTTCGGCCGGCTCCCAAGTTGAGCTTCTTGCCACCACAAATCCTTCCGGCACGGGAGCAATCAATCTCACTGGCAACGAGTTTAACCAAGCCATCCAGGGCAACGCCGGCGCGAACATCATCAACGGCGCACGAGGTGCCGACATCTTGACCGGTAACGGAGGCAATGATGCCTTCGTGTTCAACAGCGCTCTTGGAACCGGTAATATCGACAGGATCACCGACTTCAACAAGCTCCAGGACAAGATCCAGCTCGACGACGCGGTTTTTGCCGGGCTTAAGCTGGGAGGCCTTTCATCCGATGCTTTCTTTGCGGGTGCGGCCGCACATGATAGCTCCGATCATATCATCTACAACAACTCAACCGGAGCACTCTCTTTCGACAGCGACGGGATCGGTGGCGCAGCTCAAATACAGTTCGCCACGCTCTCTCCAGGTCTGTCGCTTGCAGCAGGTTCGTTTCTTGTGATCTGAACGACCCGGAACGGCGGACCTTCTGCTCGAGCCGGTCCGCCGCTCCGTCTTTGTTCAAGCACCGGATTTTTCCAAAGCGGGTGCCCAACCTTCGTCACCAGCGGGTTCGCTAGCAGGGTATCATTGAAGGGTGGCTTGAATCTGCCCGCCACCGAGTTTACTCGGCGCGGTTCGCGGCCGCTTCCGTGTCTTAAACGGACTTAGTGCATCTCAGTGAAAGAGAAGCTCATCGCACCGTGCATGACGACGAAGCAAAACGGCTTCGCGAGTAATCCGGTGTGCACTTTCTCGTCTCTTTACTCTTATTCGATTCTTGTCGGCAACGCACGGTCAGATCCCATCTGAGCCCGGTATCGAGTATCAGATCCCTGGGCCGCTATCAGATCCGCTGCGCAATAGCGGCCATGGCTTCACAAACCGCCCCTTCGCAGATCACGATCGATAAATCGGGACTGCCAATTACTTGAGCGCGAGAGCAGGAACCAGGCACCGCGAACCCGGCAGTCATTCCGCAGTTGTCGCTCGCTTGTAAACGTGGGCCGAACCGCTTTGATGTCGCTTAAGTCTTCCTCATGGGCGAGTGCGGCAGGCGCTCCAACTGGGAACCGCCCCTATTCTCACCTTGAGCGGCTTCCTACATTGACTTGATCTCGATCACGGAGATCTGCCGCCCGCTGAGCGCGCAGATGCCTACGAATTGTCCACAACTAATTGCTTGCGGCAGTGAGACCGCGGAGCGGCTTGGCTCTTGTGGCTAACGTCTGTCTGATTTTCATCTCGTAAGGTAAATTGATAAATCAAAAACAAACAAGAATGTAATTTGCCGTAATTTAAACGTCCTAAGTTGCGAAGCTACAGCTATTTCAAAATAAAGTCGCGATTCCGCCGGGATTGTGACCTAAGAAAAGCGATAAGTTTCTTGTGTACAACCCGTTTTTATGAAAATAAGCCACAATGCATGCAGCATTCCTACAAACGCTCAATGATTTTATCAACGGGTGTCTTTATGTGATTTGGCGCTAATATACACCCTCTAGTAGGTAGGCCTCGGGCGCTATCGAACGAGAAAAAGGATTACTGGATGGCAACTCTGCACTACACCTCGGGTGGTTCCGCCACCGAAATCGCAAACGCTGGCTTCAATCTGGCCGACGTTCAATATGTTAGCCAGGTCAACGCATTGCCGGATGGCATGAAGGGCCTGGTGTATCTGAATGAGCACGAGGGCGTAAC
>NZ_JAMYOQ010000078.1:0-2708 GCF_040319905.1 Mesorhizobium sp. M0833 | reverse complement strand
TCGCTCGGCGCGGAGGCGTAACCACCTGCGAAATGGACCAATGGCGGCAGCATGAATTATAACCATGATCAGATCCTCCCTTCATTGATCTGAATTGACCGGTACGGAACGGCGCGAACGGCACTCCGGGCGAGGGCGTCAGCCGTCCGCGAGGCAAATTAGGCGTAGTGGTCGATGGATTGGTTTTGCCGCGGCGTGCCCATACGGCGGGCGGTGGCTGGCCCCGGGCCACGCATGTAATAAAGCTCCGGGCGGTAGCGCGGCGCGACGAATTTGCGAAACCCCGCAGCAAGTTTTGTGACAGGAGCCAAGAATTTCATGACTGTTCCCTTTCCCTTCGCCGGCTTGCACACGAGCCGGCCTGACGTTGCAACAGGATATGACAGTCGAACCAGGCTCGGCTGTGGGAATTCCCACACCGGGGAAAACATTGGCGAAATCCGCTCCCAGTTTGCATCCCGGAATGCGGGGCCTGCAGCCATCAAATTTCCTTGGATAGGGAGTAAGGTGAAGTACACTTGATTGAACAAGAGACCGTTGTGACAGGCTCTCTGGCCTTCATCTCAAGACTTTGCGATGCCGACCTCGCCGCGCTGACCAAACGGTGGCACGAGCGCAGCTATCGACACAACGAGCTAATCATTTCCCACGGCGACACTGGTCGCGATGTCTTCTTCCTGCTGGAAGGACGTGCTCGCGTGACACTGGTTTCAGCGGACGGCAGGGAGATAGCGTATCGCGATGTCGAACCGGGTGACATTTTCGGGGAGCTCGGAGGCATTGACGGGATTGCACGCTCTGCCAGCGTAGTCGCGCTGGAGGCAACCCGCGCTGCACGGCTGTCCGGCACAGCATTCCGGGATATCGTGATGACCCACCCGACTTTTGCCTGGGTGCTGCTTGAGCATCTGTCTGCCCAGCTCCGGCGCATGACCGAGCGGGTATTCGAATACAGCACTCTGGTCGTGCGAAAACGGCTGATCGTCGAGATCCTGCATCGGGCGGAGAAAGCCGCACTCGTGGACGGCGAGGTGTCCATAAGCCCGGCACCGACGCATTCCGAGCTGGCGGCAACGATGAGCACGCACAGGGAAGCGGTCTCGCGCGAAATGAGCGACCTCGCCAAGAGAGGCCTGATCGAAAAGCGCGGCAGCAGGTTATTGCTGCATGACGTCTCGGCTTTACGGGCGCTGGTCGACAAGAAGGAATAGCGAAGGCTGTCGCTGCGGCGGGGGGCACCGCACGTTTCATACTCCTCGGCCGCAAGTGAAGCGTTCCCGCATCTCCCGGTTCAAGGTGATAAAGGCGCTCCCGACATAGCGTCCTGTGCCACGCTCGGCCATTAGGGCGAAAGCCGGCTCGGCGTAGATGATCGACTGGATGTAGAACGCTTCGTGAGGGGGATAAATCCCGCCATACTGAACTGCGGTCAGCGTCTCCCGCCGTTTCCGAGTGTCTTCGTCCAAACCTTCCACGGCAATGCTCCCGATCCCGTCTTCTGGCCCCACTTAGTCCTTCCCGAGGACAAGGCGCAATCGTCGGTCGAAGTAACGCTTGTGAAAGACCTCACGGCCGCTCCGGAGCTTATAGGTCGTCCAGAAGTAGATGGCGTTTCTGTTGCTGCCAGCGAGATCAATCCCGGCCATTGCCTCCATGTTCGGCCTCGAAGCGGTTCGGCGGCATTCCTCAAGAAGTGCCTCGAATGGCACCGTCAGAAACTGTTTCAGTTCCGCTTCCGCGAACAGGTCCTCCACGGGATCGAACTTGCCGATGCCGACCCGCTCGCATTCGCCCAGCGGCCTAGCTGGCTTAATGCTGCGAAACGCTAATTCAAAACCCCTGATTTCCCCCTGCAGCACCTCCACCGGTCGCCGGTCCATCACCTCGCATACCCCGCGCGGTGTGTTCAGGCTTGACACGGGGACCCAGGAACACGCGACGAAGCGCATCGTCGAGAAGTGCTTAGGCCCGGCTTGGCCAGTAACGAAGCGCCATTCCTTCTCGTGAGCCCATTCACCCGCTTGCGCGTGATGCGAGCGATCACCGCCTCTTCGAGATGCTGCGCCCCCATGTCGGCGAGCGTGAGCGATGGCAGAGCGTTGCGCGCTTAGGTCACCGGGCGCAGTTTCTCTGCATGGAAGTCACTGATCATGAGGTCAGCAGTATCGAACTCTAGGCACATGCCCGCGAAGTTGCTGCCGTAATAAGCCCACATCGGCAGATGGGTGGACCGATCTTGTTCATGAGGTTCTGGGCTTTGGTAACGTTCTCCAAGATTAGCGCCATCAGGCAATGCTCCGTTCGTAACAATCAAAGGCAACGTGGGACCCCCTGTCAGGAAGGCGCGGCGACTACTTCGGCACGGCTTTGAGCATTTCACCTTTAATCCTGACGGTCTCAAGCTTGTACGCCCCGCCGTCGTTGTTGAACCATTGACACATAAACCCGCCGGCACTCTGCGCCTCGTTGATCGTCATGTTAGGACCGCCAGACTTTAGCTCTACCACATCGCCAACTTTGAAATCAGACATAAATTCTCTCCCAATGTTTGAGAACGACCAGTAATCAGACGTGGGACGCGGTGGAAAGCGGAATGGAGACCTAGCTAGATTTAGCGTAGCACCCCCTCCTCCTCGGCAGCTTCCTCGAAGGCTTTACGGACATCGTTGGGCGAGACCCGGCCCTCAAAGGCGTCGCTGCAGGCTTGC
>NZ_JAMYOQ010000077.1:0-2736 GCF_040319905.1 Mesorhizobium sp. M0833 | reverse complement strand
TCGAAACGGGCGACGACGGACTTGCCGCCGACTGATGACAAACCGCTCAGCGGCAGCGCAAGATCGTTCATGGTGGGTGTGGTCTCCGGGAAATGCTTCGGATCGGCTTAAGCAACCAAATCCTACGTCATTTCAACGGCTTGCGCCACATCCACCAACCCCCATGAATTTGGTTAGGTTGATGCGGCGTGCCGCCGCCGTGAGGCCGCGCTCGCTCAGCAGCGCGTCGAGAACGACGAGAAGATTCAGATCGAGCCCTTTGAAACGCATGTCTTAGCTATCCATAGCGTGGATGCATTTGATTGAAACAAACGATTTTACCAATTTTCCGGAATGTCGCATGGACTTGGCAGGACCTCACGTGCGCCGATCACTGCCTCTATCGCGTGGCGAGTCCCTTGAGAAGAGCCCGAAAGAGGAAATCTGTCGCGTGCGGTGGAGATTGTACTGGGAATGAGAGGCAGCGCTCCGATCATGTCGAACTCTCCGACGAATGGCGGACCGGTACAATAGTTGATCGCATGGTCCGGAGCTATGAAACATCTCGATTACATATGAGGTGCCGAGTGAATACGCTGACAGCACCCACCGTCGCAGCGTTTAGCTGACGTTTGACGACGGTTCCTATCCATTTACACGCAGATTCTTGATGTGCTGGCGCAAAAGCGGGAGGCCGGCGACTTTTCTTCGTCATCGGGCTGACGCCGCAGAAGCCGGAACTCGTCCGGTTCCTATGGGCATTGGGCTTGGTCGGTCGCACAGGCTCTATGAGGGGCAATTTTGGCAACGCGACGCGACTCGGGTTTTGAACGACGCCGAAAACGCAAGCTGGAAAGGAACAAGATGGCAGATCAACTCGCCAACGAAATAATCGCCATGATCAAGAAGCGCGCCGCGTCGGAGGGCGGCATAGCGCCTGCCACAGGCGGCGAGATAACGGCTGCCACGGGACTGACATCGCTCGGTATCGATTCACTGGGATTGGCGGACGTTCTCTGGGACCTGGAGCAGGCTTACGGCATCGAGATCGAGATGAATACGGCCGAGGCATGGTCGGATCTCCAGAATGTTGGGGACATGGTGGAAGCCGTGCGCAGCTTGCTCGCCAAGGGGGTGTGAATGGACAGGCGCGTCGTGATTACTGGGATTGGCGGGATTTGCGGGCTTGGGACCAACGCCGCCGCCATTTGGAGAGAGATGCGAGAAGGCCGCTCCGCCATCGGCCCAATCGTCAACTCCGAGCTCCATGAATTGAGGGTCAGGATCGGTGCCGAGATCAAGGCGCTGCCGGAGCATGACATCGACGGCAAGCAACTCATCTCCATGGACCGCTTCAGCCTGCTCGCTGTGCTTGCGGCGCGCGAAGCCATGCGTCAGGCCGGACTTTCCTCCAAAGAGGGAAATAGCTATCGCTTCGGTGCGACGGTGGGCGTTGGCGGCTGCGGGTGGGATGCGATCGAGCAAACCTACCGCGCCATCCTTCTGGGCGGTAAGCGTGCCGCTCTCTTGACTGTACCCAAGGCGATGCCGGGTGCCGCTGCCGGCCAGGTCAGCATGAGTCTCGGCCTGCGCGGGCCGGTCTTCGGCGTCACGTCCGCCTGTTCCTCGGCAAACCATGCGATTGCCTGCGCGGTGGACCAGATCAGGCTCGGCCGGGCCGACGTGATGCTTGCCGGCGGCAGCGAAGCGCCGCTCATATGGGGTGTGCTGAAGGCATGGGAAGCGATCCGCGTGCTTTCGCCCGATACTTGCCGGCCATTCTCGGCCGATCGCCAGGGCCTGTCGCTTGGTGAAGGCGCCGGCATGGCGGTGCTGGAAAGCTACGAGCATGCCCAGGCTCGGGGCGCCACCATCCTTGCCGAAATCGCCGGTGCCGGCCTTTCCGCCGATGCGTCCGACATCGTCGCGCCGACTGTCGAGGGGCCGGAGGCAGCAATGCGGGCCTGCCTTGCCGATGCCAGGCTGGACGCCGAGGATGTCGACTATCTCAACGCGCACGGCACCGGCACCAAGGCCAACGACCAGATCGAGACGGCGGCGATCAAGCGCGTCTTCGGTCAGCACGCCTTCTCAATGTCCATTTCTTCTACCAAGTCCATGCACGCGCATTGCCTCGGCGCGTCCGGCGCGCTCGAGTTGATCGCCTGCGTGATGGCTATCCGCGAGAGCGTCGTGCCGCCGACTGCCAATTATCGTGAGCTGGACCCCGATTGCGATCTCGACGTCACGCCCAATGTGGCACGCGAGCGCAAGGTGCGCGTGGCACTGAGCAACTCCTTCGCCTTTGGCGGCACGAACGCGGTTCTGGCGTTCAGGCAGGTGTAGAAGCCATGAGAGATGCCTCCGGCAACATTATCTCTCGCATCCAGATGCTTGCCGGATAACGTTGTGAAGGGCGGGTCATTGACCGCCTCGGCGAATGCGGGAAGTGGCAGCGGAAGCTCGACGATCCGGGGGTATCGTCTTTGCGAAATTCTTAACTGTTGAAGCGGCTTGGACGTACCGCCGCCCCGTAAAAGGTAAGCGAGGCCCTGCGGGCTCGGCTTGAGGGTCTGAAGCTGTACACGACAATGTCTGGAAGCCGCAGGGTCGGCTGCGCCCGTTATAGTCGCCTGAGTGCTGCCGGCCCGGCCGCGCCGCGGGCGCCGTCAACGAACTCCTTGAACCTGCGGACCTTGCCTGTCTTGGCCGACGCTTCGAAGCGCGCCGTCGTCCTGGCCTCCAGATCCGCGACAT
>NZ_JAMYOQ010000076.1:0-2844 GCF_040319905.1 Mesorhizobium sp. M0833 | reverse complement strand
GTACGCATCCGGTGAAGACCGCAGACGTGCGCATCCGGCAGCCAGGAGAACCTGAGCACCGGAGTGCTGGGGTCAAGCTTTCTTTGGGGAGACGCGATGATATTCTTCGAGGAGGAGTTTGACCTCCTCGATGCCTTCATCGGTGAAGGCCAAGATCCCGTCGTCATCGTTGGCGCCGTAGATCCAGATGACGCCGTCCTCGGGCTCGAGACCGAGGGTCAGGTCCTGGATGAGCGCTTCGCTGACGCCGAGGTCCCTGGCGACACGATCGACGGTGTAGACGTGATGCACCTTATTGCGCTGCATGATCAGGCCGCCGCTGGTTGGGTCCGCAATTTTGCGGATCTCCAATTCCACGGCAGCAAATCATCGATCCGATGGGCCGGATAGGCGGGCAGTCGGGCGAGGACGTCGGCGAGCCAGGCCTGCGGGTCGACATCGTTCATCTTGGCGCTGACGATCAGGCTGTAGAGAACGGCCGCGCGCTGTCCGCCGCGATCGGAACCGCAGAAGAGCCAGGACTTTCTGCCGAGAGCGATGCCGCGCAGGGCTCGCTCGGCTGCATTGTTGGATAGGCAGATCCGCCCATCGTCGAGGAACCGGGTGAAGGATGACCAGCGGCGCAGCATGTAGTTGAAGGCCTTGGTCAGGTCGTGCCCGCGCGAGAGCTTGTCGCGCGTCTTGATCATCCAGCGCTCGAGCTCGGTGACCAGCGGCGCGCTCCGCTCTTGGCGCACGGCGTGGCGTTGGGCCGGCGACAGGCCGTTGATCGCGCGCTCGATATCGAACAGGGCATCGATGCGCTTCACGGCTTCGACCGCCAGCGGATAGACCAGGTTGGGCTTCTCGCCGTGCGCCTTCTTGCGCGCCGCCGCTTCGACATCGGCCAGCTCAAACACTTTGCGCCGGCTGTGGGCCCAGCAGCTGGCCTCCAGAACAGGCGCCGGCTGACGACCCGTCGCATAGAGATCGCCATAACCACCAAAGGCATCGGCCTGCAGAATGCCGCTCCAGCCGGCGAGATGCGTCGCGGGATGTTCGCCTCGGCGATCGCGGGAATAGTAGAACACTGCCGCCGGCGGATCGGCGCCGCCGAACGGTCGGTCATCGCGCACATAGGTCCATAATCGGCCGGTATCGGTCTTGCCCTTGGCCAGGACCGGCACCGTCGTGTCGTCGCCGTGCAGACGCGAAGCGGCCAGCACATGGGCTTCGAGCTGCTTGAACAGCGGCATCAGCGCCGCGGCGCCGGCGCCGACCTGGTCGGCGAGCGTCGACAGGCTGAGCGGCACGCCTTCGCGGGCATAGCGTTCGGCCTGGCGGTTAAGGGGCTGATGCTGGCCGAACTTCTCGAACAGGATCATCGCCAGCAGGCCGGGACCGGCCCAGCCGCGCGGGGTGGCGTGGAAGGGCGCCGGAGCCTGGCTGATCGTCTCGCAGTCGCGGCAGGTGAACTTCTCCCGCACGTGCTGGATCACCTTCCATTGCCGCGGCACCACCTCCAGCGTCTCGGTGATATCCTCACCCAGCTTGCGCAGCCGATGACCGCCGCAGCAGTGGCAAGCGGCCGGCGCCGGCTCGACCACGCGTTCGCGCGGCAGGTGCTCGGGAAATGGCTGGCGCGCCGGTCGCTTGCGCATGTAAGGCGCCACCTCGGTGGTCCGGGCCGCTGCCTGTTCGGCGGCGATCTCGTCTTCCGTCGCGGTGCTCTCGAGTTCCTCGAAGGTGAGTTCCATCTGGTCGTGCAGGCGGGCTGAGCGTTCAGAACTCTGACCATGCAGCGCCCGCTGCAGCTTCCGGATCGTCAGATGCTGATGCGCGATCAGCGCCGCATCATCCGATGCCTTGGCCCTGGCGACCGCCAGTTCGGCCTCGACCAGCGCAGCGCGCGCGGCCTCGTCTTCGGCTCTGGCCAGCGCCGCGGTCAGCGCTGCTCTCAGCGCGCCAATATCGTCCGGAACAGCATCCTGGGCGGTGGCAACCATGCCCTGGAGTGAATCATAAAACGCGTCCGCTGACTCGCGGAAAATGGCGCAAACTCAAAGAAAAACTCAGCCCGCGCGCTGCGGGCGGAACGTGTGAAGCGGGTTGCGCCAATCGATCCCGTCGAGCATGTAGGCGAGCTGCGCCGGTGATATGGAAACCGTGCCGTCCGCCGGCGACGGCCATAGAAACCGGCCCTTCTCGAGCCGTTTTGCATACAGCGACATGCCGAGCCCATCATGCCAGATAATCTTGATCAGATTGCCGCTGCGGCCGCGGAAGACATAAATATCGCCGGCATGCGGGTCCCGGCCCAGCGTCTCCTGAACCTGCAGAGCGAGGCCTTGCATCCCGCGACGCATATCGGTCCGGCCGACCGCCAACCAGATCCGCACCTGGCTCGGAACCGGGATCATGAAACGCCCAGCGCCTTCACCATCGCTGCCGCCAGTGTTGGCGGCGTGGTCAGCGGAATCCGCAGCCGCACCTTGCCGGCGACCTCCAGCTCGATCACCGCTGGGGATGCCGCCGGCCGCGAAACGGCGACAGGCTCATCGGGAGCCACGACAACTTCGGCAAAGCCCGTCTCGCGGGCTCTCACCGTGCGGCGCCACTTATAGATCAGGCTGGTCGCGACATCGTACTGACGCGCTACCGCCGCCACTGTGGCCCCGGGCGCGAATGCCGCGGCCAGTATCCGGCACTGATCCTCTTCACGCCAACGACGACGACGCTCAGGCCCGGTCAATAACGTCACATGGCTCATGCTGTGCTGCTAACTTCGCTCGTAAGGGCGACCTTAAGAGCGCAGCCTCGCTACCGTGCCGTCCTCTCGCAAGGCGGCCTTCGCCGGAGGGTATC
>NZ_JAMYOQ010000075.1:0-3136 GCF_040319905.1 Mesorhizobium sp. M0833 | reverse complement strand
ACGGCGCCATAATCCAAGAAACCTGCCGCACCGGGCAAGCCGCGTGAACCGCTTCGACGCAAAACTGAAGCGGACAAATGATGTGCTACCAAACCGGACAACTTGATTTGCTACCGACACAGCACTTCCGGCGACATCATCATCATCCGACAACTGGACACCTTGATTTACCGCCGTTTCTGAGGCAAAGAGGCGCAAGAATGGGCGTGGTAACTGAACCGGGGCCTGCGCAGGTTTCCGCGCTACTGTGCTGATGGATGGTTGATTTCTGCTATGTGGCGGCGTTTTTTGCCGCCATACCGTCACGCGGACGCACTTCTCCCCTCGTGCCAGACGTAGCGCATCAGATTGTAGGCGAGATTTGTCATGCCGATTTTGGTTGTGGCGCGGGCGATACCGATGGTGCGGATGAAGAGCTTCATTTGTGCCTTCTGCCGTGGGAAGACGTGCTCGACGAAGGCGCGGATCTTTGAGCGCCGGCCGTTTGATCGAGACGTCGTCTCGCTCATCGGCCGACCTTTCGGCTTCTTCTGGTGGATGTCGCAGACATAGCCGTTCCGATCGAGCCACTCCTCGTTCTTCTTCGAGCGATAGGCGGTGTCGGCCCACACGGTCGAGCCGGTGTTCGCGCGGTTGAGCACATTGCGAAGCTACGCCCCGTTATAGGCTGACGCCCTCGTGACGTTCCAGCCGCGGATGAAGCCGTGCCGGCGATCGATGGTGGCATGGTTTTTGTAACCGAAGGCTGGAATGGCGATATCGCGCTGCTGCGCCTTTCCGTCCTCGGCCACTTTGGCTTTCGAGAACTTGACCGTCCAGCGCGCGTCCCGATCCTTCTCCCGCAGTTTCGCGGGATCATCCTTCCTGGCCTCCGGAACCTTGCCCGCCTTTATGTCGGCCTTCTCGGCATCGGTATTTCGCTGTTTAGGCGCCGACAGATCGTGGCGTCGACGATCTGGCCCCCCATTGCAAGATAGCCGGCCTTGGCGAGATGCTTGTCGAAACGGGCGAACAGGTTCTCCACCGCGCGGGCCTGCGTGAGATGCTCGCGGAACATCTTGATCGTCTTTGCATCCGGCACCCGGTCGCCGAGCCCCAGCCCGAGGAACCGCATGAAGGAAAGTCGGTCCTGGATCTGGAATTCGGCCTAGTCGTCGGACAGGCTGTAAAGCGCCTGCAGCACCCATGATCCTGAACATCATCACCGGGCCGTAGGGAGGGCGACCGCCCTTCGCGCCATCCGAGCGCTTCAGTCCCTTAGCCAGCGGTTTGCGGAAGACCTCCCAAGGCACCACCGCGTTCAGCTTTTCCAGCGGATCGCCCGCCTCGCTCAGCCGGACATAGCGCTCCTCAATATCCCAGAACCCCGCCTGTCCCGCATCGATCGCCTCCATGCAAATCACCAGCGCAGTGAATCAGAAAACGATCAAGTTGGGGAGGTTCTTCGAGGTGTCCAACTGTTCGTGCTAGGGCTACACTTGCTCGGCCACAGCCTCTATTCCACACCAAGACGCGGCAAACAGAGCGATAGCCTTGGTAACCCGCAACAGCGACGATAGGCTCACTCGCTCATCAACAGCATGAATGTGTTCGGCAACTGGTCCGTAGACAAGGCTGGTCATGTCTCCGTGTAAGGTGAAGACAGCAGCGTCGAGGTAGCAAGGCATTACGAAGCGCTGAAGTTCCCTTTCGCAACTGTCGGCGAGGGAGTGCGCTTTCGCCAGAAGTGCTTCCGCTTCGCTTCCTGGCGTAAGAACATATCCACCCTGCTTGACACCGACCCATTCGATCTCCGGCTCGGGGCATCCTTTCAGCTGCGGGTCGTTCGAAAATGCCTTTCTGAGAAAGCTCTCAAACCTTACGGCCCGCGCCTCTGCCATCTCGCCGGGGTAGAAGCCAATGCGGCCTTCAAAACGGCACTCGCTGGGAACCGAGGCGAGCCACTCGCCTCCTGATATCGTGCCGATTGTCAAAGCTATTGGGTTGTCGACACAGGCGAAATCGGGCTGAGATATGGGTCGCTCCGCGATCCACTCTTGTTCGAGCTGGCGCAGATGCTCGATAGTCCGAATTGCGATATCGATTGCGCTCCTGCCGGCGGCGACCTCGAATGGATGAGCGGAAACCCCTTGGAGCGTGACAGCAAATTTCATGACGCCGGTATTCGCGCTGACAAGCTTCTCATCGGTAGGCTCCGAAATGAGAACTGCATCGGCGCGGAAACCCTCCGCGAGAACCATTGCCGCTCCATTGCCTGTGGTCTCTTCTTCAATGACGGACTGAAATTGAACCGGGCCTTTCAGGTCGAAGCCCGCGGCCGACAGCGCATCGAGGGCAAACAGGTTTGCAGCCAAACCAGCTTTCATGTCACCCGCACCACGGCCATAGAGCCAGTCCCCGTTGCGAGTGGCCGAGAACGGCTCATATCTCCAACGGGCGCTTGTGCCGACCGGCACAACATCAACATGTGCGTTGAGTGCCAGAGACCTACCGCCTTCTCGCGGCGGCCGCTTCGAGCCAACAACAATGGTAGAGTCTTTGAGTTCAAATCTGGTCGGTGAGAAAGCCGGATCCTTGCCGATGCGAGCTGGATCGATCGCGAAGCTGCGAACGTCATAGCCACGTTCTTCGAGCGCGTTGGAGACAATTTTCTGAATACTAGCTTCATTGCCTCGAAGCGAGGCAGCACGCACCAGCCGCGTCAAAAACTCGACCTGCTCATCGAAGCGGTCCTCAACCGCCTTGATGATGCGCTCGATTTGACGGTTGCTGAGCACAGGCTCAATAGTGGAATACTGCAAAGATGGGGGTTCGCCCACGTCTGCCCTCCTGAATTTTTTTAGCCGCTACCTCACCATGAGGCGAAGCCGAACTTTATTGCCCACCAGCCGGGCAAAATGCCGCTAGTTCTAGGCATCCAGTTGGACGACTGATCGCCTCCGCCATGGCGCCATCGATGCTGGACACGCCTGTTTACCTTTGGACACTTGTCTCGAGCGCGCTTCTAGACTTCGACGAGATCTCGCGAGGTCTTAGTCAACAAAACACCGCCGGACTTCTCAACCAGCGCACAATCCGACAAGAAATTATCGTTGCCCGCGTTATCCGTAATCCATGTGAGCAGGTGGAATACCAT
>NZ_JAMYOQ010000074.1:0-3154 GCF_040319905.1 Mesorhizobium sp. M0833 | reverse complement strand
CGGTGCAAGCCTGCAGCGACGCCTTTGAGGGCCGGGTCTCGCCCAACGATGTCCGTAAAGCCTTCGAGGAAGCTGCCGAGGAGGAGGGGGTGCTACGCTCCTCTGGATAGGTCAGGACTAGTAACCGACAGAAAGCGCGGATGACTCTCTGAGCCCTTTCAGACGTCAGTGCTGCGCGGAAAACAGCTTTAGACTTCGGTCTGTCACTCGGGCGCGCAAAAGAAAGCCGACAACGCAGTAGCGAGCTGTTCGGGCGCTTCCTCGGCCATGTGATGCCCGCAATCGATGCCGTGACCGCGGAGGTCCGATGCCCACGTCCGCCACACAGCCAAGACGTCGCCATAAAGCAGCTCGAGATCGTCCCTGAGCGACCAGAGGACAAGCGTGGGGCAGGGCAGCATTCGGCCACTTGCCCGGTCTGCGCGGTCGTGATCAGCGTCAAGGGTCAAACCGGCCCTGTAGTCGCCGAGCATCCCTCGCACCGTTTCTGGTTTGGTAACGGCAGCCACAAAGTCGGCATGGTTCTCGGTTCCCATCGACTCTGCGGTTCCACCATACCATGCGATCGGATCGGCAAGGATGGCACGTTCGGGCTTGTCTGGCTGGGCAAAGAAGAACCAGTGCCACCACGCTTGGGCGAATTGCGCGTCGCAACGCTCCAAAGCTTCCAGGATCGGCACGCCATCGAGTATGGCCAAGCGTTCGATCCGTTGAGGGTGATCCATCGCGCAGCGGAACGCGGTGTAGCTGCCTCGGTCGTGGCCCGCGATCATAAAGCGCTCATGGCCGAGCGCCTCCATCAGCAAGACACAGTCAAGAGCCTTCGCCCGCTTGGATGCCTGCGAATGATTCGTCATGTCGGGCGGCGACGACGACTGCCCAAAGCCGCGCAGGTCGGGGCACACGACGGTGAAACTTTCCGCAAGTAGGGGTGCGACGCGGTGCCATGTCGCGTGGGTACGCGGATGCCCATGCAAGAGGAGAAGGGGCGGGCCCGAATCGCCGTGCCGCACCCGCAGCACGACCTCGCCAACATCGATCCAGTCCAGCGCAAACCCCTCGAACATGCTCCCGATGCTATCACTAAGGAGCGCAGGGTAAAGCTTCGCTCTGGCCGTGCAGCAGACGCGGCAAGACGAACGTATTGCTGTGGGCATTCAGGAACAACTCAAATAATCAGTGCCGCCCTCAACGACGAGAAGAAGCAACAGGTAGATGGTCTCCTATGTCCCTGTGCCCCCTCGGCTAGACCTTGAGGAGAACGTCAGGGGAGCCTTGGGAAGACCGGCCTAATCGTCACTCCATGTCGGGCACGTCGCCCCCAACAAAGAGCGTCGTTGGCTCGCCGTATTCCCCCAGCGCTGGGTTAGCATCGCGGGACCACGCAATGACACCGGCATGTTTCGTCGCCAGAGCTTTGGCAGTCCTTATCGCCCGATCTTCCGACTGCTGCTCGGCTGGACCGAAGACGGGCTGAAGGTCGCCGGTCTCATCACGGTCGAACGCCGTGACGACGATGAGCTTGGGTGCCTTTTGCTGAGGAAGGATGCTGTCCGGCATGCTGACTGCCTTTCTCTAGCGCGAAGTTTCGGTGTCGCTGGCGTACCATCTTTGGCGGTGCCATCCCCTGCTAAACCCATGGCTCAAAGCAGGGCCGCTAGGGCCAGCTCACGCTCCAGGGCAGCGTTGGCGATAAGAAGCGCCTTAACTGCTTCTCTGGCACCACCATGGGCAGCTATGGCTTCGTCGGTCACAAGCTCCCAGTCGGCAGGATCAACTTGCTGTTCCTGCGATCTCTCGGTTTGTTCTCCCATGGCTATTGGTCTCTCTGCCGGCTGTCTGGGGGACACATGTCATCCACATGAGCGTCTCCTAATGGCTCGTTCCAGTAGTGAACAAAATGGGAACGAAATTGTCAATGGCGAATTGACCGAGAGAGGAATGTGTTCCTACTTTGGGTCATGCCTGACACTGGAACACGAAAGCGCGGAGGCGAGTGGAAGCTCAGCAATGCCCATGACGCAGGGCAGCTTGTGCGCATTCAATGCGGGCTCTGCAATGTCAAGCGTTGGTATCAGCCGAGTGACCTGAGGGAAATCTTCGGGGACGTTGAGGCTGAGTTGGTCGGGGGCAAAATGAGCTGCGAACGGTGCGGCAAGAACGAGTACATGCATGCCGAGACGCAAAACCCGTCTGCGCGCGAACGACAAAGCATTCGAGTTAGACGGCTTGCCGAAATCAGGACGGTGCGGCGTGTCGTCTGGCGAGATGATTGACGATCGTCGCCCTCAAGTCGCTATGACTTCCGGAGAGCGTTGAGTGCCTTGAAAAGCGTCTCCGCTCGACTCAGAGTGCTCGCGACCTCCGGTGCTTCGCCGCTCAAGACGCCTGGATTAGCAAGGAGCCAAGCGGACGGAGTGAAGTGATCGAACTCCGGAACCCCTTGTAGGACTCGGAAGTATGCCTCAGCTTTCTTGACCTGCCGTTCGGTGCTTTCGTCGGCCGCTTTGAGCTTCGCAGGATCGAGTTCGTTGCCTCCCGAGAGCTGGTAGGCCCTGACCTGAGCCCCTTGTTCCCTCCAATTCAATGGAGAGTCCAGAATTTCATTTCTGGCCTTATGCGGCCTGTTTTTCCAGCGCCATTTTTGTGGCGAATTCGATGGGCGTGACAATGAGATGGCTGCCTAGGCCTAGCAAATCCCCATCCGGCATCCTTGCGCAGTCGAAATGCTCGCACCTATGATGCTGAACGCCCTGACGCGTGGCGGGCTCAATTGCGCCGGGAAGGCGGATCAGTTCGTCGTTCATCGGGATGCTTTCAAAGCAGCGAGCCTTGTGCAGGCGCCTGCAGCGGAACTTTGATCTGTGTGACAGGCTTCTCGACGATTACGAGAGCGTCGTCAGGCGCCGTGCGCTGTAGTTGCTTTTGCTTCGGTCCATGACGCGGTCAACCAAGTCTCGATGTCCTCTCGCGTGGTCAGGATCACCGGCATCGCCTTCTCGTGGATTGGGGCGATCAGCGCGTTCGGCTTGGTGGTCATAAACGCATAGACCTCGTGGTCGCCGGGGCCTTCCTTGACCTTGCGGACCCCTTGCCAGCGTGTCCACAGGCCCGCGAAGAAGAACAGCGGCCGGTCCTCGCTGAGGGCGAACCA
>NZ_JAMYOQ010000073.1:0-4105 GCF_040319905.1 Mesorhizobium sp. M0833 | reverse complement strand
GCATTTCTGGACATCCTCGGGGCGGATTACACCATGTCGCAGGGCCGGAAGAATGTGGGAGATCAGTTCAGCTTCAGGTTTGTCAAAGGCATGGACCTTGGGGTGACCGGGTATTGGGCAATGTTTCGGCAATCGTTCGCGGTCATGGCGTTCGTCTCCCAAGACATGGCTGAACTTCGAGACGCGCCCCATTACCTTGTGCGGCGACCGGGGTTCCTCAAAGGCTATTCCGTCAAGTTCTGCCGGTCTCGCAGCCGCATAAGCGCTCTCGCGGCGGCCGTCCGGCCGCAGGCGGGCTGACTGCTTTGGTGACTGCTTAACGAGAAATCAGACTGGCCGCCGGCAAAGGTTGGATCGCGCTGGCGCAGGCAGTGTTCGCGACATGGCACCCGCTGCGCGTCCCTGCTCGGCGGCTGGCGGTTCGGCGGCATGACGATCCTGCAGGGACAGGCGCGGGCTCGGGCCCCCTCGGAGCAGCTATTGGCCCTGCCCTACCTGGCGGCCATCGCGGTGTTGGTGCTGATCTCGCACAACCGCCAAGTGCTTGCCCCGCGCTTTCCGGCTTCGCTGGCAAGGCCTAGCTGGGTGCAAGTTACACTTGGCTGTTTCGCCACCATTCGATCTAAGGCGACCACGCGCGATAGCGGTTGTCCAAATGGACGAATGGAAGAGTCGACTATCGCCCCAGTCGATCGAATGTCTGCTTACAGGCAAAGAAGAAGGTGACTCTAGCGTCTGACATGAGGCGCGAACATGACCTCCAGCATTGTCACCCGCGATCTCCGCTTCCGGGCGGAGGCACCGAAGGCGAAGCGTTGAGGCGGTCATTTACTGCATCATCAGCGTCGGTCGAGACCGTTGCGTTGCGCTCGTCGTGGCGGGATCAGCGGGCAGAAAGGTCCGCATGCAGTTTTGGTTCGGAATGGAATATCGCCGGCAGGTCCGGGGTGGTCTTATTTGACGGTCGAAAACTCAAAACGATCGAAACGGAAGACTGCCGTATACTCGTTGCGTCGCTCCGGCGTCCCGGCAGGATTCCGGAAGATCGCGCCGCAGGTTGTCTGAACTTTCGGAATGGCGTCGCACAGGAAGTTCTGCTGCACCCAGCTGGTTCCTTTGTCTATCCATGCGCCTCCCCCGCGGAGGTCACGACCGAGGATGAGCGACCTGATCTCCGAACCGGTAAGCCGGTCCTTCGCATCCAGATCGACCTCTTCCGGCAACTCCGGCAAACCGGCCTTGTCCAGGCCGTCCAGCAGACGCCCGATGTCAGTCGGGTTCTTGAACACAAAATACCTCTGCGTGACCAGCTGATTTGCCCCTCCATCCTTTCGTTCCAACATGACGTTCCTTAGCCTGTCACTATAGGCCGCGACCTGATCGCTGCGCCCGAGATGTGCGTAGGCCGAAACCAACACCTGCAGGCCATAGAATTTCGGCCATGGATCGGGCGATTGGAGATCGATCCTTTCAAGGTAGTCGACAGCTTCCTCGAAACGACCCTGGCCAAATTCAGCCAGCCCAGCCAGGTAGTGCCGATGGTCGTTGCCGCCTGGGTCGACACGGTTGGCCGCGACGAGGTAGTCGCGCGCCTCGTTCGGCCTGCCATTGAAATTCAGGGCTTCTGCCAGCCCGACATAGTTCAGGGGATCGCTCGGATCGAGCGCCACTGCCTTGAACATAACCGCGACTGCCTCGTCGGACCGGTGTTCGCGAACTAGCAAACTGGCGACGAGCTGATAGTAAGAGGGCGAAGGATGCTTGGCCGCTTGGTCCAGGTACTTGTAGACGTTGTAAAGCGCGCCAATATCCGAAACGGCCAAAGCCTTGCCCCGCGGCCCGTCCATCTCCCAATAGGCCCATGCGAGCGAGGCTGCCGCCGCGCCGAAATTCGGATCGAGTTCCAGCGCCTGCTGGAGAAACCTCACCGCCTGCGCAAACTCGTCTGGAGTATTGCGACGATTGTAGATTTCCAGGCCCTGGAGGTAAGCTTCGTAGGCTGCAGGATTGCGCGTGCCGCCCGCGACATCTGCCTTGCCTTGGGCGCTGACGAGACGGAGCTTGAGCGCGCCTGCGATGCTGACGACGACCTTGTCCTGCAGCGCAAACACATCCGTCCACTGGCCGTCGAAACGTTCTGCCCAGAGATGACCGGTGGTCGAGCCGTCGATCAATTGCGCGTTGATACGCATGTCGTCGCCGACCCGACGTATCGAACCCTCCAGTATGTACCGGACACCAAGCGCTGCGGCGACCTCAGCGGGTTTAGTCTCCTTGTCCTTGTAGGTGGAAGCCGCGTTTCGCGATATGACGAACAGGCCGGGCACGCGTGCAAGTTCTGTGGTCAGGTCCTCGGTGAAACCGTCTGCCAGATAGCCTTGCGCCTTGTCGTCGCTGAGATTGTCAAATGGAAGCACGACGAGGGATGGCCGGGGGTCGGCTTTCGCATTGGCCGTCAGAGCGGCGGGCCGAGGCGGTGACTCCCACGGTCGCCACCACGCTGCTGCAAGGCCTACTGCGATAACAAGGACCCCAATAGCGACGGCCAGATTGCGCCTGAAGCGTGGGTGTCGATTGACAGCCATGGGCTTTCCCGCCACCGCGGGATCGACCAGCACCCGGTACGCCTGCACCGGTTCTGCGATGTTCTTCAGCTTCTGTTGGCCCATCGGCTCAAAGCCGAAAGCCAACTTCTTCTCAACCTCTTTTGCGACCTTTGCCGAGACACAGATGCCGCCAGGTTCCGCCAGTTGTTGGAGCCTGGCAGCGACGTTGACGCCCTCGCCATAGCGGTCCTCGCCCTCGACAATCACCTCGCCGAGATTGATCCCGATCCTGACGCGAATCCGATGATCCTCGGAAACGGCGGCGTTGCGTTCCGCCAGGGCGTGCTGCAACGACACGGCACATTCGACCGCGTCCACGACGCTGGAGAACTCTGCCAGCAGGCCGTCGCCCATCAGCTTGAAGGTATGGCCATGGTGGCGGGCAATTTCGGGTTCGAATAGTTCCTTGCGGCCTGCCTTGAGACGCTCGAACGTGCCCTGTTCGTCCTGCTCCATCAGTGCGGAGTAGCCGACCACGTCCGCGGCAAGAATGGCAGCGAGCTTTCGCTCCATGACTGCCCCCCCATTGGATAGCATCACACTGCGCGACTGATAGTACCACAAGCTAGGGAAAAGCGCATTGGAGACGCCGGCTTCACGTGCCTATCAGCCGGTGGCACGCGAGATCGAACCACGTTGTCGGAACCGACGCAGATGGTGCGACCTCAACGGTTCAGGGCGTCCAGCGCCCTTTGTGCCGCGATGAGGTCGACGATTGGATACCTAGTGTTACTAGTGTTAAATGTGTGGACCACGATGCGCTCAGGCTCTGGCAGACCTTCATTGCGCGCGGCCGCCGCGCTTTGGATTTCCGCTGCGCAGGCGACTGCGTCGACCACGCTGTCGAAGGCGACAAGCGCGCCATCGCCCATCAGCTTGACGACGGCCTCCAGCCGATTGTCATAAATGCGCCTCAGCAAGTCGCAGGCCACTTTGGCGCGCTGCCATGTCCGACCGACAAGTGAGCAGCCTCCTAAGCTTGCCGGGGCATTGTCGACTTCATCCCACACCGTCCACGTGCCGGACGGCTCGGGGTGACAACGGAATCTAGATTGGTCGTCTTCCATAGGTAACCAACGAGAAAGCCACACCCTATGTAAGACGACGAAGTGGTTAACGTAACGCTGACCTTTCTCGTAGTTGCTGGCTGCTTGCGGCCTATCCAGACGATCGAAGAGGGCCCGCACCCGGTTGCGAGAAGGTTGCAAGGAAGCGTGTCGAAGCCCTGGCGAAAGAAAACGCCTAATCGCTAACGCCCCAGCGGAGCCGCGGCGACCTGCCCACCACGCAAGCCTAGTGCACGCGCGCTGGAAAACGGCCGGCGCCTTCGACCTTAGGTTCATCGCCCGCCCTATGCCTTGCCGTATGCGCTCTGGCTGGTGTCGGGCGTATAGATCAATCCAACACGCTTGCCGCCGAATTTGGCGCATTTCAGCTTCGGAATGAGATCGTCCGCCATCGCTGGCGCGTCCGGACCGGACCGATCCCGCGGGCTTCAC
>NZ_JAMYOQ010000072.1:0-4182 GCF_040319905.1 Mesorhizobium sp. M0833 | reverse complement strand
TTAATGGAGAACTGTTACCCTTCTCGTGTCTCAGAATCGGGGTGCACTACACTATGTGTCCGGTACAAATCGTCACCTATGTCTCGGGCCGCTCAGAATAAGTTACTGAAATAACTAGTAAATCATGCATATGTGGTAGCGCCCCCAGACGGCTCCAGCTGGAGCAAGGTCATTTCCATTGCTGCAGAGCGCCGGACTTCGCGTCGTTGCCGTCCAGAACCCACTGACCTCGCTTGCAGACGACGTCGCTGCCACTGAACGGGCCATCGAGGCCGCGCCGGGAGATGTGATCCTCGTTGGCCACTCCTGGGGCGGAATGGTGATCACCGAGGGCGGAACGGCGGACAAGGTCAAAGTCTTGGTCTACGTTGCCGCCTTCGCCCTGCCGAAGGGCCAGTCAGTCACCAGCGCTACGGCGGGAAGTCCGCCGGCGCCTTGGACGTCGACCCTGCAGAAGGACAGCGGCGACTTCCTGACCGTACCCCAGGAGGGGCTGGGCAAGTATTTCGCTCAGGACGCGACGCCCGAGGAGGTTGCGGTTCTCGCGGCGACGCAGCAGCCATCGGCGGCCCGTCTCTTCGACGAACGGCTGACCCGGGCGGCGTCCGAGACCAAGCCCAGTTGGTTCGTGGTTGCGAAGGCTGACGGTGCGATTCGGCCGGCGTTCGAAGGTTCGATGGCCAAGGCCATCAAAGCGCATATCACCGAGCTCGAGGGCAATCACTTGATCATGTTGACCAAACCTCGTTCGGTCGCAGACGTGATCATCGACGCTGCAAAATCGGTGCGGTAGCTGTGACGGCGATGTCTCGATAGCGGTGGCAGCGCGCCTAGTGTGCGCTGTCGCTTAGGACTGTGCGAGTGGCGCCCTCTCGTGACCATCCAGCGACGCTTGCCGCGGGTCAAACTTAGCTATCCACATGCCATTGTGCGCCAAGGCACGACACGGTGACTTACGGGCCCCTAGCGCGACTAATTCCGCTATGAAGGGACCCTGTCGATTTCAGTTCGTTGCTAGGTCTTTTGGTTCAATAGGTCCGCCAGCAAGTGCCTGCTTGGAACTACGGGCCAAGAGCGAGGGAGGGGGTTCGTTTCTTTCACTCCAAGGCGCCAGCAGGCGAGGTTCTTGTTGCGCAGCCGTCGGCGTTCTCGGCGACGAACTGGCATGTTCGCTCCAGCGCCTCAATATCGGGATCGGCGCCGACGCGCAGAAGGCCGGCGAGCAGCGCCTGCACCTCAACGGTCAACGGTCACGATCTGCGCGAGATGGCCGTCGAGGAGCGCCGCGAGTTCCTGGGCGTCATCCCGCTGGACATCCGTATCCAGTTCAGCCAGGCGCTGCCGATGCGCTTCGATACCATGCCCTCCAGTCCGGCCTGATCGAGGAATATCACCTGCACGTGAGGCCGTTCGTGCTCGGCAGGGGCAAGCAAGGCCTCCGCTGCAACTGGTGTCGAGCACATTGATCGATGACGATACGGTTCATTTGATCTATGTGTGCCGCGAGACTGAACGATAAGGCGCTTCGGCGCCAACAGGCGAACCAACACGTACGTCCGCAATGGGCCTGATCCCGGACCTTCGCACCGAGGTCTCACATGTCCGCTCGCGTGCTGGGTACCCTAGCAGCGGACGGTCTGCTCGGCCCCATTTCTGCCGCCTCGGACCGCGTGGGTAGTGGAGAAATACGCCCGATTCCATTCATCCGCCCCCGGCTGTCGCAAAAGTTATATAGCGCAAACGATGACATAGGGGTTCTCAGTTTCATCCTGTCGGGCGCAGCATTGCCGCGGTTCGCTTGCCGACAACTATTCCTGCTGGAATTGACAGGGCCAATCTTCAGGCCTCGTCAGGCCAGAAGGCAACTCGGTCCGGGCGTCTCCGCAAGCCATGTTGAGCTGCCACTGGGACAGACCCACCGAATTGGAAAGGTCGACGCCCTCGATACGGGTCAGAAAGAAAAAGGCGCGGTCAAAGTCTATCGGCGCGGTGAACGTCGCTCCTCGGAAGTCCGCCCGTGCGAGATTGGCAAACGAGAAGCGGCTGCCGCTGATATCGGCGTCATGGAACTGCGCACGCCCCAATTCTGCCTTTGTGAAATCAACATTGGTCAGATTGGCGTCCTGGAAATTCGAGCGCTGCATTTCCGCGCTCGCAAACACAGCGCCCTGCGCGTCCATACGGCTGAAGTCGGTCCTGTAGCCCTCGATTCTGTCGAACCGGGCGCCTTTGGCGGTCGAGTCGGCCAGGGAAGCACGCACAAGAGTTGCCTTCTCAAGATTTGCCGCACGGAGATTGGTGTTCCTGAGGTCGGTCGAAGTGAAATCAACACCGAACAGGTTCGCCCCGCTCAGGTCCTGTCCATCTAGGATGAGAAGCTTCTTGTCACACTCTTGCCAATTGACGCCAGGCGTCGCGGCTGCGTCGCAATTTTGAGCGGCAGCGGCGTTCTGCCAAGCAAACACAGTGCAAACCGCTAGAACCAAGCCGGATGCGCCGTAAGCTCTGGTTCGCCTCAAAGTCATTGTTGCTCGACCTCTGCTACTCGCCGACACTCAACCTTACCACATCTGCTGACACTCGAGCCACGGTGACCACCGCCGTCACAGTTGGCGCATTTCTGATATTCAAGCTTTGATGTTAATCAACCGATCAACCCGCGCGTAGGGCGCGATTTGCGAGCGCCTCCCCATATCATCCGCGGTCCAGCAGAGATTCATTTGTCACCGGCCAGGCGCATCATTCCGCAGGTATGTTTGACTAAGCCGAGGAGAGCGGTCGTTCAGGATGGCGCAGTCGCGTGCCAAGATTGGCCTCCGCTCTGGACGTTTGTCTTGCTAATGAGGAGCCTGCTCGGGTGCTGATCGCCACCGCCGGCGTCCGCTGCCGACAAGCGTGAATCCGCTTGGTTCCGCACCGATCGGTACTTGCCGACGGCGAGGTTGACCCGGCACGGGGTGCTCGTCGCGTATCCTGATTCCGCTGTCGGATAAACCCCACGACTTCGCTTAGCGAGGCCGAAGTTGATCTCTGCCATCTACCAGGTCGAACCATCAACCCCGCATATTTGTGTCGTAAGCTGACGTGCCGCGAATACGCCGTTTTCGGTGAGGGAGGATTCGAACTCCGCGCTTGGAAGAGCGTCCTTCTCGTCTTCACCGTGCATGCCGGTTACGTGGGCGGCCGAGTGCCCTTCCGCGCTTCGCCAAACCTGCCGTGGAAAAGGCCTTGCCGTTTTTTTCCGGCGGGGCTTTGGTCAGATCGCGACTATTAGTGATTTATGCTGAAACTGGTTGCGGAGTCCGGAGTCGGACTTATTTGCGCTGATTAAGAGGCCCCGTCAGCAAACGAACTCGGTCACAGCACTGTATTGGCGGTATCCCTCTACCGACTCGAACCGCGACCGTTTCTTAGGTCGCGCCTACCGTTTTGCACGCCCTCCCCTGCCCGGCCGTGGCGGAAGGTTGAACCAGTTGGGCGACTGCTAGGTTCCAGACTGGAGGTAAGGTCGGCTCGCTGAAAGCACGGCAGGTGGCACGCGGCACATGCGCGACAACGGCGGTGGAGGGTTTGAGAGGGCCGGAGCCCCGACAGCTTTCGGGAGTTCGAACGATATAGTCGAACGGGCGAAATCGGGGCGCAAAGCTGCCATTCGGCACAAAGATAACAAATAGCATCGGCGATCGACTGAAGCCGCTCCTTCTCAGTCTGCTGGCGAACCGCGTAACCGGGGCAGATTTCCGGGCGAAGGGGTTTGCAGGCGAGCGCGTTCGTGATTCACCCTATGCGTGACTACCACCGACTGATTCGTTTGAAGGCTGTCGCTCGCGGAACTCCGCGGGTTGGTTACTGCGTTGATCGGCGAAGTGCGCGGTCCAAACATGGTTCGAAGTGGTCGATCGCAGGGCCGCGTCGCACGGTGCAGAAGGCCATGCATCGTTGATTATGCGCAAACTGCTATCGCGCGCCTAGTCGGAACTCGCGCATCGAACAGTACATCACATCGTCCGTCCCCAGCGCACCGGCGGCCTCCCCGCTCGCAATCCAAATAGACGTCTTTCAGCTGTTTGATTGGCATGTCAGCGTGAGCGAACGCGAGGTCCTGAGCGTCAGAAGCCGACAATGAAGCCGGACTGATTGCGATCAGCACGGTGCCGAGCGTCACAGGCGCGAGGGACTTAA
>NZ_JAMYOQ010000071.1:0-4284 GCF_040319905.1 Mesorhizobium sp. M0833 | reverse complement strand
CAGCCTGAAGGTGCCGACCAGATCGGTTCCCTCGACCACGGCCTCGGCTAGCGGCCTGTCCTTTTGCTGATGGAGGCCTGTGCCTAAAAGGGCCGGCCAGTTTTCTCGGGTGAGCCTGGCGGCCGTCAGGCCTGACAGTTTCTCGAATTCCGGATTGGCGTAGACCACGCGCTCTTCACCGGCAAGGTCCGAAACGGCTATGGCGATCGGCACCTGGTCAAGGAATTTCTTGAACTGTTCGCTTTCGAGTGCTGTTGCAAGGTCAGGTGTATCAAGCAGCTGCTCGACCGCCTCAGCCTTCTCTGAATCCGATGTCATTTGCGCGCCTGTTTTGTGCGGATATTATCAACAATGCGGCGAGCCTGCCATCGCCAAAACTGGAGCTGCATCTCACATTTCGCATCACGCATCTGACAACAAGCTCTGCATCGCGTAACGGCCGCACGTCCAGCATTGCGACCGGCCGAAGGAGAGCGGCAAGGATCGGCTAGAATCCAGGTGCCTGGAATGTCGAAGCGACCGGTCAAGTGGGTACGCTGCGGAAGACCGATAGAGCAGGCATTCAGGGAGAATGAGTTCGCGTGCCGGCCTCGGCGATACGTGCCGACACTGTCAACCTCATGACCGCATGCGGGCTGAAAGAGCAGCGCTTCGCTCCAGCGGTAATTCAGGCCGCTAGCTGCCTAACTGCGGCAAGCCCATCGATCGTGTATGTTGAGACGCTATTGCCGATGCCTAAATATCGAACCCGTCATGGCAATCGTTGTGACGGGAAGCGCTCGCTTATGGGCTGTGCTGGAATGCGCATGAAGTATACGCCTGTGCGCCGCTTCGTTGATCTCTTGGCCTTCGAGGAAGTCGTCAATCTCATCGTATGTGAGACCGGGACGAGGTTCTCCAGGTCGGCGGTCGGGATCTTTTCAACAAGATCAGACGGAGCGCCCAGATACACTGCCAAGGCGCGAACTCTGCGCTTGTTCAGCCCGGAAAGAGGAAGAATGTCTGCGGCACCATCGCCGAACTTGGTGAAGAAGCCCATCAAGGCCTCGGCTGCTTCGAAGCGACTTCTGAAAAAGAAGTGTGGGTTTGCTCTCATACCCTTTGCTGAAAAATGTTGTCATAGAGCGCATGGAATGCCACGCGCTTCGAATCGGAGTAGCCATCCGGGAAGCCTGAAGCCCCTTTGAAGCGCATGTCCGGCAGCTATTCATAGCGTGGATGACTTTGATCGAAACAAACGATTTCATAACTCTTCGGAAATCTTGCATGGACAAAAGCACGTCCGCACCGATCACCCATCCAAAGGAGAAAATCTTCCATGCGCCCTGACGTGCAGTGGAGGTCGTGCCGAGAAGTGAGTTGCAACTGGCCGATCATGTCGGCGGTTCGACGCTAGTCGTCCCCAATGTTCCTGAGCTGCGAAGTCTTGCAAGCGAGCCAGCTGCCCAGCGCGATTCTGCTTGTGGCGGGCTTTTTGCCGCAGGCAGTCCGCTCGTTTGGGCAGCGGATTGGAGACCCGGCCGGCAGCGCTACCATACAACATCAGCGCACTTTACATCTACGCGGTATTGCCGGGCTTCCAGTCGGTGCCATGTTTGGCCGACGAATGACGCGATGCGGCCTCCTGCACAAGCGAAGGCGGTATCGGATGTGCGACCGGGAAGCAGGCGGACAGTGCAGCACATGTCACTCGCCTGTCCGACGGTCTTTCGGGGAATGAAATCGGGCCAGTTCACGGCGCGGCATTATTCGTCAACAGCCGCCCCTTCGCAAGGGTATAGGCAGCCCGCGTCACAAGTTCGTGCTGCAGATGAAAATGGCATCGCCGGCATGCAAGTCAGCAGCCGCTCAAGATTCGATGATCCAGCCAAGCTCTCGGCGTCATGGAACGGCAGGCGCCACGATCGAAGCATCTCATGTTGATTCAGGCGGACCCTTATGAGGCGTTCTTTGATGCCGGTGATGCCTGACAGGCGGTTGCAGCTGCAAGCGACAACGCGGCCTATTTAGTTGGAAACGGTCTGAGGCAGGCCAATTTGGCTTGCCCGTCACTATGTGGAGAAAGAAATGCTGTGTCTAGGAATTAGCGGCGGACTTGACCAAGTCCATGAAAACCGATTCGAGCTTCGGAACGCCTTTATGCACGATGGCGCCGCGGTGCTCGTCCGAGACGGACGGGTGATAGCAGCCGTCGAAGAGGAACGCCTCAATCGGATGAAACACTCCAACAAGCTCCCAATTCGTTCGATTCAATACTGTCTGTCAGCGGCGGGGGTTCAGCTCAACGACATTGATCGGGTCGCGCTCTACGCCAGCGAGCCCTATGCCAACGCCATGCTTGAAGGTATGTCCGCATCCCACCCGGACATTCTCTCCATTCCGCTGGATGCTAAAACGTTGGTGCAGGATCTGTTAACGCGTGAGTTCGGCACTAAGTTGGACAGTTCGCGTATTTCATTCGTAAGTCATCATCAGGCGCACGCCGTGAGCACCTTTGCAATGTCGGGCTTCGAACAAAGTCTCATTCTAGCGATTGATGGCTCTGGTGATTTCCTATCGGGCCTCTTGGCGGTAGGGTCTGGCACAGAAATTACGCAACTCGAGGCTTTCCCCGAGAACAATTCTCTTGGGCTGTTTTATCTCGAGACGATCCGCTATCTCGGCTACGGCTTGTTCGACGAGTATAAGGTAATGGGACTCGCGCCCTACGGCGACCCCGCTCCCTATCGCGAGCTCTTCGAGCAGTTCTACGAGCTCTCCGCCAACGGCGGTGGCTACCGTGTTCACCTCGACCGCATCGGTCCGGCGTTGCTCCGCAATATCGAGGTCAGGCGAAAGGGAATGCCCTTCACCCAGCAGCATCGAGATGTGAGTGCGTCACTGCAGGAAGCGCTTGAGCGGATCGTGTTCCACATTCTCCGGCATCACCGTGAGGCCACCGGCATGAAGCGGTTGTGCCTGGCGGGGGGGGTGGCCCACAACTGCACGATGAACGGTAAGCTGCTGTATTCAGGGCTTTTCGAAGACATTTTCGTGCAACCCGCGTCTCACGACGCTGGCTGCGCATTGGGAGCTGCGCTGATAGTCTCTAACGAGATGGGCCGCCCCGCGCCGTGTGAGCGACTGCAGGAGGTCTATTGGGGTCCTGATCTCGGGAGCGAGCGCGCCGTGCAACAGGAACTGAATGCATGGGCCGGACATCTCGAGGTTGAACGCTCTGATGACGTGGCAAGCAGTGCAGCCGACTGGATCGCCAACGGCGCCGTGATCGGCTGGGTGCAGGGTCGTTCGGAGTTTGGGCCACGTGCGCTGGGCAACCGCAGCATTCTTGCCGACCCTCGGCCCGCCGCAAACAAGGACCGGATCAATGCGATGGTCAAGAAGCGCGAAGGCTATCGGCCCTTCGCGCCATCTGTGCTGGAGGAGGATGCGAGCGAATTTTTCGACCTGCCGGACGGTAGGCACGAATTTCCATTCATGAATTTCGTCGTTCGCGTGCGTGACTCAAAGCGCGCCTTGCTCGGTGCCATCACGCACGTCGACGGTACCGCTCGCCTGCAAACAGTATCGCGCAACGCCAATCCCGCGTACTGGGAGGTCATCAATGCGTTCAAGAAGCGCACAGGCACTCCAATTCTGCTCAATACGTCCTTTAACAACAATGCCGAACCGATCGTGGATTCGGTTGCAGACGCGATTGCCACCTTTCTGACGACAGAGCTGGATGGACTTGTGGTCGGGCCCTTCCTGGTAAAAAAGCGGGCTGCAACGCTGCAGGATTGGACTGCGCTTGCGGTTTCGTTGCCGCCCTATGTGTCCCTCCATCAAACCCGCGCTTACAAAGCGCCAGATCGTCGGGAGACTCACTGCGAGATCAGCACGACCCACTTCAGCAGTGACAGTGTACGAATTTCACACGACTTGTTTAATCTGCTGATGCGGATTGAGGGCGAAGCCATGTTGGGAGATCTCCTCAATACAATTGCGCCGGATCAGGCTAAGCGTGACGCTGTGATGGAGGGCCTGCGACGACTGTGGGAGCAGCGCCTCGTTCGGTTGCATCCCTCACAAGCTGCTCGCATGGATCAAGACTGCGATCAAACGCTGGACCAGCATAACAGGCTCTCAGCGTGATAGGGATGCCGCTATCCAAGCTCGGCGAATAAAGGTGTTCATCGACGCCGCCGGGCCCCACCCCCCCGGGCCGCGGGCCGCAAAAAACAAAGGGTGGTTTCGGGCCCGAGAAGTTGTGCCCCCCGGCGCGCCGCAAAAAACCCCCCGGGG
>NZ_JAMYOQ010000070.1:0-5482 GCF_040319905.1 Mesorhizobium sp. M0833 | reverse complement strand
CACATCTCAAGGCCTTGAATGCGCTGAAGCCAGGTGTTCCCGCGTCGGATGTGCATGCTGCATGGCGGGCTCATCTTGATGCATCCAAGGCGTTCCCGAGGCTCGAGCATTGCGGTTACACGGTCGGGATCTCATTTCCTCCGACCTGGACAGGCGGCCCTGGTATAAACAGTCTGCATGGGGCGAGCACTGTCCAGATCCGGGAGGGGATGGTATTCCACCTGCTCACATGGATTACGGATAACGCGGGCAACGATAATTTCTTGTCGGATTGTGCGCTGGTTGAGAAGTCCGGCGGTGTTTTCGTGACGAATTCCCCAAGAGACCTCGCTGAGGTTTAGTAGCTTCGCCAAGGTTATCTCTGGAAGCCGCTTAGAGAATAGGTTTTGCGAAGGCGATGAAGGTTATCGAAGCTGAACAATCTTTCAATACGGCATCGGGGATTTATGAGATTCTACGGAATCGTATTGCTCTACTAGAGTATTCACCGGGAACAAAGTTGTCGGAGAACACCCTCGCTGCTGAGTTCGGGATCAGTCGGACACCCCTTCGCAAAGTGCTTCAGCGCCTGGAATTCGAACACCTTCTGGTGCGATCTCAGGGTTCCTATACTACCGTAACGGATGTCGATTCAAAAACTCTCAGCCAGATATATGAAGTAAGAATGGTTCTGGCTGAGAATCTTTATAGATTTATAGAATTGCCGATTCCCGGAGTAACCATTCAATCACTGCAAAGATTGGCCGATGAGGCTAAGCAGCTTCAGTCAAATCATGACGTTTATTTGCTAGGCAGGATACATCGTGAAATTGAAGAAGCGCTCGCAGGCACTATCTCAAATATTAGGGCGCGCGAGATAACTGAGCAGCTGTACTTCGAGATTGGTAGAATTTGGCTTAGCTGCGTGCCTAAATTAGACTGGGATCAAGAGGTGGAACTTCTTTCGTCCGAACTGCGAGAACTGATTGCTGTACTCCAGCGCGGCGACCTACGCGGCTTCGGCTTCCGCAGACGAAACCAGGCTGCGATGGCATTTGATCGCATTTACAAAGTCATTTCCGCGCAATGAATCGCGGAGTGAAAAAGTCAAAAGCCGCACCGCGAGCGGGTGACCCAGCCAATGGTGGTCTGCTGTGAGTTCTCGCTGAAGTGCGACCTGGCAATGCGGCAGGTTAACGCGTTCCCCGATTGGCCGACAGTATCTTCTGACGGAAGACTTCGGCCGGTGTTCTGAAGCCGAGGCATTTCCGGGGCGTCGAGTTGAGATGGGCGCACACTGGTGCAGGTCGCGACGCTCGATCGACAATGGATCGGTGTCTCGCGGAAGCCATTTGCGAGCGCAGCGGTTGGTGTTTTACACCGTGCCTTTGTGCCACGGCGCCTGCGGATCGCAGAACCATGTCTGCACGCCGAGACCGGCCTGAAGGTACGGCCAGTCTGTGAACTCCGTGCCGCGGTCGAAGGTGATCGATCGACGGGCGGAGTGGAGAAGGGGACCAAGCACGTCAATCAAGCCGTCCATGATCGCGCCGCGACTGCCGGTCGTTGTTACGCAGGAAGACCGTGAAGCGGCTCACCCGTTCGCCTGAGCCAGTGCTTCTTTTTGTCCAGGACACGGCTCGGATTGAGGCATCGAGTGTGTGGGCACAGGGCGGACTGGCTGCCAGCCTTGGCGTTGACGACGATCCGGTACTGCACCTCGCCGACACGCTCGCTGCCGGCGATAGGCTGTACGACGCGGAAATCGTTAGCGCATCCTCCATGCCGCTCCGAACGCGATTGGGACCCTGGCAAACCTTGGGGCCCGCTTCGATTGAACGCCTGAAGGAGCACTGCTGCTGGGATTGGAGGCCGCGCACAGCCGCCAGCGCATCGTTCATGCCGGCGGCGACGGCAGCGGTACAGGAAATCATGCGTGCGCTGGTCGAGGCTGTGCGTTCTCATCCCTCGATTGTAGTCATCGAGGGTGTGGAGGCGCGTCGGCTGGCTGTGGAGGACAATACGGTCCGCGGCGTTTGGGCAAGCTGTTCGATGAATCCTGTATTCTTGGGAACAGGACGGGTCGTCCTCGCCACCGGCGGGGATTGGCCGCCTGTTCCACGACACGACAAACCCGCTCGGCAACTGCGGACAGGGGCTGGCGCTTGCGGCGCGCGCGTGCGGTCCTTGCCGACCTGGAATTCATCCAGTTTCATCCGACGGCGCTCGACGGGCCGGATCGCCCGATGCCGCTGATCAGCGAAGCGGTTCGCTGCGAAGGCGCGACGATTGTCGACGAAACAGGCCAGCGCTTCCTTGAAGACTTGCATGACGCTGAACTCGCGCCGCGCGATGTGGTGGCGCGCACGATCTGGACGCATCTTTCGAACGGCCACCGTGTCTTCCTCGACGGACGACAAAAGCCCGGCCCGACATTCGCGCGGCAGTTTCCGACAATCGCAGCAACCTGCCGCAGCGCCGGCATCGACCCGACGCGAGCTCATTCCCATACGGCCGGCCCAGCACTATCACATGGGCGGCGTCGCGGTGGATCAGGACGCACGTAGCTCCGTTGCCGGACTTTGGGCCTGCGGCGAAGTCGCCTCGACCGGACTGCACGGTGCCAAAGGGCTTGCCAGCAACTCGCTGACCGAGGCGATCGTATGCGCGCGCTGGGTCGCCGAAAGCGTGGCAGGATCTCCCATCGGTGTCAGCACACGATCGACGGCGCGGGAAATTCCGGCGCCCGATCCACTTCCCTTGCGCCCTCTCCTCTCACGCAGCCTTGGCGTGAAACGAGATGGCTTGCGCGAGGCCGTGAGCGCATTGCTTCCGCTGGCCAAACGCCACGATGCGGCGTCCGATCCCGCGGCAGTTGGACTGATGATCGCAATTGCCGCCTTGCTGCGCCAAGAAAGCCGCGGCGCTCATTACCGCACTGACTTTCCCGATCGTGCGATCGTCGCCCGCCGCTCCAGGCTCACGCTCAATGAAGCCTTGACGACGGCCGGGGAACTCGCATGTTCGTCAACGCTTGAAGAGTTTGGGCAATGAACCTCTCGCCGCTTGCCACAATCCTGCTTGAGCCTTTGGTGCGGGCAGCACTTCTGGAGGATCTCGGCCGGGGGGGTAATCTGACGACCGACGCGATCGTGCCGAAGAACCATCGCCACCCGCTATTGCATGGGCGCTGCCTGGCGAAACCCCAAGGCCATCTACGCATCGGAAGGCGATGCGGTTGGGCGTGAACTTTGCTCGAACTCGAAGGTTCGCAAGATCAGCTTCACTGGGTCGACCGAGGTCGGGCGGCTGCTCATGAGGCAGTGTTCGGACCAGATCAAAAGAACCAGCTTCGAACTTCGCTCCTTTCATCGTTTTTGATGATGCAGATGTCGATGCTGCCGTCGATGGTGCGGTACAGGCGAAGTTTCGCATGCCGGCCAGACCTGCGTTTCAGCCAATCGGCTTTACGTGCAGTCCAGCGTCTATGATGAATTCGCCAAAAAATTCACGAAGCGTGTCCGTGCATTGCGTGTCGGTGACGCTTTCGAGCCCGATGTCACGATCGGCCCGCTGATCGATACATGCGCCCTTGCAAAGATTGAAGACCATGTTGGCGATGCCGTGCGCAAGGGTGGGAAGATCCGTTGCGGTGGCAGCCGTGTCGGCAATCGGGAACATTCTTCGAGCCGACGGTGATCACAGGGGTCGAAAGGACAATGCGGGTCGCACAGGAAGAGACCTTCGGGCCGTTGGCTCCTCTCATCCGCTTCAATGATCCCGACCAGGTGGTGCGCGAGGCCAATGACACCATCTACGCTCTTGCAGCCTACTTCTACGCCTCCAATCTCAAGCGTGTCTGGCGCGTTGTCGAAGCGCTCGAATGTGGCATGGTCGGCATCAATACGGGACGCATGTCCTCCGAGGCCGCGCCCTTTGGCGGAATGAAGCAATCAGGGATTGGCCGGGAGGGGTCGCGTCACGGCCTCGAGGATTATCTCGAAATGAAGTACCTCTGCATGGGAGGCCTTTAGCACCGTAGCATACCCGGGCCTACGACTGCTCCGTTGCAGCCACCAGATCATCCGGAACCGTGGGGTTCGAGCCGGCCCGGATCCGGCGCGCATTGTTAGATGTCCGCCCATCCCTCTGCAATGTCTCGAGAATGGCGATATCAATCCTGTCGAGCGGCATTTCTCAGGATTCCTGCGATAATTCTGCTGTTTTGTGCAAGAATGATCGAACCACGCCCCGTAGCGCAAGCGTATTCGCGAACACTTGCGGACCGATTCGTGGTTCACTCCGCCAATACAGGGTCGAGCCCCAAGGGCCGGATCAGGAGAAGAAAAATGCGCGTCGGCTGCCCCAAGGAAATCAAAAAATCACGAATACCGCGTCGGGCTGACGCCGGGCTCGGTCCGCGAATATGTCGCTCATGGCCATGAAGTGTTGGTCGAGACCGGCGCTGGCGCCGGCATCGGCGCCGACGACAACGCCTACCGCGCTGCCGGCGCCACGATTGCCAAGACGGCCGCCGACGTGTTTGCCAAGTCCGACATGATCGTCAAGGTCAAGGAGCCGCAGCCCAACGAATGGGTCCAGCTGCGCGACGGCCAGATTCTCTACACCTATCTTCATCTGGCTCCGGATCCGGAACAGACCAAGGCCTGCTCGCCTCCGGCGTCACCGCAATAGCTTACGAGACGGTCACCGACGACCGTGGCGGCCTGCCGCTGCTGGCGCCGATGTCTGAAGTCGCCGGCCGGCTATCGATCCAGGCGGGCGCCACGGCGCTGCAGAAGGCCCATGCCGGCCGCGGCGTGCTGCTGGGCGGCGTGCCCGGCGTGCTGCCCGGCAAGGTCACCGTGCTCGGCGGCGGCGTCGTCGGCCTGCACGGGCACGGATGGCGGCCGGTCTTGGCGCCGACGTCACCATCATCGATCGCTCGATCCCGCGTCTGCGCCAGCTCGACGACCTCTTCGCGGGCCGTGTGCACACACGCTACTCGACCATCGAGGCTCTCGAGGAAGAATGCTTCTCGGCCGACATCGTCGTCGGCGCCGTGCTGATTCCCGGTGCCGCCGCGCCGAAGCTCGTCACCCGCGAAATGCTGTCCGGCATGAAGAAAGGTGCCGTGCTGGTCGACGTCGCCATCGATCAGGGCGGTTGCTTCGAGACCTCGCACGCCACAACCCATGCCGAGCCGACCTATGAGGTAGACGGCGTCATTCACTATTGCGTTGCCAACATGCCGGGCGCGGTGCCGGTCACTTCGGGCCCACGCACTCAACAACGCGACGCTGCATTATGGCCTGCAACTCGCCGATAAGGGGCTGAAGGCGCTGGTCGACGATCATCATTTGCGCAACGGCCTGAATGTCCACAAGGGCAAGATCACCAACCGCGCGTGTCGGTAGCAAATCAAGTTGTCCGGGTTTGGTAGCACATCATTTGTCCGCTTCAGTTTTGCGTCGAAGCGGTTCACGCGGCTTGCCCGGTGCGG
>NZ_JAMYOQ010000069.1:0-6431 GCF_040319905.1 Mesorhizobium sp. M0833 | reverse complement strand
AAGCCCTTCTCGTAGGCCCGCCGCAAAGCCTTGCCGTCAAGCGACACCACCTCGGGCGTCTCTCGGCTGGCTCGGGCGAAAGCTGCGGCAAAGGCCGCAAAGGCGCGACCAAAGGCCTCCGGGTCGAGCAGGCGTAGCAGCCGCGAGAAGGTGTCGTGGCTGGGAGCTGCGTCATAGTCGATCAGCCGCGACAGCGCCTGCTTGCGCTCCTGCGCGAACAGCGCGAACTCCGTCGCATTGCTGGCACCACACAGGCTTGCCGCGATCATCATCACGATCAGGTCGCCAAGCCGGTGCGTGGCGTTGGGCGCGCGTGGATCAGGCACCGCGCCAAAGTAGCTCTCAAGGCAGGAAATGGCAGTCGCTCCTTCGCTCAACTGCCTCTCCAAAGAATCCTTTCTCAGCCTAAACTCAACCCCAAAATCGCCATATGCGATTCCCCTGGGAGGGCGGGGGTGCAAGCCGCAAGCTCGCGCTTGCGACATATCACCTCTCGAAAAGCCTCGGCTGCATGCTAAGAGACTCAAAGCACCAAACGGACTGAACTGAGGAGGCGGCCGTCATGACAGGCGAAAGCAAGAAGGCGGCCCGATCCGACCTCGACGAAGCGGCGCTCTATTTCCATAAGCACCCCCGTCCCGGAAAGCTTGAAATCCAGGCGACGAAGCCGCTGGGCAATCAGCGCGACCTGGCGCTTGCCTATTCGCCGGGCGTCGCCGCACCCTGCCTTGAAATCCGCGACGACCCGGCAACCGCCGCCGACTATACAGCCCGCGCCAATCTGGTCGGCGTTGTCACCAACGGTTCGGCGGTGCTGGGCCTCGGGAATATCGGTCCGCTCGCCTCCAAGCCGGTGATGGAAGGCAAGGCGGTGCTGTTCAAGAAGTTCGCCGGCATCGATGTCTTCGACATCGAGATCGACGCACCGGGTATCGAGCGCATGGTCGAAACGATCTCGGCGCTGGAACCAACCTTCGGCGGCATCAACCTGGAAGACATCAAAGCGCCCGAATGCTTCGAAGTCGAGGAGCAGTTGAAAGCCCGCATGGGCATACCAGTCTTCCATGACGACCAGCACGGCACCGCCATCATCGTCGCCGCCGCCGTGCTCAACGGGCTGGAATTCGCCGGCAAGTCCATCTCGGACATCAAGATCGTCACGTCGGGCGCTGGTGCTGCGGCGCTTGCCTGCCTCAACCTGCTGGTCTCGCTCGGCGCGCGGGTCGACAACATCTGGGTCACCGACCGGTTCGGCGTCGCCCATAAGGGCCGCGTCGAGGAGATGGACCGCTGGAAAGACCCTTATGTGAAGGACACCGAGGCGCGTACGCTGGCCGACGTTCTGCCCGGCGCCGATGTGTTTCTCGGCCTGTCTGCCGCCGGCGTGCTGAAGCCGGAATTGCTCCACCACATGGCGCCAAAGCCGCTGATCCTGGCGCTGGCCAATCCCAATCCCGAAATCATGCCGGAAGCAGCACGGGCGGCGCGGCCCGACGCGATGATCTGCACCGGCCGCTCCGATTTCCCCAATCAAGTCAATAACGTACTCTGTTTTCCTTACATCTTCCGTGGCGCGCTGGATTGCGGCGCAAGCGCCATCAACGAAGAGATGAAGATGGCTGCTGTGCGAGCGATTGCAGCGCTCGCCCGCGAAGAGCCGTCCGACGTTGCCGCGCGTGCCTATTCCGGCGAGACGCCGATCTTTGGTCCGGAGTTCCTGATCCCCTCGCCTTTCGATCCGCGGCTGATCCTGCGCATTGCCCCTGCTGTCGCCAAGGCAGCTTGCGAGACCGGCGTCGCGACCCGGCCGATCACCGATTTCGCCGCTTATATCGACAAGCTGAACCGCTTCGTCTTCCGCTCCGGCCTGGTCATGAAGCCGGTGTTCTCGATGGCCAAGACGTCGAGCGCCAAACGCGTCATCTATGCCGACGGCGAGGACGAGCGCGTGCTTCGCGCCGCCCAGGTCGTGCTCGAGGAAGGCATTGCCGAACCGATCCTGATCGGCCGCCCGCATGTCATCGAGGTGCGGCTGAAGCGCTACGGGCTGCGCATCAAGCCGGGCGTCGATTTCGGCTTGATCAACCCGGAAGACGATCCGCGTTACCGCCACTATGTCGACCTTTTGATCGAGCTTGCCGGCCGGCGTGGGGTGACGACGGAAGCCGCGCGCACCATGGTGCGCACCGACAATACGGTGATCGCGGCCCTTGCCCTGAAGCGCGGCGACGCCGACGCCATGGTCTGCGGGCTCGAAGGCCGTTTCGAGCGCCATTTGCGCAACGTGACGCTGATCATCGGGCCGCGCCCCGGCATCAAGGATCGCGACCTGTCGACGCTGTCCATGCTGATCTCGCAGCGCGGCATCATTTTCCTCACCGACACCCATGTCTCCGTCGATCCGACCGCCGAAGAAATTGCGGAAATGACCGTTTTGGCGGCCGAGGAAATTCAGCGTTTCGGCATTGAGCCCAAGGCAGCGCTGCTGTCGCATTCTGATTTCGGCTCCCGCGATTCGCCAAGCGCTATGAAGATGCGGCAGGCGGCGGCGATCCTGGCGCGCATCGCGCCCGACCTGCAATGCGACGGCGAGATGCATGCCGACTCGGCACTATCGGAGCAGCTGCGCCAACGCGTCTATCCGCATTCGCGGCTGAAGGGCGAAGCCAATCTGCTGGTGTTTCCCAATCTCGATTCGGCGAACATCACGCTGACCGCGCTGCGCACGATGATGGACGCGCTGCATGTCGGCCCGATCCTGCTCGGCACCGACAGCCCGGCGCACATATTGACACCGTCGGTCACCTCGCGCGGCGTCGTCAACATGACGGCACTGGCAGTGGTCGAAGCCGCGCATAAGGCGCAAGCCATCGTCGATCTGGGCTAGCGATGGGCCTTCTCAGACTGGCTTGAACCGGAAATGCCCTGTCTGCCTGAAGGCAAACAAAGTGTCCTCTTCTCTGGCGCCGCCGCCGATGTTGTGAATAACCAGCCTTCTTGTCAGCACCACAGTGGAGTGATTGGACGACACGATGGCAATATGCGACAGATTGCCGGGCAGCATCTGGGCGACGAGATCCCCAGGCCGATAATCGGCGGGGTCTTGGCTGACGGGCAAGGCAGCACCGCGCCGTTCGAAATAGACCGCAAGATTGGGCACACGGCGGTGGTCGATGTTGCGGTCGGGCGCCTTCAAGCCCCAAGCCTTCGGATAGGCGGCAAAATTGGCCCGCATATCCTCATGCACCAATTCTTGCAGGTCGAGATCGAAGGCGCGGCGATAGGCACGGATCACGACATCCGTGCACACACCCCGCTCTGGCTCAACGTCCCCGCCCGGATAGGCCAGGCGTGTATAGGTCGGATCGTAGAGCGTGGTGACGCCGATCTGCTCACGAGCGGCTTCGACCAATCTGGTGCCCCAATCCGGCGTGACAAGCTTTTCCTGCGCCATGGCGACCGGCATCGCCAGGCATAAAAGACCAAATTGCACCGCGGCTCGACGGGTAATCGAGGTCATCCCAAGCCTCCGGGCATTACTGAATCCAGGCATTCTTCTCGGCGAATACGCCTTTTTCGTGCAACGCCAGGATGTCGCGGTTCTGGTCCTGTCCGAAAAGGCCGTGGGGGGTGGTCGGCATGACAGCCCTCGTCGTGATCGCGCACAGGCGCAAGCCATCGCCGATTTGAGCCGAAGCCGGAATCGGCGGTATGCTAAACGAACGGTTAACCGCGAGCGCGGTAGTTCTGAATGACAGGCAGGTGGAGGTCCGGAGGGATGACGGGCGCACATTGCAAGCTGACGCGGGCAGCCGCGCTGCTCGGCGTCCTGCTACTGTGCGGCATTGCCGTCACTCAGTCGCAGGCCGCTTCGCGCCTCTGCCGCCAGCTTGAAGCTGATCTTGCCGCCGCTTCTCGTGGTGGCGGCGGCAAGCCGGGCCTGCTCAGGAAATACGACGACGCGATCGTCCGGCAGCGCCAGCAGATTTCAAAAGCCGTCAGCCAGTCCAGCAGCGCCGGCTGCGGCTTTTCGCTGTCTCGCCGCAACGCCAACGCATGCGTGGCACTCGACGCCACCATCGATCGCATGGCTGCCAATCTCGACGCCTTGCAGGCCAAGCGCACTGAGCTTGCCGACGGTGGTTCGCGACGCGATCGCGCGCGCATATTGGCCTCGCTTGACGCCAATGGCTGCCACGATGATGCGGCGTCGACGCCCACACCGGTCCGCGAAGCCAGCCGTGAAAACGGCAACCGAAGCCTGCTCGACCAGCTTTTGGGCAGTGAACCTGGTGCGCCCGACCAGCCCGAAGAGCTCGACCAGGCTGAAGAGCTAAGTCAGCCGCGCAACATCCGCAGCATCCTCAACAACGCCGACGAGTTGGGCCAGCCGCGAGGCGAATTCCGCACCATGTGCGTGCGGACCTGCGACGGCTATTTCTTCCCGATGTCGAATGCTGCCTCGCTGGGCGATTTCGAGCGCGACCAGAAGAATTGCGAATCGAGCTGCCCCGGCACCGAGATGCAGGTTTTCTACACGCGCGGCATGAACGACGATTCGGCGTCGATGACGTCTTCAGTGACCGGCAGGCCTTATATCGAACTGTCGACGGCCTACCTCTACAAGCAATCCGACACGCCCCGGCCGCCGACCTGCGGCTGCAATGCCGTGCAAAATTTCCAGATTATCGCCGGCAACCCGCCAACCCCGGCACAATCCGAGGCGAGCGTGGAGACCACCCCGTTCATTCCGCTGCCGGTTGCCAAGCCTGATCCGGGCGCCGACCCGGAGACCTTGGCCAATTCGCAAGGCGGCCTCGACCGTGAGGCGATCAGACGGCTTGCCGCCAAACCTGTGCCCTCGCCGACATCGCTGCCGCCGCCGGAGCAGCGCAAGGTCAGGGTCGTCGGGCCAACGTTCCTTCCCGACCCAGCAGCGGCAACAGATCTGCAAGCTCCGGACCGGAAGACTGTCCCGTAAGCGCCAGCCTGAGCGGCATGAACAGGGCCTTGCCCTTGCGGCCGCTCGCCGCTCGGATCTTGCCCGTCCAGTCCTTCCAGACGGTGCCGTTCCAAGGCTCTTCCGGCAGCAGCTCGAATGCCTGGCGAAGAAAGTCGCGGTCCTCGTCGGAAAACTCCGCCGGCTCCTCTGGACCGTCTCGAAGCGTACGCCACCAGATCGCCGCATCGGCCAGTCTGTCGAGATTGCCGCGCACCGCCAGCCAGAAAGGCTCGGCCTGTTCGCCGGAGATGCCGAGCACGATCAGCCGGTCGCGCGCCTCTGAAAACGGCATGTGGTGCAGCAGCGTGCAGTTGAGCACGAAGAGCTCGTCCGGGTCGAATTTGGCGGCGGATTTCGATGTTGCAGCCGGATCGAAGCGCTCGGCTAGCTCGGCCATCGTTGGCACCGCTACGACGTTTTCCGAGGTACCGACGAGCACCGCCAGCGAAGCCACCGCCATCGGCTCGATGCCGCCCTCACGCAGGCTCTGGATGGACAGCGCGCCGGTGCGCTTCGAAAGTCCCTCGCCTGATGCCGTTGTCAGGAGATTGTGGTGGCCGAACGCCGGCGGCTCCGCGCCAAGTGCTTGGAACAGGGCTATCTGGACGCCGGTATTGGTGACGTGGTCGTCGCCGCGAATGACATGGCTGACGCCCATGTCGATGTCGTCGACAACCGAAGGTAATGTATAGAGGTAGGTGCCGTCCTCACGCCGCAGAACCGGGTCTGAAAGCGAGGCGAGGTCGACGGTTTCTTCGCCGCGCACCAGGTCGTTCCAGTGGATTTCGGTGCGCTCCGGCTGCAGCGGATCACTGGTGAAGTTGGGCAGCAGAAAGCGCCAGTGCGGCCGCCGCCCATCGGCCCCATATTCCGCCACTTGCTCAGCTGTCAGCGTCAACGCCTCACGGCCATAGACTGGCGGCAGGCCACGCGTGCGGCGCACCTTGCGCCTCAGGTCGAGCTCTTCGGGCGTCTCATAGCAAGCATAGACGAGGCGCGCCTCCTTCAGCTTCTCCAGTGCGGCATCGTAGATTTCCACGCGCCGCGACTGGTACTCCGTGGCGTCGGGGAAGATGCCCAGCCAATGCAGGTCATACAGGATAGCGTCGGAAAACTGCTGCGTCGAACGGGCAACGTCGGTGTCGTCGAAGCGCTGGATGAAGCGGCCTTTGTTCTTGATGGCGAACAGCCAATTGAACAAAGCGGTGCGCGCATTGCCGATATGGATGCGGCCGGTCGGTGACGGGGCGAAACGGACGGTAACTGTCATGAGCGGGGCGTACCGGATGGTTTTGCTGTTGACAAGACGCGCCCCCGCGCTCGGCGGCAGACATAGAACATGACAAAGGCGAAGAAAAGACTGCAGCGCCCCCCCACGATAAAAACCGGGGGGGCCAGTGTCTTTTAAACAAAAACCCACCCCCCACAC
>NZ_JAMYOQ010000068.1:0-6851 GCF_040319905.1 Mesorhizobium sp. M0833 | reverse complement strand
AGGCGTCGTATGACGACGACAAGAACCTCGGCATCGCGGCGAATGTCGCCTACGATATCGTCCCCGGTCTGACGATCACGGCCGAAGTCGACTACGTCAACGTCGGCGACTCAAACTGGACCAACGCGGATGACGACGACGCCATCGGCGGCCTCCTCCGCTTCCAGCGCTCGTTCTAAGGGCTGGACTTAAAGCAAGTGAAATCCAGCCCGGGCGCTTTAACGCCCGGGCTGTTTTTGTTTTCGCGACTGGTAGCAAACAGAAGGAAAAGGGGGTTCGGTAGCTGAACAGGGTTGTGGAACGATGTCGTTGGGATCCGCCAGTGGTGGATGAGATCGCCCGCAGCGCTTAAAACTCTTGAAAGGGCACCACCAAGCAGGTAGGTCTAGGCCTATCCACTCGGGGGTGTGGCGAATAATGACGAACGATGCGATTCAAGAGGGAGGAACCTCTGATCATTTTTCGATATTTTCTTCTCAGGCGACAAAGATAAAATACAGTTATAACAAGATACGAGAAGTAAAGTCGCATAGGATCGGAGAACTGTTTTCAGCATACCGGGACATACTTTGGGATGATGGCCGGCACAAATACAATGTCAGCTCCTTCATCGGCGAAATAGACGAAATCCTCCTTGGGGAGCGTTTCAGCGCCTTTGACCAAAGCACCCTCGACAACCTTATCGGCACCTTGCGTCAGCGCGGCAACAGCAACGCAACCATCAACCGGAAGATGGCTGCCCTCAGCAAACTGCTGCGCAAGGCTCACAAGATGGGGGATATCCACAGCCTGCCCGAGTTCCGCCGCCAGAAGGAGCGGGCGGGACGGATTCGTTTCCTCGAAAGAGACGAGGAGGCCCGGCTGTTCGCCGCCATCAAGAGCCGCAGCGAGGATGCTTATCGGCTTTCCGTCTTTCTCGTCGACACCGGCTGCCGCCTCGGCGAAGCGCTGGGCTTGATCTGGAACGATATCCAGGAGCACCGCGTCAGTTTCTGGATCACCAAATCCGGCCGCAGCCGCACCATTCCGATGACCGAGCGGGTAAAAGAGGTGATCAAGCTGCCGGCCGCCGAGGGCCGCCGGCCCAAAGGCCCGTTCACCAAGCTCAGCCAGGCGCAGTTTCGCGCCATCTGGAACGACTCCAAGGCCGAAGTCGGGCTTGGCGCCGACGATCAGGTCGTGCCGCACATATTGCGCCATACTTGTGCCTCGCGTCTCGTCCAGGGCGGCATCGATATCAGGCGCGTGCAGATGTGGCTCGGCCATCAGACGCTGTCGATGACCATGCGCTATGCGCATCTGGCCACCAACGACCTCGACGGCTGCGTCACTGTGCTGGAGACGCCGCGGTGCAGTGGCTCGGACATCAGCGGTGCAAGCACTTTGTCTTCTCATCCTCCGGCGAGGCGAGAGCCAAAAAGTGAGCCAGCCGCAAGCGAGGCCCCAAAGCCCGCAAAGAGAAGCGCCAAATCCTGACGGATCTGACGTGAGATATCAGCCAGCCGCTCAGGTTTGCGCTTCCGCTCATTGCCCTGCCGGGCATTTCTCTCCCTGTAGTGACGGGGAGAAAGGCGCCCTTGCGAAAGATTTCAACGGAACTGTCAACGGCCGTCGGAATGCTTTGGCCGACGCAAAACCTGCGCGTGAAGTACTTTGCTCGGTCGAGCTTTACTTCCTGCCACCCCGCCGCTCCGCCCGCTCGAAAAAACCAGCGATCCTGCCCGGCAGGATCCCGGACTCCAAGAACGGTGCATGCCCCTGGCCGTCGACCGTGATCGTTTCGATGTCGGCATGGCGCGTGCGCATCTGCTCGAGTGTTTCCGCGGACAGCAGCTTCGAGTTGGCGCCGCGTATGACGAGCATCGGGACCGCAGCCAGCGCGTCGAACTGCGGCCACAGATCAGGCAGCGGCTGAGTGAGGTCTAGGCCCGCCAGCGTGTCGACCAGTTTCGGGTCGAAGTCGGGCAGAAATCCCTCCTTGGTCTCGCGGTAGAGGGCTGACGCCATCCGCTCCCAATCCGCATCGGTCAGGGCCGGAAAATCCGGGCCATGGATGCTGCGCAGGTCGCGGACCACCTCGGCGTACGTCTTCGGCCTTGGCATGGTGTCGAGATAGGAGCGGATATGGGCGAGACCTTGCGCCTCGATCACCGGGCCGATGTCGTTGAAGACGATGGCCTTCAGCACGGCCGGCCGCATCGCCCCGAGCACATGGATGATCAGTCCGCCGCGCGACGTGCCGATGAAGGCAGCCTCCTCGATGCTCAGCGCCGCCAGCCCGGCGAGAATATCGCCAGCTTCGATCCGGATATTGTAATGGCCGATATCGGCATCGTAGGCGGACTGCCCGCGCCCGCGATAGTCGAAAACGACGACCTTGCGCTTCGCCCGCATCGACAGATAAAGCGCCAGCTCGTGGAAATCACGGCAATTGCGGGTCAGGCCGGGCAGGCAAACGACTGGCCAATGGCCGGAATTCGCTTCGCCGTAGATGCGGGCGTGCAGGGACAGCCCGTCCGGCGCGGCGTAGAAGAAATCGGAAAAACCCTGCTCGATTGCCATATGGACCGCTTCCTCGCAGTTGCCGGATCGTTCCCGACTGCTACAGGCGAGGGCAGAGACGGTCAAATCGAAGCGTCGGCGCTGAGAATCTTCGAGATGTCGGCGGACAGCGCCCCCCTCTGGCGTGCCGGCCATCTCCCCCACAAGCGTACCCTCAAAGGGGGGAGATCGGCCATCATCTCAGTTTTCGATAACATCCCAAGTTGCAGAAAAGTACCCCTCAGCGAAGCTGCCAATATCCCCACTAGAGGGGGAGATGTCCGGCAGGACAGAGGGGGGCGCGGAGGATCGCAGCCTGACTTGGCTTGAGGCCCGGTCGTCACCCCCGGCCGTTCACCAGATCCCCGACAATGTCGTATTTGCCGGAGATACGCATCTTGTAGACCTCGTAGTTCTCCATCACGCGCTGGACGTAACTTCTTGTTTCCGTATAGGGAATCCGCTCGATCCAGTCGACGATGGCGTCGACGTCCTTGCCGCGCGGGTCGCCGTATTTCGCCACCCATTGGGCGGCGCGGGCGGGGCCGGCATTGTAGCCTGCGAAGGTCAGCACGTAGGAGCCATCGAAACGGCCGAGCTGCTCGCCGAGAAAGGCAGCGCCCAGCGTTGCATTGTAGCCGGCATCGGTGGTCAGCCGGGCCTGAGAAAATGTCATGCCGGCCTTCTTCGCCAATTGCTTGGCGGTGCCCGGCATCAGCTGCAGCAGTCCGCGCGCGCCGGCGCTGGAGACGGCGCCGATGTTGAATTCGCTTTCCTGCCGGGCAATCGCATAGGCCAGCGCCTTGCCCGAGCCGGTGATGTTGGCGGTGTCGGGAATGACGCCGAGCGGATGCGACAGCGCGCCGACGTCGATGCCGCGGGCGCCGGCGATCTTGCCGACCTTCAGCGCCATGAAATGGTTGCCTTGTCTTTCCGCCAGCGCCGCAAGCAGCGCAAGTTCGCCGGGGCTGTTCAGCTGCCCGGCAAGGTCGCGGTAGAGCGTTTCGGCGTAGCGGTCATAGCCGGCCTCCTGCAGCCGCTTGATGGCGCTGACCGCCTCGCGGGTGGCAAAATTCCGACGGTCGGCGGCACTTGGCTGGGGGTAGACGATGTTCAGGGTCTGCCGGCCGACGCGCTCGCCGGCGAGCTGGCCGTAAAAGGTCGTGCCGTAGCTGGCGGCGCGGCTGAAATAATCCTTGGCATTGCCGGGTCCGCCGACTTCGGCAGCGCGGCCGAGCCAGTAATAGGCGCGCGACAGCGACATCGGCCCTTGGGCGAGCTCCGCGATTCGCGCAAAATGCTTGGCGGCGGTGCCGGGATCGTTGAGGCCGCGCAGCGCGTACCAGCCGGCGTGGAATTCCGCCTCGGCGGCATTGGCGGCACTTTCGGCGGCGTGCGCGGCGACTATTCTGTAGGCGGTCTTCATGTCGCCCTGGTCGACCAGCTCGCGCGACAGCACCCGGCGCTCGACCCACCAGGCGTCCGGATCGACCAGCGCGTCACGGTCGCCCGGCGCTTTCATCACCAGCGCGGCGGCGTCGGAAAATTTCTGCTGCTTGCGCAGATATTCGGCTTCGGCAAAGAGATAGCCAGCCGCCCGCTGCGCTGTCGGCACCGCCTTCAGCAGCTTGGCCGCGTTCTTGTCGCCTTTGGTGACTGCCGCCCAGGCGTCGGCCAATTGCTGGGCGCCGGCGAGACCGGCGACGCGCAGCGCCGAAGCGACCCGGTCGGCATAGAACATGCGCTCCATGCGGAAGCGATGGTCGGCGGCCGGGATCAGCGCGCCGAACTCGCGGATGACCGCCGCCTCGTCCCTGGCTTCGAGCTTTTCGGTGCGCCAGAATGGCGACAGCACCGAGCGCGCCGCCTTCGTATCGCCCAGCGCTACATAGGAGCGGGCCAGGATCACCACGCCCTCGAAGGTCAGCGGCTGGCTGCCGTCGAACGCCCGCACCACGACATGTGGCGCGGGGTTCTCGCGATAGAGCGCGCGCTCGCTGTTCTTGCGCAAGGCGATCGTGCCCGGCCAGTTCGGCAGCATCTTCGCGGCATCGGCGATGTCGCCGCTCGGCACCTGGTCGCCGCCATAAAGCGCTATCGCCCAGGCAAGGATGTGCCGGTCGAGCGATTTGGCCAGCAGCGCCTCGCGCATCTGGCGCGCGCGCTGAATGTCGTTTGCCGCCAGCGCGTCGAGACCGCTCTTCAGCACCGCAACGCTGGCGGACGGCGACGGGGACTGCGGCAGCGCATCGTTGTCCGGCGCCGTCATCGGGATCGCCGACGTGACCCGCATATCGACGCTGCCGCCGATCGCCGCGCCGGGTATCAGCGCGACGATCGCGCCGAAAAGCGCGAAAAGATGAGGCCGCCTGGCCGGCATGGATCTGGTCATTTCCTGTTCTTCGACGTTACAACAGGCACAGTTGAACCGAAGCCTATTCGTCGGTGGTGAAGGGCCCGTAAAGAAACTTTGTCGAGGTCGTTCGAATTGCGATTGCCGGCGCAATGCTTGCCGCGCAACAATGTCGAGACTATGGTGCGCCGCTTCGCTTTCGGCTAGAAGGCGCGCACGACAAAACCCGAAAGGCCCCAAGGAGTTGGACGACATGCTGAGAGGCTCGCTGACCGCGCTCGTTACACCGTTCGAAAAGAGCGGCCGTTTCGACGAGAAAGCCTTTCGCGCGTTCATCGCGTGGCAGATCGCCGAAGGCACGACGGGCGTGGTCCCGGTCGGCACCACCGGCGAGTCGCCGACGCTGTCGCATGACGAGCACCGCCAAGTCGTCAAGGTTTGCATCGAGGTCGCCAAGGGCCGGGTTCCGGTCGTCGCCGGCGCCGGCTCCAACAACACCGAAGAGGCGGTCGGCCTGGTTCAGTATGCCGAGAAGGCGGGCGCCGACGCGGCCCTTGTCGTCACGCCCTATTACAACAGGCCGACGCAGCGCGGCCTCTATGCGCATTTCGCCGCCGTCGCCAAGGCGACCAGCCTGCCGATCATCATCTACAACATTCCACCGCGCTCGGTGGTCGACATGAGCCCGGAGACGATGGGGCAATTGGTACACGACTTCAAGAACATCGTCGGCGTCAAGGATGCTACCGGCAAGGTCGAGCGGGTTTCAGAGCAGCGCGCCACTTGCGGTAAGGATTTCATCCAGCTCTCCGGCGAAGACGCCTCGGCACTCGGCTTCAACGCGCATGGCGGTGTCGGTTGCATCTCGGTGACAGCAAATGTCGCGCCCAGGCTCTGCGCCGAATTCCAGGAGGCAACGCTTTCCGGCGACAGCGCCAAGGCGCTCGACCTGCAGGACCGTCTGTTGCCGCTGCATAAGGCGATTTTCATGGAGCCCGGCGTTTCCGGCGCGAAATATGCGCTGTCGAAGCTGGGCAAGGTCGAAAACGTGCTGCGCTCGCCGCTAATGACGGTCGAGCCGTCGACCGCCGAGAAGATCGACGCAGCGATGAAGCACGCCGGCTTGATAAACTAGGGATGAGGCGCCACCTCTCCGCATCATGAATCAAGTCAGAAAAGCCGATCCTAACAACAAGACCGTTGCGGAAAACCGCAAGGCGCGGTTTTCCTATGAGGTGCTCGACACGATCGAGGCCGGCCTGGTGCTGACCGGTACCGAAGTGAAATCGCTGCGCCAGGGCCAGGCCAACATCCAGGACAGCTACGCCTCGGTCGAGGGCGGCGAGATCTGGCTGATCAACTCCTATCTGCCGGAATACCTGCAGGCCAACCGCTTTAACCACGAGCCACGCCGCCGCCGCAAACTCCTGCTCAACAAGCGCGAGATGGCCAAGCTGGCGCAAAGCGTCGACCGCGAAGGCATGACGCTGGTGCCGCTGAAGATCTACTTCAATGACCAGGGCCGTGCCAAGCTGCTGCTCGCCGTTGGCCGCGGCAAGAAGCTGCACGACAAGCGCGAGACCGAAAAGCAGCGCGACTGGTCGCGCGAGAAGGGCCGGCTGCTGAAAGAGCGTGGCTAGACCAGTTAGAACCCGGTTAAGACGTCGGGTTTTATGTGGCGTCTCTAATATAATAGAGGTCGCGCTCTCAGATCGTTTTCTGTTTGACCTTTCGGTATTTTTGATCTTACTTCCCTTTCGGATCGGGGGTCTTTGACAGTGAAAAACAGAATTTTTCTTCTGCTTGCGGCGGTGGCCGTCTTTACCGGGTGTCAATCCACACAAGCCCCGTCGGAGCAAACATCCAAATTCCGTACCTGCAAAAGTTTTGACGGCCCCTTCCAGATTCCCGCTTCCCAGCAATGCCCGTTGAGCGGCTACGCGCAGGGTTCCGGAGT
>NZ_JAMYOQ010000067.1:0-7929 GCF_040319905.1 Mesorhizobium sp. M0833 | reverse complement strand
TGTGGCGGAGGCAAGCTGGGTTTGGCCGGCCCTGACGGGCGTCAGGGCGGCTCCGCCACATAATCTCGCCCGACGCATAAGAACGGTTATGTGGCACGCCACATAACCGTTCTCCGGGGCGCTGTTCGTGTTCCGGGGCAAGCGCGGCGACATGTTGAAGATCCTGGCCTGGGACGGAAGCGGGCTGTGGCTGTTCGCCAAGCGCTTGGAGCAGGGAAAGTTCGTCTGGCCGCCGATCGTGGCGGGTCGGCTTCAGCTGACAGCGGCCCAGTTGGCCTTGCTCGTCGAAGGGATCGACTGGCGGCGGACAGTTGCGCCGGAACCGGTCACGCGCCCGGAAACCATCTAAATTAGTTCCTGATTCCAAGCATTTATCCTCGCTCGCGAGTCATGACTTTGCTATAAGCCGGCATGTCTCTCGCCACTGCGGAATGGCCGTCGGATCCGGACGCTTTGCAGGCCGAGCTCTACGCCAAGACGCTGCATATCGAGAAGCTGAAAGCCCAGTTGGCGACGCTGCGGCGCGCGCGCTTCGGCCAGTCGTCCGAGAAGCTCGATCGGCAGATCGATCTGCTCGAGCTGATCATCGGCGATCTGGAGGAGGCCGAGGCCGCCAGCGAAGCCCGCCACGATGCGACTGCGGCGGTCGGACGGGCCGCCTGGCTGGTCGCGCCGGTGGCCGAGCGCATCGGCGACTACGCTCGCGCCGGCCCGGCCATCCATGCCGACGACACGCCGATCCCGGTTCAGGATCCCGGACGCGGGCGCACCAAAAGCGGCCGGCTATGGGTCGTTGTGCGCGACAAAGGCACCTGGGGCTCGCCCAATCCGCCGGCGGCTTTCTATCGCTACTCACCTGACCGCAAGGGCGAGCACGCCCACGCTCTGCTGGCGCCGGCATCCGGCTTCCTGCACGCCGACGCCTATGCCGGCTTTGACAAGCTCTACGAACCGGATCCGATCACCGGTCGCCCGCGCCTGGAGCCGGTCGCGTGTTGGGCCCATGCCAGGCGCGAACTGTTCGACGAGCACGCTAAGACCAAATCGCCGATCGCGCGTCAGGCATTGGACAAGATCGGCGCGATCTTCGCCGTCGAGCGCGACGTCAACGGCCGGAGCGCCGAAGTTCGTCTGGCCGTGCGCCAGGCTCAGAGCGTGCCGTTGCTGGCCGACCTCAAGAATTATCTGGAGGCCAGCCTGGGCAGGATCAGCCGCAAGGGGGGACCTCGCCAAGGCCATTCCGCTACAGCCTCAATCGCTGGAGGCGCTCTGCCGCTTCACCCAAGATGGCCGTCTCGAGATGACCAACAATGCCGCCGAACGGGCGATCCGCCCCCTGACGCTCGGACGACGCAACTGGACCTTCCTTGGCTCGGACTCCGGCGGCGAGCGCGCCGCGGTCTTCTACACCCTGATCCAGACCTGTAAGTTGAACGGCATCAATCCGGAGGCCTATCTCGCCGACCTGATCGGCCGCGTCAGCGACCATCCAGCCAATCGCATCGACGAGCTTCTCCCCTGGAACTGGCGCCCCCGATCCGACACCAGACTGGCGGCCTGACCGTGGCCGCGATCACCCGGGTCTACACCCTCCCGCTTGCCGCCGAAATGCTCGGCGAGGACGCCGAGCTGCTGTGGGAGGTCTATGTCGACATGGAACCGGAGGACGGTTGCCTCTGGGTCTACGGGCCCGACGATCAACAGATCCCCGCCTTCACCGACTTCGGCCTCGAATGCCTGACCGACTTCATCCGCGAACACAAAGCCAATCGCGGCAGAGGTCAAAATGATGGCCAGTAAGAGCCCCGGGTCATGACCGGGCGCTTACTTTCAAAAGGCGTGACGGCGAACGGCTAATGCGAAGCTTTTCACTAGCTTGACGGAAGCGCCTACGGCCCGTCGCCAGCGACCGCATTGCGCGCTTTCAACTTCGCTGCCGTCACATCACAATCGATTCATCGATCACAGGACGTGCTCTAGGTGCCCACCTCTTCAGCAATAACCTCGAAGTGGGCCAGGCTCGACGACCCAAAGCTGGTCGAGAGGGCAACGTCAGTCGCGTCGCGGCCCGTCGCCATCAGGATTCTTCCGATGCGAGGGTAGTTGTGCCGGGCGTCGAAGGTGAACCAATGACCACCGAGATAGGCTTGGAACCAAGCACTGAAATCCATTGGATCTGGCACGGGCGGAATTCCGATATCCCCGAGATAGCCGGTGCAATAGCGCGCGGGAATGTTCATGCAGCGGCACAGTGTAATCGCCAGATGGGCAAAGTCACGGCAAACACCGGTTCGATCGGTGAAGCCCCCGTGGGCGGTGCGCAGCGCGTCGGCGTTCTGGTAGTTGAACGCTATGTGGTTGTGAACGAAATCGCAGATCGCCTGGACGCGAGGCCATCCAGGCCTTGTGTTGCCAAAGGTCGCCCAGGCGAAATCCCCAAGACGATCGGTATCGCAGTATCGGCTTCCTAGAAGAAAAGTTAGCACTTCATCCGGCAGGTCTTTTATATCGTGTTGTATGGCCTCGGAGGCGACGACGTCCGGTCTGCCGCTGTCGTAGATTTCAAAGGTGGTTGAAATCGTCGTCAGTCCAGCAGGAGCCTCGATCCTCGTGCAGGCATTGCCGAAACTGTCGATGTAGCCCCACGCTTCGATCGGCCGATCAAAACCGATCACCTGTTCCGTCAGAAGGTCAACCCGACGTGACGGGTGGATTTCCAGGACCAGCAGCATCGGCGTTGGCTTCGGACACTCGTAGGTCAGATTATACCCTGCGCGTATCCGCATCGTCGCTCCAATGGTCTTGATTGAGGAGACGACCAACTCCGCTTTGATCAATCGGTTCCACGAAAATCAACGGGTGAGGATCTAGTCTGCTCTATTCCTTGGTAACTTTCACCTCGACGTCCATGCCCAGAAAACTCGAAGCACTTCCCGAATAGCTACCGGAAAGAGGGATCGCCTGCCGTGGGTGTCGAGCGACTGCCACCCTGATCAGTTCACGATTACCGACAATGCCATTGGTCGGATCAAACTCGACCCAACCGGCTCCAGGCAAATAGACCTGGCACCAGGCGTGGGTCGATCCTCCCCCTCGTACCTCCAACTTGTCTCGGGTTGGGACGTAGATATATCCGGTCACGAAACGCGCAGCGAAACCAAGCGATCGAACAGCCTCCATCATAAAGAGTGCGAAGTCACGGCATGTGCCTCGCCGCAGATGTAGCGTGACAAGAGGGGGTTGCGTCCCGGGTTCCGTTCGACGGGAATACACAAAGCTTTCGTGGATGGCATAGCAGAGTGTCATCAACAGTGTGCCCGTCTCTGTCTGGCCACCGGCGCTCAAGAATTGTCGTGCCCATTTTCCAATCTCGTCGCCTTCGTCGGGATGATGACGCTCGATGGTTTGGGAAAGGTCGGCTGCCTCGTCAGATTCGTAGGAGAACGGATAGCTGAGTGCTGCTTCGTCGATGCGGAAATCGGGGGCGTGCTGAGGCGTATGATCAAGCCGAATGGCTGTTTCGAAGTGCAGTGTTTTAGCCGCCCCCTTGAAATCGAGCACCGCAACGCAGTTTCCAAAAACGTCGTGGATCCACCGGAGCTCTTTCGGCTCGGGATCAATGGACATGGCGTGGTCTAGAAGTCTCTGGTCGAAGCTGTCGCGCGGTCTGAATATCAGCCGGTGTTCGCCAAACCTTACAGGTCGGCTGTAACGATAGACGGTCGAGTGCCTCACTGAAAAAACTGGCATGACGTCGTTTAATGCCTTCTGCATACAGACACACCGGTTTCTCCGGCACGATCGAATGGCCTCGGGCGCGGAGAGACTCAACGCCTGACTAAACAAATCAAAGCGGCCAAAAACCGGTCGCTAGTCGGACAATGTCGCTACACTGCCGGGCTTCCTACAATGTCGATGCCGGAGGCGGCAGGGCATCAAGACCCACGCGAGATCGGGATAGGCGTTGCCTCAAGCCTGCTCACTTCTCGGTTCGAACTTTCCCGCCGAGATACCTCTGATCTATGGATTTTGTAATATCCTGCCCAAGGCGTAATGTCCCGCCGGTCCCTTTCGACCCCTTGCGAGCGCGCGAATAAAACTAAGGATGAGAAGGACGCCGAAACGTTGGCTTACACGGTGATTTGGTACGGCAAGCAAGGCATCGTCGAGAAAGCGTCGTTCGAGACCGAGAAAGCTGCACGGGATAACGCGCTGGCGACCTTTTCCGCTCGAAACATGGGCGGTATCGTAGCGGTCGAGGTTCGCAAGGACGACGGCACCGTTGTATTCAGCCAAGCAGGCAGCAACTAATCGTCCGCATCTTGGTCAGGTTTAGAACGAGATTTTTCGTCCCCATCCCTGCTCCTTTGGCGAAAGCCCTCAACGGGCTAAGACGCACCACGGCGCCGGCATCAGGCACTGAACGCCAACCTATCGAGACCGTGGGGCTTAGCAGACCTTTGCCCTGGCCTGTAGACCGACGGCGTATTGCTTCTGTACCGTCGAGAATTCCGCTGCGCCTTATAGTCGGGCGTCTCCCAGCTTGATCCACGACCGGTACCGTCATGTTGATCAGCTCGCGTCCGAGCTTCGGTAATCCGGGTTCGCGCGCAAGGAAACGGATCAGAGTCTTCTGGCTCCTCCCGGGCGGATCGCATGCTTTCTGAACGACTTCGGAACCCAGGAGCGTCACGGCGCTAACTTCCCCTCGCAGGTCTGCAGGGACAGTGAGGTTCAATTGGACGTCGATGTTAAGAGATCAGTAACCAATCCGGAAGAATGTCGCTTGCGGCCTCTTTTCGCTGCCAGGAGACACTCCACATGCGTCGCGGCCTCGGTCTACTTGTACTCAGCACGGCGCTTGGCACTGGCACGGCAACGTTGGTCATCACACCAACTCACGCCGCGTCATTGCTTACCCCCGATACCGTCAACGCAGCGCCCCTCGATGCAATTTCGCCGACGTATGCGCCCCCGGATTCGAAGATCGATCCGCTGACCACCGGTAGCACGTTCAATGTCGGTGCCGCCGCCCCTTCTACGGAATTCACCACGGCCGCCGTGAGCGACACGCCCTCACCGTCCATTGTCCGCCTGCAGGTATTGCTGGACAGGGCAGGGGCGTCGCCAGGAGTAATTGACGGTCTTGATGGGGGCAACCTGCGGCACGCCATCGCAGCCTTTGAAGTGATGCGTGGCCTTCCGGTCGACGGAAAGATCGGGCCCCAGGTCATCGCCGCCATAGATGGGGACAAGCAGGTGATCGGCAGCTACGTCGTCACGGCGGACGATCTTTCCACGGTAGTGGGTGCCATTCCGAAGGACTACGCCAAAATGGCCGAGATGAAGTATCTCGGCTACGCTCGTCCAAGCGAGGCCCTGGCCGAGCGCTTCCACATGGACGAGGATTTTCTGAAGGCACTCAATCCGGGGGCGACCTTCGCCGAGGGCGAAACGATCTTCGTGGCCGATCTCGGCCCGGGCAAGCGCGGGAAAGCCGTCAGGCTCGAAGTGGACAAGGCCGAAGGCCAGGTTCGCGCCTACACGGAAGACGGGTCCCTTCTGGCGGCCTATCCTGCCACCATTGGCAGCGAGGAGAACCCATCGCCATCCGGAACACATACGGTCAGGGGGGTAGTTTCGAACCCGACCTATACCTACAATCCCAAGCTCAATTTCATACAGGGCAACAACGACAAGGTCCTGACCCTTCCGCCCGGCCCCAATGGCCCCGTCGGCACGGTGTGGATCGACCTGTCTGAACCGAGCTTCGGTATCCACGGCACCCCCGAGCCCGCCCGTATTGACAAGACCGGGTCCCATGGCTGTGTACGCTTGACCAATTGGGATGCTGGAGAGCTTGGCAAGCTTCTCAGACCCGGCGTGCCGGTCCAGTTCCTCTGAGCGGCGATGAGAATCCGGCCGTAGACTTCGACTATCCGCCCGATGTCGAGGAGCAGAGCCCCGAAACTGCGCTGGCGCCCGAATGATCGAGTCGAAGTCCAGTTTCCTCGCCCATGGTATTTTGGATGAGCAAGGCCGTGGCACCGTCGCTTGGCAGGTCATGCTACTATTTAGAAATTGCGCGAACAGCCTGCAGGAACTAAGGGCGGGGCTGGATATCGACGAGCGTCGCCGAGCATAGGCGTCACGGGTCTTCCCCGTCGCGGCGCGCCAGCCTCTCGACGGTTTCAATAATCGCCTTTGCAAGGGCCTCGCCCTCATGCACCGGCAGCGGTCCATAGAGCAGGTTGACCGCCTCCTCGCTCGGCAGCACGCCAGCCGGGCAGGTCATCTCGATCGCCAGGCGAACGAGCTGCAGTCCGGTTCTTTCGCCATAAATGTAATTCTCATCCATCGTCAGGATACTGGCGCTGGTCTGGCGATCGTCAAGGACCGGCAATGTCGACCGCATTGTTAAAGCTGCCCGGAGTCTTTCGTGCCGGTCGCATCTGGATTGATGGCGATTTCGCCCAAAGCAAGCGCTCTGTGGATGGCAACACATCGAGCCGTTTTTCGCGGTGTGATCCTGCGGTGCGGGGATGACGGGCAGCCGTGCAGGCAGGAGTTGGCCAACCACGCTAGCCACCAGTAAGCCGCTAATTGCTCAGCCGAGCGTTGGCTGATCTCCTGCCTCCACGATCTTGTCGAGAACTGCTTCGGGCGCCACATCGCGCTTCAGTTCCTTCAATTCCTCGTCTGCTTCCGTCTGGATGTCTAAACGCTTGGCAATCTCCTCGACCATCTTGATCAGCTTGGTCGTCTCGTGTTCGTTGAGCAGGCTAACCTGGAGATCGAGATCAGCCCGCGCGTCATCTTCAGCGGCCATTCGGTTCTGGTTGATAAGCACAAAGGTGGAGAGAAATATTGCCTCCACGGACGCGAGCATGGCCAAGATGACTAAAGAAGGATCCCAAGCCTGAACGATCGGAGCGATACCAGTGTTAAAGGCGATCCAGCCGCCAAAGAAAACGAGATGGATGTAGACGAAGATCATGCTGCCGGCAAATCTGCTGATTGCGGCGGCGGCCCTTTCCTGAAGAGAAGCTGCTTTCGCCTCTCGCCTTCTACGCTCGACGAGAGCGTCAATGTTGCGGGCCAACGCCGGAGCTAGCCCTTCCGCGGCCGGCGTAGTCGGAGTGCCGCGAGCCATATTGTTCGAGGTGAGGCTGGGGTGCATAGGTCGCTCCTAATCTTTACACCTAACAATGCATTTTGAATTTTGCTCCATGACCCCAAGGCGACGGCTAGATCGCATGTATCGACAGGTACTTTTTCGCGGGAGGTAGAGTCGAACGCGTAAACGCGAGCCTGACCTGATGCATTATGATTGGCCCACTGGAGAAACTGGGCGCTGCATCCAAGCACCCATGGCCTGCATGAAGGTGTAGGGCCGGAGATTGCCCGCGTGGCATTTCTCAGCGCCGCCCCTGCCTTTTGATTGGGACCAGCCCCCGCTCTTCGCAAAAATCGCGGATCAGCGAGAAGCTGTGTCCCGTGCATAGATCATCGGGTAGGGCCACCTGGTAAGGCCATTTGCGGTCTATTCTAGCAGGGGAAGGGCCACGGCTACGCTGTACCATCAATGGCGAGCGGCGCCTTGCCTGCTCTCCCTCAGGTAAATGTCGGTCTGGTGGCGCATCGCATCCGAAAGCGACAACGCCAGATCGAGATCTTCAGGATAGATCGCCAATATCCAAGTGGCCGTCAGCTCCGCGATAGCCTGTTTCTGGCTGACGTCGGACAGGCCACGCATTTGCTTTGCCATCTTGCTGACGGCCCGGTGAATGGCGGCCGCTCGCGCCTTACCGTGGCATATATCTCGGGCTGCTCGGACTCGGTCGCAGTAATCGGCTTCATGGCGTGTGTCTCCAATCTGCTGACAGTGAACGAAATGAGAACATCAGAGTCAAGAGCCTCTTGACGGAA
>NZ_JAMYOQ010000066.1:0-8688 GCF_040319905.1 Mesorhizobium sp. M0833 | reverse complement strand
ATGCCGTCCGTCTCATCCCCAGCCTCCCTTTGGCTGGCGATAAAACCGGACAACTCATGTGCTACCAAACCCGGACAACTCATCTGCTTACGACAGTCCAAGACCTGCGTATGGTGCTGGCAGGGTCGCTTTGCCGCCGATGGCGTCAAAGGACTGTGGCGCGACAAGACGCGGTCCCTTCAGCATTTCGTCGCCGTCGTTTCTGCCGTACGCAATCTCTTCGTTTGGAACGGCTATGCTTCCTCCAGGCCACCGGGCCTGGCCTACTTCCGGCCCTGTGCCGATGGATGGGCCTTGCGAGATGTGTATATGCCGCAACTTCGGACTTCTGTAACGGGCCTCGACAAGTCAATCCCTCTTTTGCGTCATCCAATAATCGCTTCTGTACGGGGTCGGCGCGCCGGCCACCACCTGATGGGGTTGAAGAGGATGAGGCCGAGCCAATCTCAAGCCGCGTGGTCGCAAGCCGACGTCCGAAGTTGCGGTCTGACCTGATCCATCGTCCCGGCGATAGGTGAGCGCGACGATCGGGCCGACCCCTGGCGTCGACATCAACCGCCTGGCCCTGGCGTCCCGGCGCACCAGCGCGCGAACCTGCTTCTCGAAAGCTTGGAACTCGCGCAGTAGCACGGCATGCACAGAAAGCAGCGCCGCGGTCGCCATCTTCAGGTTCGGATGGCCAGCCACCAGTGTCGGGATTTGCCTTGCTCCAGTGGTAGAGTTTGCGCTGAACGCCGAGTACCCAAGCCTCGTTGGCCCGGGGATCCATGTCCACAGATCACTCCTCCGTCATGCAGGTCTACGGTCTTCCTGCGCGCGGCTTTCCCGCGCTCCGACTACTACGGAAGCTCCGCCCTCGGTGTCGTCCATCTCCGGCCGTCGCGGCGAGCCCAGTTCCGTACTGGGCAGACGATCCGAGTTCCCGTGTTCCGATTTCCAACCTTGATGCCCGTAGGCGGCGAGCTTTACCCCGGGCGATGCGGAAGACAGGGCCATGAGAGCCTCCCCGTCTCGGACGCGTTCGACGCGCCCCGCAGTGGGGATAGACGAACCACACCGCGTCCGATCGCTTCTTGCCTCCCATGTCATCGCACAATTTGGAGGCGTTACCGGTTGAATCCGAGGCTTCCGGCGCTCACTTCGTTATCTAGCCATAAACATTGTGGTAGTCCGGCCTGCGGTCGATGATCCGCACCCGGTACAGTTCAGGCCGATCTGCTTATGACACCCAACCGGCGACGCTCGGTCGAGCTTTTCGGCCCCCTTCCGCCCGCTGCTCCTGCGGGAGGGCGGCATTGCAGCCGCCGGTCGAAAATCAGCAAGCTTGAGAGGTGGCTATTCCATGTTCACCTCCCGCGCCATCACGGCGCATCATCAATCCCCGCATAATAATCCACGGTGGTCTCTCCTTGATGTTTGGCGCTGTCTTCGGCCATGACGCCGTTCACACCATCATTGTGAGGGACGGCCGCCGCTGCGCCAAGCAGACCGCGAGCGGAGCGCGCCACTCACACCACCGTAGCGCAGCGAGCGGCTTGCTTGGCGGCCTGTTACCCCATCTCAAGATGGTAGAGGGTCGCGAATTTCCCCGAGATCGAGTTCAATTTGGCCGATCGTTGCTTCCTATTTTGGCCTGACAAGACCCTTTTATGCCTGCAGGGTCTAAATCGAGCGCAGTTTGATGGGACCGACGGTTATCATGCACTCGCTCTCATACTGTCCCTTAAAATCGGCGTCACGGTCGAACCAGAGAGCCTGCCGGATTGGCGCGCCCAGGTCCCGAGCCAGAGTAGCAAAGAGCGAATTGGAAGCCTTGTTGGTGGGCGCGACAGAGGCCTTGATGTGCGTCACGCTCTTGCAACATGGCCTGTTGAAGGCTGAGACGATTAGTCCCTTGCCCACCCCTGTGTTGCGCACCGCAGGATGCACAGCAATCTGCCACACGAATAGCGTAGAGGGCTCGCTGGGCGGTCGATACGCCGACAGCCAGCCAACCACTTCCCCAGCACGCTCCGCGACTGCGCAAGTGTCTGCGAAATGAGTGCAAAGCAGGAGTTCGCAGTAAAGCGAGTTGCGGGCTAGTTGTGGGCAGAGCGCGATGAGAGCCCACACATCGGCTGCATGGTTGTACGTCGGCTTTCGGAATGTCACCCGCTCCGATTGACGGTCGGATCGGCCCTGTCTGTCACCGGCCATCTACAACCCTCCAGGCGAACGTATCGTCTTTTGTCCCCAACCTTCCGCATTTGCTAGACACTTAGGAGCAGCTGGTACTGAGAGGCCGCTACGCACAGCTCGGACACGGCCTCCCCCTGAGGGTTTGATTCTCATCCGGCAATTTGATCTTTGGCTTTTGTTTCTAGGACACAGTTGCCGGAGCTCAAATCGTCTTTGTCCATAAGCCCACTGCTGGTATCGGTCCCTTGACGAAGGTATCCGTACAGCGATCGAGACAAGCGTTCCTCCGGCCTCAAAAGCGTCGAACTCGCTCAGATCATTCACGGCGCGTCCAGGAGCCGAGTAGGCCAACCTGCAGTGGCACACTCGACGACCAGATGCACCGGAAGGTGTCGAAGCTCGCTGCGAACAGGGGGCCTGCGGTTTAGCAAAACGTGTGCGCCTGCATGAGCTTTCTAGGCAGCACCCGCCAAGCTCCGCTCCATCAACCCGCTCATGCGCCCCGATGGCGAGATCAAGTGACGCAACACAGGTAGTCACCTTTTCGCCACTTAATTCGGCCCTTACCGGGGAGCACCGGCGACCGGACCTTTCGACTACATGATGCATATGCCTAACCATATGTTGATTAGTTGAGAAGCGACTGGTAAGGGCGGTCCAAGGTCCACGCTCGCCCCACAAGATGAACGGCATGGCAGTTCCTTCCGCCTGCGACGAGGAGGTTTCAAAAATTGTGCCAGCTTCCCCATAACCTTTTGAGTGTTGTTTAATGGCTTGAAGGAGCCGGCTACACCGATTTTGCCTGAACCACGACTGCGTCGCGAACGCGACAAACCGAACGGTCTTTGTCGGTTGCCGAGCATTTTCCAGGGAAATGGACATGGACCTACTTCGGAGTATTCGTGGGACAGCGTTGCGTTGGCCTCGACATGGAAACCGACAAGAAGCTGAGCCGGCTTCCGCTCGCGACAGTCAATGGCCGCGCCGCGCCGACGCCGTAGAACAAGGTTCAGCATATCGTCTGAAGGCTTTTATAGGCATGTGGCACGAAGGGCAGATAGCCCAGCTAAGGGTCGGCCGGATCTCGAAGATGGGGCATCGCTACATCCGACGCTTGCTGTATCTAGGCGCCATGGCGTAGATCATGGCCAGACGGAGGTGCGAGCTGAGATCAGACTGGGTATCAAGCATACTAGCTCGGAAAAGACAAAGGTTGTTGCCATCGCCTTGGCGCATCGCATGGCAAGAACGATCTTCGCCATCCTTCGGGACGGCACGCGCTATCAGCCGCAGGCGGTCGCCTGAACGGCTTAAGGAATGGTCAGGGCAAAGTGAGGTGATGGCGAACGAACGGAGACGAAGAATCAGGCCACCCCGATCAATCCGAACCACCTCGAGCGCGCTCAATCCGCAGGAGCCATCCATACACGGGTTGAAGTCAGGGGACTATGGCGGCAGATGCATCAGCGTCGCACCGGCGTTCTCAATGGCGACGCGCACGCCAGCGGCCTTGGTCAACTTTATGCTGTGGTGCGGCTTTACGGCAATCTGTTCCAGCCGTCATCGGCGCTCGTTTGATCAAGCGCTATCGCCAGTACCGTCTGCAGCCCGTGTCCTACACATCCAGCCGCAGCTAAAGGCAATGATGGAAACCGCCGATCCTGTGCTGTGCAATGTCCTTTGGGTCTTCTTCGTGAGGCGCGACGGATCGGCACTCATGAGACGCTGCAGCACCGTGACTGCCGAGAGTGTCGGCTCGGCCTCAAGCCATGCCCGAATCCGGGCCTCGTACGGCTCCAGCATGCTCGGCCTCTTCGGATACGGTTTGGTCCGCCGATACGGCCTTCGATGCGTGAGGCGTGTCTCCCCCCGCCTGCCAGGCCATCTTCAGCTGGCGGCGAAGCGCTGAAGATCGATGGCGACAGGTGCCTCGGGCTGTCGACCTCGACATAACCGGGCGGCGGGTCGTTCCAGTCCCCGAAGGTGCGGACCGGAACCCGACCGGCGCACTGCCGAACTCGTTCCGGCGCGACGGCGTTGCCCGCCGCGAGCCACAACACGCAGCTGCGACAGGAGCCGATCCATCGTCGCTGCGCTGATCGTCAGCAGATGGGGTTGTCTAAATCGCGGTTGGGACGTCAAGTATCTTTGCGCTTTGAGATGCGTTTGCCGGGTACACGGTTGTCTTCGCGGTCGACATCGGTCGCCGCATGATGGAGGTTCGCGGGAGGAGCCTTCAATGTGGACGACGCACTTTGCTGAGTCAGCGGTGCAACCCCATCAGCGGAATGGCTCGGCCCACGTCCCGGTAGGGACGTATCAGGCGTTCAGATCCTGAACGTTATCCGCAATTTCATGTCGTTGGCCCTGCGTTCCGATCAAAGAGCTCGCCAGTCTTGAGCTTCGCATGCATCTTGACCGCCAGTTTGCGCGCTACGGCAAAGGCCGCGCGTTTGAAGCCGATCCTCTCGCGGAGCTTGAGGTCCCATATCCGCAGGGTTGCTCTCGGTTGAGCTACGCGTCAGAATAACCGACGCTGTTCGTAGAGAAGCCCTCGCAAATGGCGGTCGCCGCGTCGGGATATATGGCCGTCATAATCGACCTCTCCGGATCGGTATCTGCGCACGTTGATGATCCATGACGCTCGCGCCGCTTGAGCCGGGCTGGCAGCAAGCAGGGACCCCGGAGCCTCTGGCTCGGCAAGATCCGGGAACGGCGGCACGCCAACGTCGCGGCCGTCGCGCTGGCCAACAACAATGCGCGGATCGTGGGGGCTATGCTCTCGAGTGATTCAGCTTACGAAGCGGCGTTGTCAATGAAAGCAGCTTGGAGCGAAGCGGTAACGACCAAAAGAAGGTCCCACCCAGTAATTGCAGCAAATGGCAGGAGAGGACGAAACGGGCACACCGTCGCTTCCAGAACCTGATGTGTGGACCGGCATGCTTCAGCCAATGTCACGGGAGCTTTGAGGTGGAAGCGGGCAAAAACCCATCGAGGCTCGCGGCGAAGACGTTGTCCAGCCGCATCACGAAGCCGCGGTACGTCATTAGTAGCGACCAGCGATTGGTCTGCGACCCCGTCGGGCCGTCCGGGTGCTCGCTACAAGCGCACCAGTCCGTGTTACCTTCCACGATCTGAAACGCGTCGGCGCCTGGAACAAAACTTCTTTCGCGGCACAATAGCTGGCCTATGCACTCCCCTGCCAACGCTTCACTTGCGCCCTCCCGACCGCCCGCGCATGACTCGGGCCGATGTGGATCCCTACTTCTTCATCGTAATGGACTTGTACCGTCAACTCCTTGCCGACGCACGTTAAGTTTAAACTTTTACAGGCGCCCCTTAAGTCGCAATCTTCCGAAATTCGTCGCGACGCTCCATACCACGCCGCCGGTAAGCAAGAGGTCGCAACAGATCCTTCAAACAAATTTACAGAACCTTCACGGCCCCAAATCGCTGACAATGCTAAGTTCACCGCAAAGTCTGAGGCAGACAGCTAGCTAGAAACAATAGATGCGATTTACGCTCGGACCGCTGCACGACACACAAAATCGGAGTCAAGGCCAATGGCACGAAGAGCGTTCATCCTGGTTGAAGGTCATAGGGGTATCGGTCTGCTATTCGTTCGAGCGGCCCGGCGTCTTGGGCTTCATCCATTTACCCTGTCGGCCGATCCAGCTTGGTACGACTATCTTGCGGTGGAAAGGAGTGAGTCAAACGTGTCGAGACAGACAATCTCGATTCGCTGATCCGCGAATGTTCCCGGCTACGTGCAACTTATGACATTGCTGGCATTACTGGTTTTTCGGGCGAAGACGAGTCGGTCTTGCGACAGTTGCCAAGCTCTGCCGACATTTCGATCTACCGGGGCCGACCCCCCCATCGACTGAACGATGCTGCGACAAAGTTACTCAACGTCAGTTCCTCGCGGCAGCCGGCGTTCCAGTACCCGCTTATCGCGTGGCAGCGAATGCGAGGGAAGTAGAAAGCGCTGCCGCGCAGATCGGCCTGCCGGTCATTCTTAAGCCAGCCGAAGGCAGCGGCAGCGTCGGTGTCCGATTGTGCCGCACCGTGGATGAGTTGGCCGAGCATACGACTTATCTATTGGGCAGGAAGCACATATGGCGGTCCTTGCCGAGGATACTCGTCGAAGAATTTGCACAAGGCCTCTTCTATTGCGTCGACATAATGGGAAATGAGGTCATTGCGATTTCCGCCGGTGACTTCGGTCCGCCACCGCATTTCGTGTTTCGTCAGTTCACTTTCCCGGGCCCGATGACCGATGACGAGCATCGGCGTATCGCCGATGTCTCGCTGAGCTGTTTCCGAGCTCTTCGCCGCACCAGCGCGGTGGCGCCAGGTTAGAGGTAATCGCCGGCGGAACATGTCAAGGAGAAGATTCCGGGTGCGTCCCATGCACACGTTGCTGGAAGAGCACGGTATCAATAGGTTGCATGTATTCGATGGCAGGTCTTCGCCAAGAGACAGACGGAGCTAAATTTAAAAAATGACTAAACCTACTAAACTAAGTGCCGATCAACGTCAGCGATGTATCTACGACTTTATTCGGCGGCGGATCGGTATATTACAATATCCGCCCGGCATGATGATCAATGAGATGCAACTCGCGACTGAGTTCGGCGTCAGTCGGACGCCGCTGCGACGGGTCCTCCAGCAGCTCAGTTATGAAGGGCTGCTTGAGATCCGGAACGGGGTCGGTACGCGCGTCACCGACATCGACATGAAGACATTCAAAGACATTTATGATCTGCGGATCCTTCTTGCGGAGACGATGGGATCATTGTCCCCGAACTGGGTCACGGATCGGCACCGGGAGACCCTCCATGAACTTATCGCGCGAGCCGAGGACCTTCGCGGTCAGCGGGACATCGAGGGCTATGCGCAGCTGGCTAACGACCTTGCAACTCTGATCTGTGATCTTATTGGCAGCAAACCGATGCGCGAAATGACGGATCTACTTTACTACCGAGTCGCCCGCATCTGGTACACGTTCTTGCCGAATCTTGACTGGGACGACGTCATGGAAGAGCTGTTGAGCGAACTAAAAGGCCTTTCGGACGCTCTGTCGTCCAACGACCTTGGCACGTTCGGCAAAGTGAGGGCGACCTATCTGCGCTGGATGCTGAAGAAAGTCAGCCGCTATATTTCGAGCGACTGACTGTGGCATACCTGCGTCTCATCAGAAACCCCGACGTCGCGTGCCGCAGGGGCCTCTCGACCGTAGGTGTATTCCGTCTCGTTGCGATGGCCGCACCGCGGATAGGAATGGAAAACAAAGGCGCCGCCTCAAGCCCTATCCACATGGTGAATTTTGCCTGTATATAGCTTGTGTTTTTGTCAGACCGAGCTTATGATCCTCGCATAGAATGCTCGTGTGAGAGACGAACGGCGGTCCATCGGATAATTGAGGTAATGGAAATGACGGAAGCGGCGAAAACACAGGTAGCTCTGAAAGTTGCCTCTGAGAAATGGGTACCAGAGTTGGACAAAGGCCGCGCATGGCGGACGAGGATAGGCTTTGTCCTAATTTCAAGCGACCACCTGATCGAAGAAGACATGATGCGCATGGCGCCGGAAGGCGTCTGTGTCCACTTCACCCGTTCGCCCATGCCCGTAGGCTGCACGATCGAAAATCTCGCTGCGATGGAAAGTGGGTTGGCGGCATCGGCGGCGGGGTTGATGCCGGAATTCGAAGTTCCTGTCATCTGCTATGCCTGTACGTCGGGGACCGCAGTAATGGGCGAAGAGGCAGTCATCCGTGAATTGAAGCGGGCCAACCCTGATCGGCAAGCAACGACGCTGCTGACCGGTGTTGTCGAGGGGCTCCGCGCCGTATCAGCCAAAAAGATCGTGATGGGCACGCCCTACACTGATGACGTGACGTCGGTCGTAGCGCAGTACATGCAAAAGAGCGGGTTCGAGCTACTGAATGTTCAGGGCCTAAGTCTGGTTTACGACAAGGATATTACCAGGGTAACGCCGGCGTACATTCGTGAGTTCGCCAAGGCGATCGATCACCCAGACGCGGATGCGATCTTCTTGAGCTGTGGTGGCTTCCGCGCCATCGATGTTATTGATCAGATCGAGCAAGACACCGGCAAGCCTGTGGTTACCAGCAACCAAGGCATGATGTGGAAATGCCTGCGCCTGGCCGGCATCGACGATCAGTTCGATGGGTACGGACGCCTGCTACGCGAGCACTGAGCAAATTTCTCCACAAATCCCCGAGGAAAACCCATCGTGACGCTCGGCGTCTACATAACTCCAGCACCTTCATTGGGCCGGCAGATCAAATGGTAAATCACCATGTCCCACAAACGGCTGCGGTAAAGGAATTGCGGCCGTGAAACAATCCTCGCCTGCCAGAGCCCAACTAGTAATGGGTCTAATTTGAATAGGAAACGGAAATGGATCAGATAGTGGACCAAGCTGGTGTTGAGCGCGAACGGCGCTTGGCGAAGGTGCAGGATGTGTGCCGCCAGCACGGGATTG
>NZ_JAMYOQ010000065.1:0-9088 GCF_040319905.1 Mesorhizobium sp. M0833 | reverse complement strand
CAATGTCCGCTACTGCCGTTCGGCTGACCTGATGATGGTATATGGCGACGGCGCTGATCCGCTGAAGCTGAGGTTCGATTGCAGCCGCTGCAAGCCGTCGGTGAAGATCACGCTTCTAGAGGTGCACCCGGAGCACCTGCCGAAGCGGCTGATGATCCACAAGCCCATGAAGATCGATGGCAAGATCCATTGGACCACAGAGCGGTTCCGCGGATGACAGACCGCCTCAAGATCCACCTCGCCGACCAGGGCGGCTTCGAAGTCGTCGACGGCAGCACTGTGCTTGCTGCTTTCGAAGATGCTGTCGAGGCGTTCGAATTCGCCCGCGACCGCGGCGCCCGTGTCTGGTTGGATTGGGACAGAACCGTCATAGGTGGGGAAACGGTGCCCGGAGAGATACCTGGTCATGGACGACCTCTACCTCCGATCCACGCTTCCGACTTCATGGCGGACAGCGAGGAACCGCCGACACAAAGGAGCAATCGGTGTTCGAGCTCGAACGAGAGTTCACGCGCTTCATCGCCGAGACGAAAAAAGGGCGTGCGACGTATGGGAGCGTCTTTCCAAACCGAAAGAAGTTCGAACTCCTGGCGCCTGAGAGCTGGATGCTGTCGGATCCCTCCGCAAGGCCTGGGAGCGTTTTCGGCTTCCGGTGCTGCCGTCCAAAGTTTATGATCTAGCTAGCCGGCCCCGCGAAGCGGAAGACGCTTGAACAACAACCATCCTAGCCGTGATGCCAGGGGTGCTTGCGTTTGGCCGCTACTTGGAATGACCAGAGCCAGTACGGCGAGGTGGAATTCCCCTGATGGAGGGGCAAATGGGAATCCAAACAGCAACATACGCGATCGCTCTTTCGATAGCAGCCTCGGCTTGGGCAACTCCGGCAGCTCCCGAGGAAAAACCCCCTGAGGTGCTCATAGAAGCGACAATAGAGCGTGGCGGCGATTTCTTAGCCTTCGGTTTTGACTCTCTCTGGATGATGAGTGGCCGTAAGCTTGTTCGGATCAATCCAGACGAGCTGTTACCGACATTCCCATTGAGGGGGCTGTCGGCAGTTACCGCGGGATTTCCATCGGCGAGGGCGCCGTCTGGGTGCCGGATGTCGGCAGCAAGACAATCTACAAGGTAGACCCGCGCGCAAACAAAATCGTCCTGCAAATACCGTCCCTCCTATTCGACAGCGAAGGTAGCATCGGAGTCGGTGAAGGTGCCGTATGGGCCGTCACCGGTAGCAATGGCCAGATCCTGGCTCGCTATGATGCTCAGACTGGGAACGAGGTCGCGAAGGTACCGCTGCCATCTGCCAGCTCCGGCGTAGTCGCAGACTTCGGGTCCGTCTGGGTTACAGGAACTGCGAAGAGTGAATTGTACCGTGTCGATCCGAAAACGAATCAGATCGTTACGACAACTGCTCTCAACCCAGAGCCGCGGTTCCTGACGTCCGGCGAAGGATCGATCTGGGTCCTCAATCAGGGCGACGGAACCGTCCAGCGGATCGATGGCAAAACCGGTGAGGTTCTCGCCACCATCGAGGCTGACGCCGCCGGAGAGGGCGGCGATATAGCAGTCGGAGGCGGCTTTGTCTGGCTATCAACGATACTCGTCCCGGTCATTCGCATTGACCCGAATACGAACTCGTTCAGTGGCAAGTTCAAGCGCCCATCCGGAGTGTACCTAGGCGACGCTATCCGTTATGGAGATGATTCGCTATGGATCTCCGGCAACTCGATCTTCCGCATCAAGCCGCCGGAATAGTTCGTTACCGCGTGGCTCTTGAGCTTTTAGCGCGAACTCGATTCTGTCCGTTGTTGGCGGATAACCGATGGGGTCAACAAGCTTAGTTGCGGACTTTTTCAACACTATCGACCCCTTCCGGACCAGCAGCACGCGTAAGCCTCCGGAAGGCGTCAAGAAGCGGCCGGCTACTCAATGGGTCAGCCTGGGGTGAAGCTGCGCATTAAACATCTGCGGGGCGAGCACAAATATTATATCCGTGACGCTTCGCTGCTCGGCTTCGGCGACGATCCGGAGCGTCAGAGGAACTAAGGGTCCGCTTGCCAAATCCAGCAATGGCCTGCGGACCCCAGTCAGCGCATGAGGGCTTGTCCTGCGCCGATTTCTCCTCCCGGAGATGACGCACCAACTATGAATAGGCTACGGCTGTTCCCGACGCCACCGGCGCTCGGGACCATTGCGCGGCCAGGCCAGACGTAAGTCCTACGGTCTAGTGGTTTAAGCCCCTTCGAGGAACGTTCGTTGATTGGCTCGCGTTGAGGTGAGCTTGGCGCGATGAAGCTGCGTCCCGGCAAAATCTCAACAAGGAGACGGCTATGAGAATGCATCTTTCCACCGCAGCGGCGGGATTTCTGCTGCTGGCCGGCATTGGTGCCGCTGCCGCCCAGGACGTGATCATCGAACCGCAGCAGGAAACCGTCATCAAGGAATACGTGAAGAAGCAGCCGCTCGCATCGGTGAAAATCCCTGGAGTGGAGCTTAACATCGGCTCGCCCCTCCCAGACACCGTCGAGCTGCATGAAGTGCCGAACGTCAAATACCGTTATGTGGTCGTCGACAACCGGACCGTTCTGGTGGATCCGAGCACGCGCAAGATCATCAAGGTCTACGACTGGATCTGATCTTGGGATCGCTGGCTCGGATGGCCACGGCAAAGCGTCAATAGTCCGGGTCAGCCGCTCGACAGTCTCGATGATCGCTTTTGCAAGCGCCTCGCCCTCATGCACCGGCAACGGTCCATAGAGCAGGTTGACTGCCTCCTCGCTCGGCAGCACGCCGGCCGATCGCCATACGCACGAGCTGCAGGCCGGTTCTTTCTCCGTAGATGTAATTTTCATCCATCGCCAGGATACTGGCGCTGGGTTGTCGATCGTCAAGACCGGCCGGCGCGCATCATGGCGCGGGCGATGGCGAGCTGCGCCTCGAACTTGGCGTTTTCCTTCTGCGTCAGGTTGTCGGCGGCGATCAGGCGCTTCGAGGAACGCATGATCTCTCCGCGCCGAAGCGGCCTCGCCCGAGCCAGTTATCCGATCACCCGCTCAGATTTTTGTACCAAACACTCGCCCCCTCGTACTAAGGAACAAATCCGCTCATGCTCAATCGCCGACGAAAGCCAAGTTCTTTCAAAGTGATAGTGGGAAACCGCAAACTCCAGCGTGCGTCCTGCACAATATTAGATCGTCGTTCGCGGAACTTTTGCCAGGCGGAGCCCTTTTTCAAGTTGGAATAAGGAGGAACCAATGGCAAATCTGGGAAAACTAGCGATCGCGATGCTTGGGGTTCTAGCCTACCAGAACCGCGACAAGATAGGAGACATGATCCGTCGCGCGCGGGAACGCGATCCAAACAATCCGCAAGGTGGAATGGTCGATCAACTGTCCAAAGGTGTGTCGGGCACCGCTCTCGGCGACATCCTCGAACGATTCAGAAATGTGGGTGCGGGATCAAAGGTAGACTCTTGGGTGAGCACTGGACCGAACCAGCCAATCGAGCCACGCGAGGTGGAGATGGCCATAGACGAGGATACGCTCACGTCTCTTTCTATGCAGACCGGTCTTTCGCGCGAGGAGCTCATTGCCAGGATCACGCGAGATCTGCCTGAGGCGGTCAATCAGATGACCCCGAATGGTGAAATGCCCCCAGCTGAGCCGACGCAGGGCTCGGATGAAACGACCCTGCTCGACGACGTGCCCCCGGGTTGGACGCAGGCTAAGGGTAACTGATCAATGATCCAGCCGGCGCGAGCGAAAATCTAGAATGACTGCCCTGGATCGAGAAGACCTGATACTTCGCCGCAACCGTTCAAAGCCAGCGAAGAGCGCGCAGGGCTTTGGCGAGCTTAAGGCAGCGACAGCAATTGACGAGTTGGATCTCTTGGCCCGTCTACTCGATTCCCGCTGGCGCGTTCCCGGAACTTCAATACGTTTTGGAATGGACGCCTTGGTCGGCCTAGTCCCTGTCCTGGGAGATGCAGCATCAGGCCTGGTTTCAGCTTACATCGTCTTACAAGCGCGTAACTGCGGTGCTGGGAATGGCCTGATCGCTCGCATGTTGGGGAACGTGCTGCTCGATACGGTTGTGGGGAGCGTTCCTATTCTAGGTTCGATCTTCGACGTATACTTCAAGGCGAATAATCGCAACCTCAGGCTGCTTCGCCGACACCTCCAAAGGTAAGCCGACTGCGATTACCGATTCCGACCGCCCGTCATTTCAGACGATGCTGAGCGCTAGTACCTTGGCACGCGTGTTGGCAGGGAGTTTCTCGGGAACGGCATGCACCAGGCACATTAGTCCAAACGCATCGGCACCATGAGAAGCCCAGTCGTGGTTAGGACCAAGCCCGATGTTGCGCGCGTCGTCGCGTAGCGTTACGACCGGTTTCAAGAAATGGCGCGACTGCGCCCATTAACCAGCCCGCAGCTTCGATCGACCGAGAGCCCGGTAACCCTTTCGGCTGAAATCCTGGGCGGCCCTCTCAGCCCATTGTTGTTACATTCGCTTGCTCGTGTTGAGCGCTGCCGCGGCGGAGGGTGGCATGGGAGAAGAATCATGCCTAACAGGAACAGAGGCCACATCGGCCGCGCTGGATATGGCCGCGAACAAGACCGATGCGAATGATGCGAATGGCCTGGCACATCTGGCCGAGGTTGGTTTCTACCGAGAAGTTCGGGTCAAGGGTTTCGACAGCATGCTGATCCGCACGCTGATCACCGCACGGCGCCAGCTTCTCAAGATGCGGTTGCAGATACCGTCGACGATGGTCTTCTGATTGGCGGCGCCTGCAAGCGCAACACCAACAACATCACGTGGACCAACCTTACGGAGCGGGGCGAAGACACTCAGGGCAGGCACCGGAGAAGCTGGGGTTGGGACTTTCCGACAAATGCCCAGACCAATCGCGCCCTCTGTTTCACGAGCACCGGCAAAGATCTTGTCTCAATGCTGCTGCAGTCGTTTCCGAAGTATTAGTCAGGGTGGAACTTTAGTGATTTCTGATGATTGTCTGTGATCAGCGAGTGCGCCCCCTCAGCGCCCGCTGCAGACGGGCCAAAAGCCCGATCGGGCCCGCGTTCTCCGCCAGAGGCGCGGGCTTTTTTTGTTGTCTGGGGGAACACGGTCGGGCGACAATGGTTCGGTCGGCCACAAAAGCCCGTACCGTCAGATCGAGGACAATAATGCGGGAGAGGCGATACTTATCTGATAAAGAAAAATCCGACAGACAGGAGCGCACGTCGGATGCTGCACGGGCTTTCACCGACATTGAGCGCATCGCGCGAGATGCAAAGACGGCTCGGCTACGGGAGCAACGACTTACGGCCGAAACCGCTCCTGCTGCTGCGCTGGCATCGAAGCCGAAGATGAACCGAAAAGGCAAGAAGGCCAAGTAGGCACGCTGCACCAGACAGACCTCTTATGGAACGCAACCTTGAGACGCGGATTAGGCATCTGCAGCATTGCTACGAGGCCGATGCTGAGATCGGTGTCCTCCGGTCGGCCCGCGTCCTCTCCCGGAGGGTGGGGGCCATCCTTGTGTCACGACTTTGCCGGCGGCGTTTGGCGCTTCTTCAGGATGCGTGCCTCGCGCAGCAATGATGCGCGATCGGTCCCAATCATTTCAATCAGATCGCTTGCCTGCGCCTCCGTTATACCGGTCTCCTCCGCGAGGCCCTTCGCCTGAGCCTCCTTGAGTCGCTCGCGGCTGGGCTTGTCATCTCCCACTTTGAAATTCCTTTCCGACGGTATTATCGTACCAATCATCGAGAGGGTGACTTGTTCCTCGAACCGCCGACTAAAGTCTGATCGGCAACCGCCGACTAAGGTCCGATCGGCTCAATCCGACTCGCAATTGCTCACCGGGCCTGCATCGTTGGAAGCACGCCTCGCTGCAGGATTTTCGGGAAGAAGGAACTTAATCCCATTCGCCAGCTTATGGCTGGATGAGCACACGTGGCATCAACTTCTTCGACAAATGGATGGCAGAGCATCTGCCTAACGCAAGGTCAAGCGATCCGTTCGCTATTAGGAATCTTGCCGACCAGGCCCTGAAAGCGGCTGAGGAGAGCGGCATCAAGGCACACGAGATCGAAGAGGAGGTCGGGAACGTTTTCGACGTCATTGTCGCCGCCATGCTGCATCGTGAAGGCGGCATGGTGGAAGCGACTTGCATCCGGCCGACAGACCGGGGACAGTGAATTCGGTGCGGCGACCCCATCAACGGAGATCGCCATGCATGCTGACCACGAATTCTGAAGAGCAATCTGTCGAGCTTTCCTCGCGGGGCTGTCCGCCGAAGCCGCACTCACCGTTGCGAGAACAAGTACGAGGCAGCCGCGAGTCGCATTATTGGCGCTCAGTTTTGAGCGAATCGATCTCGTCGCGAAGCTCGCGGACCTCTCTCTCTAAGCTCTGTATGCGGTTCGCTGCTTCTCGGCCGTTGTCATCCGCCAAGAGTGCCGCTTTCGAAAGAGTGCTTATTGATGCGCCTTATCCGTTCAGGTCGTCCGCATGCTGATTCAAAAGATCCACGTGCTCATTGTGGAGGCAAAGCAGATAATCAATGGCCCCGTCGACGTCGCTCCTCATTTGGAAGCACGTAGCAGAGGCGGGAGTGGCACAGATCCCAGCCAGCGCCGCTATTCCAATAACCTTCAGCATTTGCCCCTCCCAAGTGACGTGAAGCAAATCACCAATGGGAGGTCCGCGCAAGCTTCCCGCCCTCGGACGACCTAAGCCATGTCGCGCAGCGGCTTTCTGCGCTTTGGCGCCCTGTACTTCTCAACCAGCCTGACCTTGCTGATATCGACCGTCACCAGCGATCGTCAGCCCGATCAGGGGCGTTTGGCTCGAGTCGAATCCAAAGCGGGCTGTCCTGCGCCTGGTCGGGCTCGCCAGGAACATGGCTGCAGCAAGTCGAAGGCCGGGACGCGCGGCGCGCCTAGAGCGCCAGAGCCCTTTTGAGATCATCGTGCTCGAAAGCGATCGCCATCCCGTTGATCTCCGCCGGTCGCGCCCCCGCGGCCTTGGCAAAATCGCGCCTGGTCGACGTCACCACGGCGACCGTTCGCGCCTGCGGGAGCGTCAGCGCGAAGAACCCGGCGGCGCTCTCCAGAAGACCAAGCGAACACGAATCGATGTTGGTCGTCAGAACCCGCGGCTCTAGATCCGTCGGGACCGGATTGAGATCGTAGGCAGGCGATAGCGACCATCAAAAGGAAGCCGTGATTGCGCAGGTGATCGTCGACGTTGGAAATCAGCACGTTGAAGGCGAAACGGCGATAGAGGGCACGCGATCGTCTCGCGCCAGATTCTCCGCCTTCTGGCTATCCAGGCCGCAGAGGAAATAGAGCGTAAGGCCTTCGTTCACGTAGCCGACGGTCGTCGCCTGCGGCCAGCCGTCCGGCCTCAGCGTTGCAATTGTCATTCGGCCATTGTCCTCTATAGGGGCTTTGAACTAACTCCCCTCGCGACCGTGCGCGTACTGGTCCCAAAATTACCGTCCCCAATACGGCTAATGGCCTCGATTACCACGCCATAGCAAAAACATCGGCACCACTCAAACGAATGGCAATTATCTGTCGGAATGCGATTAGGGTCCATTCTCGGAGACCCACGCTTCGGTCGCGGGGGACACAGTAACTTCCCCTTTAAAGGCGTCGAGATTGCCACGAGCACCGAAAAGTCAGTTCCTTAGACCTAAAGATCGAGCGATCTGCCAGCGGGTTGTCGATCAGATAGCCGCCGACGCGAAATCGTACAGCACCTTGATAGACAGCCAGATTCTCGCCTCGACCACGCTGTCTCTCTTTAGATCCGGGGTCGTCAATGAAGCGAATTTGCTGGCACATGTTCGCGCGCGCCGCCATGACTTCATGAAGCAGGCCGGCACTGCTTCGCCGGAAACCGGACCTTAGGTTCATCGCCCGCCCTCTGCCTTGCCGTAGGGGCTCGGGTTGGTGTCGGGCGTATAAATCAGTCCAACGCGCTTGCCGCCGCACTTGGCGCATTTCAGCTTCGGAATGAGATCGTCCGCCATCGCTGCATCCGGGCCGAGCTTGGCCCTCAGCTTCTCAAGCGGCTGGTTTTGGTGACACCGCGGATTGTGGCAGAACGCAGTGAGCCGTGTCTTCGAGTCGATCAGAGTTTGCGGGGTCCAGCCTTTTGCCACGCCCCTGTCCCCGGAACTGTTCGGTAGTCCAGCGGATCTTCCCGTCGACCTTCACCGGCTTATGGATCACCAGGCGCTTGGGAAGGTGCTCCGGATGTACTTCGAGCAGGGTGATCTTCACCGTCAGCTTGCAGCGGCTGCAATCGAACCTCAGCTTCAGCGGATCAGCGCCGTCGCCATATACCATCATCAGGTCAGCCGAACGGCAGTAGCGGACATTGCCGCAACTGCATTCCGCCTTCACAAGCATGTTGTGCCGGGTTGCCTTGCCCAGCGTGTCGATCGGATCGTGCGCCATCCCTCTAGAAAAGGAACATATTCCTGTTCCGTCAAGAGGCTCTTGACTCTGATGTTCTCATTTCGTTCACTGTCAGCAGATTGGAGACACACGCCATGAAGCCGATTACTGCGACCGAGTCTGAGCAGCCCGAGATATATGCCACGGTAAGGCGCGAGCGAGCCGCCATTCACCGGGCCGTCAGCAAGATGGCAAGCAAATGCGTGGCCTGTCCGACGTCAGCCAGAAACAGGCTATCGCGGAGCTGACGGCCACTTGGATATTGGCGATCTATCCTGAAGACCTCGATCTGGCGTTATCGCTTTCGGATGCGATGCGCCACCAGACCGACATTTATCTGAGAGAGAGCAAGAAACCCGGCGCTCACCACTGACGGATGCGCAGCAGTCGTCCCTCGCCGGCCAAGATTGACCGCGAGTGGCCTTACCAGGTTGCGCTGCCCGATGATCTATGCACGGGACACAGCTTCTCGCTGATCCGCGATTTCTGCGAAGAGCGAGGGCTGGTCCCAATAACAAGGCAGGTGCAGGCGATATGGCCGGATCAGACATATGAGAACTGGCGGCTGTACTGCTTCGCCGACCAGGCGTCTGCACAGGCGTTCCTTGACC
>NZ_JAMYOQ010000064.1:0-9504 GCF_040319905.1 Mesorhizobium sp. M0833 | reverse complement strand
GCTGTGCTGCTAACTTCGCTCGTAAGGGCGACCTTAAGAGCGCAGCCTCGCTACCGTGCCGTCCTCTCGCAAGGCGGCCTTCGCCGGAGGGTATCGCGCCACCGTGACGACTGCCAAGTTCGCTTGCCCCATGAGGGCCCGCATGAGGCCAGCGGCGTTGCGGTGGCCGTGAGTTCCAGACGGGATACAGGAAGATGCGCCACGGACATTTCGGCCAAGATGCGTGGAGAACGTAGTGCAGGCAGATATTGCTAAGGAACGGCGAAATCACCCAGCCTTGACCCGTTCCCCTGTCATTTCTTGCCGTTCTCCCGGCGCACCTTCATAGGATCTGAACAGTTCGCCAGTTCGATCGCCGCTGCCGCGCACTCGCTATCCTCCGATTCCCTTCGGAGCCAGTGAGGTGCACGCGTGAATTTCCCTCCTTTATTGCGAGGCGCCTGGCCTCCGCGGCGGATCAGATGCCCTCGAAACCAATGGGCGAAAGATCATATGACAATGATGAGGAGCTTGGAACTGTCGACAGTCAATGGGATGGATTATCGCAGCACTTGCTTGTGACAGACAATGGTAAATCTCTCCATGCTGCCTTATTTCGACTAAGTCTGTCGACCCCAATATACTTCTCGAGCCGCATCCTGTACCATTAGTTAGTTCTATCTGTTCGATCTGCAACCATTTGTAATGCTCCCCAAGGAACATCTTAACCGATCTTCCACTAAAATATGGAAGCAACGCCGAAAAGTATCCGTCATGCAGATGGTCTGCCCTAATCAAGAAAACATTCGACTCGTGCGCCCCCTCTATCGAGATCTTCAAGGGTGAAAAACGTGCATTCATATCTTCTTTAGATAAATTGAGCTTAAATCTCTCTTGCACCAGCGCGCTGAATGTGAAGTCAAGTCCCAAGCTGCGCGTTTCATATGTGCCCAGCCGATAGGGTGAAGGAAGGCGCCTGACAGCCTTCAAGGCACTTTCTTGATCATAGATCGTCTCCTTACGATCTAGTCCCACACCGTTGTCGTGTTGAAAGTCCCTGAAATATTCCAGCTCCGCTTCAATAGGCATATACACATGACGGAATAGGGCTGCATGGGCGGATCGCTGCAAAATAGAAAAATCGTGCGTGACGCCAGACTTGGTAAAGAACGACACGGCGTCATTGATGAAGCGCACGCATTCAGATTGAATTTTCTCGACCTTCTCGTACTGCTTCTCACTGAGCTCAATATTCTCGAGAACTGGCTTTCCGTTCAAATCATAATTCCGAACCGCTCCTTCCTTAAGTGTGCAACATTGCTCAAACAAATCGTATTTCCACGTAGATGTTGTAATGAGTGCTTTTCTTTTCGCCGAACGGTAAGATTCGTCTGAGGCCAGAAGATAGTGACCCAATATGTCTACTTTCATTTCGTCTTTAAAGGTGCGGGTCAAATAGTCCAGGATCGTGCCGCCATAGCCAATGTCTGCCAAAACAATGGTATCCCCTTCCTCCAACTCTAATTCACTTGACATATAACGCCTCAATCTGGAACGCAAAGCAGACGACTTCTCGAATATGAGCTCCACCACATCGCCATCGCGCAACAACTGATGGAACGTTGTTTGTGGGTCGGCAGATTGATGCGCAATCCGTATTAGCAATTCTGTCAATTCGGGCGGAAGCAAAAGCTGTTTCGCAGTGGACTGAAACCTCGCTGTTCCAGGCTTGATCCCGCTGAGGTAGTAATCGACATCGGCGCTAGATTTGAAAGATGCCGCAACAGCTACGAATGTGCCTATTCGTGCCAACTGGCCAATGGGCCTGCGCGCATACGCTTCACACGCAGCTGAAAGAAGATAAGCATCCCGCAACAGAAAGAGGACCTTGACTCGTTTGCCTCTCTGTTTTAGCGCCTCCACCTCATCCACAAGAAAACGGGCGTAGGCGTATAGCGCCGGACCAAACGACATGTAGCCGATCACTGTCTCAGGCGCATCTGGATGCAGATCTTCTGCAGAGAACACAGGTCGAAATGGACTATAGCACGGCAGAACAACTGCTTTCGGCGCGGCCTCTTCCAGTACAATCAACGAAGATGCCGCGTGCTGTAGGCGCAAGAAGTCTGAGACCCTGCGATCAAACGCCACGAAATGCAGAGCACGTACACCCAATTTTCGCGGGACTTGCGCATCCGATACCTCATTGTCGCCGATATGAAGTATTTGCGACGCAAACACGCCGCACTCTCTGATTACAATCGGGAAAAGGGCACCACTCTTCGGCGTCCCATAGTCAACAGAGCAGTAAATTTTACTGATTGCGTTCATAACGTCTGGAGGCAAATGCCAAGCCAACAGGCGGCTTAACTGGCCTTCGCGCAAATACATATCGCTCACGATGATAATTTTGATGCCACGGGTGTGCGCCAGCCTGATCAGTTCTACGTACGGTGAGAATGCAAAGCAAACATGCATCTCGGTCTGGATTTCCGCCTCGGCCAAGAGCTCCCGTTCCTCACCAGAAAGCGACGCAAAATGTCGATAAATGTCAGGGATATCAATCTCCCCGGATCCTTTCTCCAAAAGCTTTGCTCGATAGGCACGCGCCGCAGCACTAATCCGTTGGTCGGAAGTTACCCCTAAGCTTCGGGCGATGGGATTATCGGCCAGCACGGCAAAAACATCTTCAGGTGTCGCTGTCTTGCGCCACAGCAACGTATCGAAACAGTCAAGTGAGAGTACCTTTATAGAATCCCCAAATCCATCCAGTATGGTAGGAATGTCATGGACCTTTATTTGCGCCTTATGATGCATATCACGCATGTCACTCCGGAGCAGGCGATCCTCCGGTCTTTGCGGTTGGGTGGTCTTATCTGTTAGACCTCCCCCGTGTGAAAACATTCCATCAGCATGACCGATGGACTGATAGATCTCATCTCTGGGAAGTCGCGGTACGATCCCGCCATAGAAATCCGGATAAAACATATCGTCCATGCTGGACCTTTTGGACTGACCAATACTGGTTTTCTCTATCTTGTCGGCCAAGCGCTCCACTATAGGCTGCATATCTTTTCTCCCTGAGTGTGTCTATTGCGCAAGCACAGTTTTTGTCGCTGATCACCGCTCACTTGTCGTCCGTTCTTGGACCTCTGCCCTTAGCCAAAGTGTCGAGATCAGCGGCAACCGCTTTCGCTGCAGAGTTTCCAACCGGCCAGGCAATTAAAGTATATAAATGTCTTGAACAGGTGAGGGACTTGGGTTACCTAGGGCTGTAGAGCGACAATACAGGGTCGTGCCGCAAGGCGAACCATATCTCATCGTTTACTGCTGCTCTTGGAACTTACCCAAGATTAAATAGCATAACTATTGATTTATTGCATATGACTGCTTACGTGTTACCAAACATTTCGCCGAAGACTATCATTCTTGCCTTTTTCCGTCAACGCAGCGACCTAGACGCTAATTTTTTCGCCAAGTATCTGATTATGTTGAAAACAACTCCCTCTGACGCGCATAGGCTTTGTGATATTTTGATAAAGAAATTTTAAAGTTGATGCAGGTTGAGTAAGCAGTAGCTCCATCCGACGCAGCATAGTAACTGGCGAGAGATACACCGTTTGCGCCTTCGTGCGGCAGGGCAACCAGCACTCGTGGCGATGTCACGTTGTCTGGTCTGTCGGGCGAGATGCCGCATGGATTGGCCAAGGGCCACGATATCGGGCGCCAGTTGGTCCGCGTCTGGGTCCGCAAGTATGAGGAAGGCTACAGCATGAGGGACATTAGCGGCGGCAGGAAATCAACGAGGCCATTCTGCAAATTGGGGAAGTAGAGCATCCGATCAAGCAGATCGCCAAGCGAACCGGGCACAGCCGCAAGCTCGTCCGTAGGTCCTGCGCGGCCGGCGCTTCGATGTGTTCCGCGTCCGACAAAGCTCGCTTGAGCAATGGCTCCCCTGGCTGGAACAGCCGTTGGGGCAAGGTGCGCACAACGCTTCGACGTCCTGGCGCGAAATGCGCGAGAAGGGCTTCCGCGGCCAAATCGGCGAAACTGGGGAACTTTACTTCGGCACTTTGGACTTCGAACGGCATGGACATAGGACGGATCAGGAGGGCCATCCGGACAGGAAGGCTTGGGCCTGGTCCCTCCATCGACAAGGCGGCACTGTGCGAGCAATTGGGTGTCTCGCGGTTCCCGGTCGCCGCCGCGATCAATCGCCTGGCGTTCGAGCGGCTGGTCGTGGTCCAGCCCAGCATGGCTCGTTCGTGGCCAAGACAGTGCTCAAAGCGATAGGCCAGTTTCTCCATGCCCGTGCCATCGAAGGCGATCTCGCGGCGGAAGTGGCGTCCCGGCAACCGCCCCCTGCTCGCCGCCCTGCGGGCGAACCTTCGCTATCAGTCGACGGCTGTTGCAGCCGACGACCGGAACGGCTTGTACCAATTAGACGTCGAATTCCATCAACTGCTCACGCAATGTCTCGGCCTCGATCATGTCGGCGAGACACTCGGATCGCTTGGCATCCATCTCGAGCGTGTCCGCCGCAAGCTGATGACTCGGGAGGACCGCCATCGACCCGAAGAGCATCGCGCGGTTTTCGAAGCCGATCGGCGAGCCGGAGGCGGCGGGCCGCCATGCGCAATCACCTCGACCATACCGCCGTCATGCTGGAACTCTTCGCCTGGCAAAATCCCGCCCTTCTCGGATAGAAAGAATGCCCCAGGTGGTCACCGGCGCCGGCAAGGGCATTGGATGCGGTCACGCTGATGTTCGCCTGCACTGGCGTTAACTGCGGCGCGTTCGCACATCCGACCGGACTGACGACGTTCGGCTCGATCGGTAAGGGTCACAAGCGTGCGCCGCTTTGCCTGTCGAAGATGTGAACCCGGCGCGGATCGATCCTTAGCCTTACCTCTTCACCCGGACGGACGGTGAGTCTTTCCTTGACGATGGCGTCGATGGCGTCCTCGCCGAGCTTGGCAAAGATCTGCGTCTCGGAGCCGGTCGGCTCAACCACCGAAACCGTGGCGGGCAAGCCGTCGGTCGCGATATCAATATGCTCGGGACGTATGCCGTAGATGACCGGCTGGCTGTCCTGCGCCCTACCCCCCTCGACCGGCAGCACGCAACCGGCGTCCGATACGAAGACCTGCCTGCCGTCCTTCGCATCGATCTTGCCCTTGATGAAGTTCATGGCCGGCGAGCCGATGAAGCCCGCGACGAAGACATTGCCCGGATTGTCGTAAAGATCGAGCGGTGCGCCGACCTGTTCCACCTTGCCGTCCTTCATCACCACGATCTTATCGGCCATGGTCATCGCTTCGATTTGATCATGGGTAACATAGACGATCGTTGTGCCGAGGCGTTGATGCAGTTCCTTGATTTCGACGCGCATCGCGACACGCAGTTGGGCGTCGAGATTCGATAAAGGCTCATCGAACAGGAAGACTTCTGGGTCGCGCACAATGGCGCGTCCCATAGCCACACGCTGACGTTGCCCGCCTGAAAGTTGTCTCGGAAACCGGTCGAGCAGCTTGCCCAGATCAAGAATATCGGCAGCTTTCTTCACCTTGGCGTCGATCTCGGCCTTCGGCCTGCCCTTGATCTTGAGCGAGAAACCCATGTTGTCGCCGACGTTCTTGTGCGGATAGAGCGCATAGTTCTGGAACACCATCGCTATGTCGCGGTCTTTTGGCGGCACATCGTTCACCACCCGGCTGCCGATGCTGATCTCACCGCCCGATATCCCTTCGAGACCGGCGATCATGCGCAGCAGGGTAGATTTTCCACACCCCGACGGACCGACAAGAATGACGAACTCGCCATCGCCAATCTCAACATTCACGCCATGGATGACCTGGGCGTTTCCATAGCGCTTGACGATGTTCCTGACGGTTACCTGAGCCAACTCGCATCTCCTACTGGGACAAAGCAGTCTTGTTTTTGAGGCGAATGAAGCCGTCTTATGCTCATGCGAATCCTCGCTTATTCTTTGACGCTCGACATCGCGACCGAGTCGGTGAAGAAGCGTTGGAAGCCCAGCAGGATGACTGCAGGGATGAGGCTTAGAATGGTCGATGCGGCGAAGATCTGGCCGTAGTCGCTGGTGTGCTCCCCCACCATCATACCGAGGGTGATCGGGGCAAGGAACATGTCCTGCCGCGTCGTGACCAGAAGCGGCCACAGATAAGCCTGCCACTGGCTATTGAAAATGATGACTCCGGCGGCGATGAGAGCCGGACGTGAAAGCGGCAGGAATATCTCGAGGAAAATCCTTAGCCACCCGGCTCCATCGATTTGAGCGGCTTCAATCAGCGAACGCGGTATGGCGAGGAAGAACTGCCTCAGCAGGAAAATCACGATGCCGCTGCCCACGAAGGGCATGATCAGTGCGATGTAGGTGTTCTGCAGGCCGGCGCGTGCGAAGATGGCCGACAAAGGAACAGCCACGACCTCCTCGGGTATCAAAAAGCTGAAGACGATCATGGCGAAGATGACCTCGCGGCCGCGCCACTGCATGGCGCTTAACGCGAAGGCTGCAGCTGCGCAGACCAGCAGCCCCACGACCACCGTACACGCGGCCACGACGATCGAGTTGATTAATCCCGTCCGGAACGCTCCGCCGAGCGCGCTACCAAAATTTGTCAGCGTCGGCCGTGGCGGGATGAAGCTGCCAATGGAAAGCGGATCGAGCGAGGTGAATATCTCGCCACCGGGCCGGAGGCTTCCGGCAACCAGCCAAACGATCGGCAGCATAAAGCCGGCGGCGACGGTGATGCCAAAAAGGAGCTGAACCATGCGGCCGACCCCGGCCGAGCTTTGTTCTCTGGCGCTCACAGTTGCTTCTCCCGCGATAGCAACCGAAACTGGATGAGGATGATGACCATCATGATGACCATCAACGCCAACCCTTCCGCAGCAGCCAGTGGCACGTCATTGAAAAAATAAGCCTGCTGATACACGTCGAACATGACGAGCTGCGTGCTACCGTTGGGCCCGCCTCGGGTAAGTATTGCGATCGGAGCAAACAGCAGAAATGCGGCCACCGTGTCAGCGACGATCACAAAGGCCAGCGGCCGACGCATAAGCGGGATAGTGATGTGCCACACCGACGAAAGCTTCCCAGCCCCATCGATCGATGCTGCCTCATAGAGATCGCGAGGAATGTCCTTTAGGCCACCGATGAGGAACATCATCCAGAAGCCGACTCCGACCCATGAGCTCATGACAATGATCGACATCAGTGCCTGGTCTGGCGATGTGAGGAACGGCTGAGCACTGAGGCCCAGAGACGTCAATAGAGCATTTGCCAGTCCCTGCGGGCGGTATGCAGCGCCCCACAGGATGGCTGCGACGCTCGATGGGATGAATACCGGAAGGAACACCAAGACACGCAGAAGCGAAACGACCCGCGAGTTTTCGGCAAACAGTAAAGCAAGGCCAAAAGCGATTGCCGTCTGCAGCGGCACGGTCACCGCAACAAAGGTTAGGGTGGCGTGCAGGGTCTTGGCAAATGAAGGCGCCGTGAAAAGGAACTCGAAATTATCGAGCCCGACGAATTCGCCGTCGGGGCCGGACAAGCTCTGCTGAATGAGCCAACCTGCTGGCAACAACCGAAACCCGATGAGGGCAACCAGAGCCGGCGTTAGGAAAAGGAGCGGCGCTATAGCCGCTCTCCAGTTTGAAAATAACCCAACTGTGGATACATCCCTGACGCCTGGTCCCTCAGTAATCGCTTCCATCGCCATCGGTCTTAGCGCTCGATGCGCTTGAAACTGCGCTCAAGTTCACGTTGCAGTTGCGGAAACGTCAGAGCAGCATCACTTCCATTGCGGATATCGCTCCATGCACGCGTGACCAGCTCCTCCAGCTGCAGATATCCGAGGGAACGCGGTCGCCGGATAGCCGTATTCGCTAGTTCGTAGCTCATCAAAATATCAACACCCTTCAGGTTGGGATTCTGCTGGGGAATTCGGCTCAGCACTTCGGCGTTTGCTTCGATATTCGCGGATAGATTGCTTCCACCAGAGGCAACTACCGCCCCGTCTTTGTCCAGGCCTGCGTAGTTCAGGAATTCCAGGGCCTGGTCGGCGTTCGGTGTGTCCGCAGCCACTCCCAGATGGAACGATTCAGAAGGCGTCACTGCCTTGCCACCGGCGAAATAGGGATGAGGCGCCGCTGCATAGTCAAGACCATCGACCTTGTTGAAATCGGCAATCAACCAGGGGCCGCCAACAAGAAACGCAATCCGGCCGGCCTTGAACAGGTCGGGCATCTCTTGGCCAGTCGGAGCACGTGAAGCCACGCCATCGGCGAAGAGACTCCCATACCATTTTCCTGCCTGCAGCCAAGCATCGTTGGCCACGTCGACCGTCAGCAAATCGTCACCTTTGACGCCTGGCCCACCACCAAGCGATTCCGTCAGAACCTGTAGCTGGTAATAGCGATCGACCTGCTCGAAGCCGAAGCCCGTCTCGGCTCCGGCCGCCTGCACCTTCTTGGCAAGCTCAATGAGCTTCTCCCAGGTCAGGCGTGCGTCCGGCGAGACACCCGGTGGTTCAACACCGGCCTTGGCCAGAAGGCCCTTGTTGAAGAACAGGAGTTGCGATGACTCCCACATCGGCATTGACATCATCCGCCCGTTGTAAGTAGCGCCCTGCACATCGCTGGGAAACAGTGTGCCTTTGCTTTTTTCTCCGAAAGCGCTGGTCAAGTCTGCTAAAATGCGCAACTTGGAGAACGTCGGGATATAAGTCGGGTCCACAAGGAAGACATCGATTCCGGAATTTCCGGTCCGGAACCGCTGGACTATTGTGTTTTGAAGGTCGGCAAAAGGCACACCTTCGTAAGAAACCTTTACGCCTGACGCCTTTTCGAAGGCATCGAAGAGCCCCTTAAAATCTGCGCCGCCTCCATAGCCGAAAACTCGCAGCTTCTTGTCTTGCGCACTGGCCGGCAACGACCCAAGCAGTGGCAGCGACGAGACCCCCAACATGCCGGTCAAGAAGCTGCGCCGACCCAAGCGATAGCCCATTACAGTCATCCTGTTTCCTCCCTCCCGCCCGTCCTGCGGACCTATAATAAGGGAACCACTCCCTTAGCATCAAAACACACGTTATGTCATTTCTTGCAAGAATGCAATATCCTAATATTGCCAGCCAATAAGTTGCGTGGTACCAATGACTCGGGTTGAGGAGACCGCATGATTCGGCCTGGTAGAACTCCACTTCATATTCAGCTCGCGGACATCATCCGGTCTCAGATCGAAAGCGGCGTCCTCAATCCTGGGGATCAGCTTTCCACTGAGATGGAGTTGATGAAGCAGCACGAGCTCAGCAGCAGCACGGTGCGACAGGCGGTGCTTGCGCTTGTCGGTGAAGGCTTGCTTTATCGACGCGCTGGCAAGGGGACGTTCGTTGCCAAGCGGCACATCGGCCGGGACCTGCTCACTTTTTCAGGATTTTCGGAGGAGGCATTAGCGCGTGGATTCCAGCCGGGTACCAGGCAAATGACGCTCCACTGGCGCCC
>NZ_JAMYOQ010000063.1:0-11527 GCF_040319905.1 Mesorhizobium sp. M0833 | reverse complement strand
ACAGAGTTGTTGGTCAGCAACCCCACTCTGCCAGAGCGCAGGTCGCTATCCACCACCCGTCATGGGATCTTCCTGCTCCACGTGTTGCCAAAGGGATTCCACCGCATCCGGCATTGCGGCCTGCTTGCCGGCTCTGCTCGCAAGGCCAGCCTCGCGCTTGCGCGTGAACTCCTGAACGTCGCCGCACCGGCCGACGATGACACCACGGACGAACCGGACAACTTCCGCCCGCCATGCCCCTGCTGCGGCGGACGCATGATCGTGATCGAGGTGTTCGAGCGATGGAGGCAGCCGCGCGGACCGCCACACGGTTCCCCGTCGACCGGGAGCAGCACGCCATGACCCGGCATGGAATGGTTCAGCCTTCAGCTGCAGGCACTCAGCCTCCGGCAACGGATCGACGCACGTCTATGGTGATCATCGACACCGACAGAGCCGCGCCCAGCCGCCCACCGTCCCGACAATACCGCGCGGAGGCGCAGCGAAGCGGTCTGTCCGCAGTCACCCCAGAGCTTCCCGACGGCGGTCGCGCCATCGCCGACATCTGCCGAAATCCGAAATCCCCATAGCCATCGCCTGTGGCCCGCGGGTTCCTTCCTCGGGGACTTTCGTACGCCTGCCGGCGCCCGAAACTCTTCACGGATGCGGACTGGCAGCTTTTCATCAGCGGATGGTCCAAAGCCTGACATTCAAATCGGTGCATACTGAAAGCGATTAGTGACGCGGGGAAAGGATGCTGCTGCACGCTTGAACTCCGGCTTCCAACCGAAACTACTTCGTTGGCACTCCCGCGGCCACCAGGTCGGCCACCTGTCGATCAATCACTGCAGGATTGATATGGAACGTCATATCGCGCCACCGCGTGGCCTTGAGCCACGGCTGCATGGCAAGCGCGTTGAGGACTTCACTGCGTGCATCGACAGTTTTTCCAAGATGGACATCGTTGATGGCACGTAGCAGCGGAACAGTGATCAGGAAGTCTGACGCCTTCGTGATCAGGGCAGCAGATTCGGCGTACTTTTCGATATCCGTCAGGGCATTCGCCTTCATCACGAGATAATAGTCGGCGAAGTTTGGATCGTTCCTGAGCCCGTATTCTGCTCGATCAATGGCCTTGTCTGTCAGGCCACTGAAGCGGGCTGCCGATGAAAGGTCGCCGATCAGAAACGCATCTCCCGGCGAAAGCGCGATCACCTCGTCGGCCCTACGCAGAGACAGATCGAAGTTGCCCTCATGAGCGCTGACGTAGACGGATGACCACAAACAGCTTTTCCGTGCGTCAGGCCCAAGGTTAGCCCGCGGAAGAATCTTTGCTTCCAGTTCAGACGCCATGCGCCAATGCTCTTCAGGCTTATCGTCAAAAGCGAGGTTAGCCGCCAAGACGTGATCCCAGGCCAGTCCGCACGATAACAGCGACGAATCGGGAAATTTGGCCAAGCCCTCAAGAATTATGTTCGTCGCCTTCACCAAGCTCTCGGGCGTAAACTGCCCAAAGAAGAAATTGGACCGAAGGAAGAAGTCGTACTCTTCAAGATCCGGTGTGTCCTTTTCCCAGACCTTCTTGTATTCGATGTCGTACATTTTTCCGCGCTGGCCACCAAGCGTGCCAATGATGCGTTCGATCGCCTCGTCCTCAATCGCAAGGGGATTGCTTCCAGAGCGATCGAACTTTTCCGCCCAGAGATTTTCGCCTGTGCGCGCGTCGATCAGCTGTGCGGTGATGCGCACCCGGTCCGTCTCCTTCCAGACACTGCCCTCGATCACGTAGGCCACGTTCAACTCTTGGCCGATCCGGCGGACATCGGTTGGCTTGTCCTTGTAGACGAAGCTAGAACTACGCGAGAGCACCTTGAGTTCGGTGACGCCTGCCAGCATCGAGATCAAATTGTCTGTCATGCCGTCGCTAAAATAATCTAGCGTCGTGTCGCCGCTCATGTTCTTGAACGGCAAAACCGCCACGGTCGGGATGCCACCTTGGCCTATCTCGCGCTTTGTTCCATAGAACTGCCACCACGCCAGGACCGCTGTGACTGTTAAGACCAGCACTAGGAAGGTCGCCACGACTGGCAGCCATGAGCGGCTGCGGCTCGCGCGCATGAGCTTGGCCTTGCCGTCGGTCGTGACACGGTATGCCTCAACCGGCTCCGCGATGTTCTTGACCTTCTGCTGGCCCATCGACTGAAAGCCGAAAGCCAGCTTCTTCTCAACCTCGCGCGCGACCTTCGCAGACACCCAGATACCGCCAGGCTCAGCAAGTTGTTCGAGGCGCGCCGCGATATTTACGCCCTCGCCAAACCGATCGTCACCCTCGACAATCACCTCGCCAAGATTGACGCCGATGCGCACTTCCACGCGCTGCTCTTTCGGCAACGAGGTGTTTCGCTCGGCCAGCCCACGTTGCAACGAAACCGCACATTCCATCGCCTCGACGACCGAAGAAAACTCCGCCAGCAGACCGTCGCCCATCAGCTTGAAGATAGTGCCATGATGACGTGCTACTGTCGGCTCGAAAAGTTCCTTATGACCGGCGCGCACCCGTTCATGCGTACCCGCCTCGTCACGCTCCATCATGGCAGAATATCCGACGACGTCAGCAGCAAGGATGGCGGCGAGCTTGCGGTCCATTGCGGAGCACTCTGTCGGCAGCCAACCTCGGAGGCGAGGTGGCAAACCCTCCCGGGTTCCGATCAATTTCGCCTATTAGTACCTTACCCGCAAGCGGCTGCCGGTTGTGGACTTGATTGGGCCGTAGAACGTAGATGAGGTAGTCGCGGAAGCGGTGGCTACGTGGCGGCGATGTTCGAACCGCGGCTGGCTGTCCCCCATAGGATGAAGAACGGGCTCACGATTGACACCGGGCCGAGGCATCGAACAGTATATCGGTTTCGACGTATCCGTGGAAATAGACGACAATTTCGATCGTCGCAAAAGGATGTGGGCAAGTGCGCGTGCCACCCGCAACTGCTCGCGGCGCTGATCCGCAAGCGCGCACCCGATGTCCGGCGAGTGGTATTCGGGACGGGGCCGCTGCTGGTGTGGTTCTACCACGCGCTGAAGGCAGAGGAACTGCCGGCGATTTGTATCGATGCGCGGCATGCCATGGCCGCACTCGATATGGCCGCAGACGCCGATCAGTTGCTTCAAATAGTATACAACATCCAGAGTTGCCCCAACCCAATCAAGACGAGAAGACCTACCGTCAGCGCAGCGAACAAATCTATTGGGATCTCGGCGACGTACCTCGCGTGGTGGGTTCCCAGTTTCGCCTCGGCATAGTCTTGGTTGATTGCCTTGATTTCCTGGAGAATTGACCTTCCTGCGAGAGAGCCAAAACAGGATATGTTGAAAACGGACAAGGCTAGCGCCAGCTTTGCTGAAGCTGGCGCTGTGTGAGCGAAGCTGAATATCAAAAATACGTTCACAGCCGTGACCGCGAACGCTATGCCCATTACCGTCATATAGTGCCCAAGCCGAGCATTCGACAATGCGACTTGCTGGTCTCTATTGAGGTTTTCGTGGTCGGCATTTGCAATCATACCAAATGTCCTCCGATCAACCGCCAGCATCTGGGTTCATGGTACTCCTATTGTCACGACCTGCAACGCACAGCAGATAAATAAAAGGCGCGCGGCGTGAGTTGCTAAGCTGGCGTCACACGCGATCGTAGTGAGACTACCTCTACCGCAGCGCCGCCCGGGCTTGATGGGGCATCATTGTCGTCCGAATCAAAGGATGCGCTATGGGTCAGATTCTACATGGGAGCGCCACGAACGAGCCTTAATGTCCGAGTCGGCGGAAAGGGGCGGCCTGCCGTCATCCTGCTACACGGCGTTTTCAACTTTCGTGTCCCCGAAATGGAGCGGCTCGTTGCCGGGCGCGAGCGCATCTGAGCTTGCGGCATAGAATCATGGCGCGGAGAAGCTCTCGTCGGTCTTTTCGTATCGAGCGGCGACACGCCTGAATCGCTTGAGGCCGCAGAAGAAGTTCTCGGCGAGATGGTGCCACTTGTACATGTTGAAGTCGCAGGGGACGGGCTGTTTTCGGTCGGCTTTCGAAGGAATGAATGCAACGCGGCGTGGGCTGACAATCGGCGCATGATTTTGGACCAAATGCGTCGCGGGCCCAGTCGGCCATGGCTCCGTCCCGCCCATCGCAGCGAGGAGAATGACGCTAACTCTGATAGCGTCGTAGGTGCCTTTCATTTCCCCGAGTCGGAGTTCCATATATCCCGGTAGAGCTTCCAGGTGCGGTCCTGGCCTTTCTTCCAGACCACCACATATTTCCCAGTCGCATCGACCAGCTTCGAATCCTTGCCGGGTGCCTTGAGAGAGAAACTCCCTGACTCGAACGCAAAATCTCCGCTTTCTTGGACATCAAGCGTCGTAAGCGTGAGCCCCGATATGCCCATATCCATCGCGCCCTGCCATAGCTTCTGGATATTCTGGCGGCCGTCGACACGCGCCATATCCGGCGGGAATGCGGCCGCGTCATCCGCGTACTTCGACGCAACTCCGGCCGCGTCCTTGCTGTTATAAGCCTTCACGAACTCGGCATTAGCGGCTTCGATGGCTTCCTTCGCAGACTGGGCCTGGGCAGAACCCATGCACAGTGACGTGAAAACGACGGCTAGCAGACAGTGCTTAAAAGTCATTTCATCCTCCCGCGTTCCGGTTTCTGGATACCAGTTCCTCCAAAGTGGAGATCAATCGCGCGAATGGTCGTGGGCCGCACTTTATATTAATTTAACTTGTCCTAATATGCCATCTGAATGCAGGCTACCCATCAGTAAAAATTCGGGACTGGGGGCATCATTCACTGATAGGATAACGCACGGCCAAAGGGGCATTGCTCATCGCGAGAGACGCGACCCGGCTTAGTGTTTGCGATATAGTGGTCGGGCAAAGCCTCCACCGCCTGGGAGGTAGGCACGTGGATGTTCGGGCATGGCTGGTGAGCCTCGGCCTCGGCGCGTATGCCGACGCCTTCGGTAGCCACGACATCGATGAAGAGGTGCTTCCAAGCCTGACCGCCGACGATCTGACGGCGCTCGGGATCACGTCGATTGGGCATCGGCGTAAGTTGCTCAGCGGCATTGCGGCCCTGGCCGAAGATCAGATCCGGCCCACCACGGCTCGGCCGCCGCCTCCACCCTCGGAGTCTCGCGCAGAGCGGCGGCAACTCACTGTTATGTTCGTCGACCTCGTCGGCTCGACGGCGCTGGCGACACGGCTGGATCCCGAGGACGTGCGTGAGATCATCGGAGCGTACCATCGCTGCGCGGCCGATACGGTCGGGCGCTTCGGCGGCTTTGTCGCCAAATATATGGGCGACGGAGTCCTGGTGTATTTCGGCTACCCGCAAGCGCACGAGAACGCCGCCGAGCAGGCGGTGCGCGCGGGCCTTGCTCTCGTCGATGCCGTCAGGCGACTCCCACAGCCCGAGCCATTGCGGGTTCGTATCGGCATCGGCACCGGACAGGTCGTCGTTGGCGATCTGATCACTGCCGGCGAAGGCCAAGAGCGCGGCGTCGTGGGCGAGACGCCGAATCTCGCCGCCCGCCTGCAAGCTCTTGCCGAACCCGACGCGGTCGTGATCGGGCCGCAAACGCGGCAGCTGCTCGGCGATCTTTTCGAGTATCGCGATCTTGGTGCCGTCGAGGTGAAAGGCTTTCAGGAGCCGATCCATCCCTATCGAGTGGTTCGCGAGAGCGCCGTCGAAAGCCGGTTCGAGGCGCTGCATGGGACGACGCCCACGCCGCTGGTCGGGCGTGAGGAGGAGGTCGACTTGCTGCAGCGCCACTGGCATCGCGCGAAAGGTGGTGAAGGTCGCGTAGTGCTGCTCTCAGGCGAGCCCGGAATCGGAAAGTCGCGCCTCACCGTCACCTTGCAGGAGCGGATCCAGAACGAGCCACACACCCGCTTGCGCTATTTCTGTTCGCCGCACCATCAAGACAGCGCGCTCCACCCGACCATTGCGCAGCTAGAACGTGCCGCCGGGCTGGAGCGCGACGACCCGCCTGAGAGGAAGCTGGATAAGCTTGCGGGCCTGCTTGCTCCGGCTTCGCCGCAGGACGGGGCGCTGCTGGCCGAGCTGCTGTCGTTGCCGACCGAAGGCCGCTTCCCGCCTCTCCAACTGACGCCCCAGCGCAAGAAAGAGAAGACCTTCGATGCGCTGCTCCGGCAGCTCGAAGACCTAGCGCGACAAGGTCCGGTGCTGATGCTCTTTGAGGATGTGCACTGGATCGACCCCAGCTCGCGCGAGCTGCTCGACCTGGTCATCGAGCGGGTGCCGCGCCTGCCAGTGCTGCTTCTCCTCACGTTTCGCCCCGAGTTTCAACCGCCGTGGATCGGGCACCCGCACGTCACGCTTCTGGTCCTCAATCGGCTCGACCGTCGTGAAGGCGCCGCGCTGGTCCAGCGGGTCGTCGGCACCGGAGAGCTGCCGAGCGACGTTGTCGCGGAGATCATCGAGCGCACTGATGGAGTGCCACTGTTCGTCGAGGAGCTGACCAAGGCGGTGTTGGAGGGCAACGCCAGGACAGTGCTCTCAAGAGCTGCTGCGACGGCGTTGAACGTGCCCGCCACGCTGCATGCCTCGTTGATGGCGCGGCTCGATCGCCTCGGCGCAACCGTTAAGGAGGTCGCACAGGTCGGCGGGGTTCTCGGTCGGGAGTTCTCCTACGAATTGCTGGCAGCGGTCGCACAGCGAAATGCCGCTGATCTAAATGGCGCCCTGGATCAACTCGTCGGCGCCGGGCTGGTGTTCTGCCGCGGGACGCGGCCACTGGCCACTTACCTCTTCAAGCATGCGCTCGTTCAGGACGCAGCGTATGGCACGCTGCTGCGCGCTAAGCGCCAGGAGCTACATAAGCGTGTCGCGGATGTGTTGGAGAAAAAGTGGACCGAAATCACTGAAGCGCAACCCGAGCTCCTCGCCCACCACCTTCAGGAAGCTGGGGATTGGGCAGGCGCGCTCGATCACTGGCAAAAGGCGGGAAAGGCCGCCGTGGCCAGAGCTGCCACTCGGGAAGCCGTGTCGCACTTTGCCAGCGCTATCGACTGCAGCAGGAGACTTGGCGATGTCTCCGGCGGCGCCGAACGGATGACACATCTCCACCTTGCGATGGCCAATGCCTTGATGCAGGCTGAAGGGTATCGTTCTGAGCGCCTTGGGAAGACGCTTGAGGATGCGCGACTTGCCGCCACCAACACCGCATCGGTCCAATTGCAATGTGACGTTGCGCTTTCACTCGCTGCGTTTTTTTATGCCACTGGGCGCAATCACGATTACCTGACCCTGGCCGAAGAGCAGCTCGCAAACTGTGCCGATCTTCTTCCGACGGCCCATCTGAGTGGTCTTTGGGCTACCAAGGGGATGGCTCACTACAACCGGGGAGAACAACCGCAGGCAGCGGAAGCTTTGCGGAATGCCTTAGATTTGATTGATCGTGTTGACCCAAGTCGGGGTATCTTGTTCGCCGGTGCGGATCAACCCCGTGTCTCTGCCCAGGAATATCTCAGCGAATCGCTGATCATATTGGGTCACTTTGATGCTGCCGTCGAAGAGAAAGAGCGCTTAATCCGAAATTTTGACCAGGTCGATAAGCCCTTCGAACTCGCGTGGCATCTTCTCGGGCATTGCGAATTGTGCGCGCTACTCGGCCAATACAAGGAATTACTCGATAACGCTACGAAGATCGTCGAGATTTGCGAAAGTCATGGCTACACGGCGCGTCGAAGCAGCGGCATCAGGTGGCGTGGTCATGCCCGCTCGCATCTAGGCGAACTGGATGCCGGCATCGATGACGTCCGGGAGAGTTTGGTTCTTTGGCGTGGGCGCGGCGTCGTATTTCATACCCCTGAGAAAGCATGCGAACTTTGTGATCTTCTCCTGCGGGCGGGTCGCATCGAAGACGCATCGCAAATGCTTGATGATGTTGATACCCTCGTTTTCGATACGGACGAGGCGAGCTATCTGGCAGAATGTATCCGCCTTCGGGGCCAGATTGCCGCGGATAGGGGTGACCTCACGGGTGCCGCGCACCTATTCGAAACAGCAATTGCCACCGCCCGTCGTCAGCAAGCGAGGCTTTTCGAGCTTCGCGCCACAAGGCAACTGGCACCAGTTCTGGCACGGCAAGGTCGTGTCCATGAAGCCGCGACGCGTCTGCAAGCGGTGGTCCACACATTTGACACTAAGTATCCAATCGTCGACCTCATCGCGGCACAAAGGGCGCTGGACGCCCTGAGCCGTTGAGGTCGGGCTTACCGACTGGATGTTTCGCCAGCAGCATCGGCGAGCAGGCCGGCACCACCCAATCGGTGAACAGTTCGGTGTAGTGCTCGAAGTCACGATATTTGGTACCGTAGGAAATACGGAAGTCGACCTGTTCGGCGCCCAGCCGGGGCTCTGTCTCGGCGCCCACCAGCCGCACAGTCGCTCCGGGATGGTCGATCTGCCAATCCAGGAGCTGCGGGCCGATCCATTTGCTGGCCAGCGACGGCAGGCAGGAGATCGTCAAAGTGTCCGCGGACCGGGCCCGTTCGATGACATCTTGAGCCTCGCGAACAGGTCACGTCTATTCATAGGTTGCTAAAGAAATTGGTCCCTAGGGTCAAAACCCAATCAGCCCCCCAGCGAGAACTTGTCCGCTCGGCTCTCAAGAAGGTGCATGTGCCCGGCGAGAAATGCCTGACGGCTTTCGCCTGTTCGGTTATCTCCAGGATGGTCAGGCTGCCGACTTCATTTGAGGTCCTCGTTGCCGGCCTGATCGAGTCCGGACCCTAGGAGGCTCCTGGAGTGGATCAAAGCGCTCCAGTAATAAAATCGGAAGCTGCTTAAGTCGGTAAACATCTACTTCGATTCAATAACCCCGTTCGAGGTCGATTTTATTGGACAGAGGCTCTCCTCTTGCAACTTGACCGCAGAGATCGGCGACCTGGTCGATTCCAGAATCCACCCAGAAGCTCGCGACATGAGGTGTGATGGTCACCCTGGGATAAGTCCACAACGGTGATGAAGCGTCCAGCGGTTCACGCTCAAACACGTCAAGACAAGCACCAGAAAGCTGACCTTCGTCGAGCGCGCGGATCAGGTCGGCTTCGTTGACATGCGCGCCCCTGCCGACATTCACAAGATAGGCACCTGCCTTCATTTGTCCAAAGGCACTGGAGTTTAGTATCCCACGAGTGTCACCAGTCAGGGGAAGTGAACAGATAACGTAGTCCCGATTTGTGAGTGCGTCCGCAAGCTGGGCGCGGCCAAAGTAACTGTGTATACCAGGAAGCGTCTTTTGATGACGAGACCAGACTGCTGTGTCGTAGCCAAAGTCCGTAAACAGCTTTGCGGCCCAGCCACCGATCCGGCCCGCACCCAGCACAACAATTCTTGTCTCGGAGATCTTCCGCGGCGCGATCGGATTCCACAACTTACGGGCTTGTAGACTCATGTAATCCGCAACATGCCGTTGCTGGCAGAGAACGCGAAGGACGATGTACTGCACCACTTCCGAAGCCTGCTCACGCGTTGCGAGCCTGATGAGCGGAACACTCTTGGGAAAGCTCTGAAGATCAATACCCTCGACACCGGCTCCCAAATAGACGACGGCGCTTAGCCCCGTCATGGCATCAAAAAAGCCAGGACTGGCGCCTTTGTCGATCAGCACAATATCTATGTCACTTTTGTTCCCGGCGTCTGGCCAAAGCCTGAACTCCAGCTGCGGCACACGGGTTTTCAGCTCAGCAGCCCATACTTGTGCATCAATGTAGCCAGGATACTCATTGACCATCAGAACGGTAATGGGCTTGCCGAACACTTCGCCCCTCCCAGATTCAGGCAATCAGGCATCCACCAGATGACCGCTCTGTTGAGACTGAGTTTTGCGCAAACTGGCACCAGTTGCAAGAACCGACTCCGGCACAAGGGCGCGTTGGTGCGCCGGCTCCGGTCTATCCAGGCTTAGATATTCGGTTTGGTCTCTGCGCGAAGAACCTCGATGACCATCGACGAGTTCGCAGAAGTGCGCGCTAGGCGCAAGGAAATCGAGGAGCAATACTCTCTTGTCTTAGTCGAGGTCGACCCGGCCTGGTGATTCTTGCGACAGCGATCGCCGGGCTGGCCGGATGGCTGTGGGACACGCGCAAGCACTATCGACGACTTGAGGCCGGAAAGCGGGACGGCCTTACCCACGACATGCGTTCCTTAGGAGATGCCCACGAACATCGGGCAAAGCCGAGAGCGGTGTCCCTCGCCTTATTCGTCCCTCCAAACCACACGCCGCTCCCATCTGATCTCGACCAGGCGTCGGAAACGGATGGTCTCCAGTTCCTGCCCGACGGGGTGGAACAGCTCGGCTCGCATCGATTGCTTGCGGCCGCATTTTTCGCAACGGACCTTTGCCCGCACTTGGTCGATGGTGACGTTGCCAATCACCTCCCGCAATTCCAGCGGCTTATAGAAACGCTTGATGTTGCAGAGGCCACAGCTAAGGCGGGCAATCTGCCCCGCGTTGTGGGCATGCATCAACGTCCATGGCGCGCCTCTCGGCCATTTTTCGGGTTGTTCTGGCATCCCTAGAGATGAGGAACATATTCCTCTCGGGTCAAGAGGCCTTCGACTCTATCGTTCTCTTTTTGTTCACTATGGGCAAAATGGAGAATGCAATGAAATCGATCACTGTCACTGCGGCCGAGCAGCCCGAAATCTACGCAACGGTGAGGCGTGAACGGCCTGCCATACATCGCTCCGTCATCAAGATGGCAAAGCAAATGCGCGGCCTGTCTGATGTCAGTCAGAAACAGGCGATCGCTGAACTTCCGGCCACTTGGATTCTAGCGATCTACCCGGAAAGCTTGGAGCTGGCATTATCGCTGTCAGACGCGATGCGCGAGCAGACTGATATCTATTTGAGGGAAAGCAAAAAGAAGCCCGCCGTCTCACATTGATGCATTGCGCAGCCGAGGTCCGTCGCCGGCCAAAATCGATCGGGAATGGCCTTATCAGGTCGAGCTGCCCGATGATCTATGCACGGGACACAGCTTCTCGCTGATCCGCGATTTTTTCGAAGAGCGGGGGCTGGTCCCAATCAAAAGGCAGGTGCAGGCGATATGGCCGGATCAGACATATGAGAACTGGCGGCTGTACTGCTTCGCCGACCAGGCGTCTGCACAGGCGTTCCTTGACCACTTCGGAGGCATCATGTTCGATCCTAAGCGTGATCGGGAAAACGGCAAGGCACGCGGTGTCTGGCGCCGGACTGGCGAATACAAGAGAACTCTCGATCTCGCGCCGCTGAGCGTTCCCCAGGCCCTGCGTAACTGAGGCGACGACATGTGTAACCTCTACAATATCACCACCAGCCAGGAGGCGATCCGCCAATGGACCGGAGCCTTGCGCGATCTCCTGGGCAACCTTGAGCCGTCGATCGACATCTGTCCCAACCAGTTCGGCCCGGTCGTCCGCAATGCTCAGGACGGGACGCGCGAGCTTGCCAAGCTGCGTTGGGGAATGCCGACGCCCTTGGAGCGCG
>NZ_JAMYOQ010000062.1:0-11844 GCF_040319905.1 Mesorhizobium sp. M0833 | reverse complement strand
GGGTCATTTTCTCGATGAAGGATGAGGTTACGCCCTCGTGCTCATTCAGATACACCAGGCCCTTCATGCCATCCGGCAATGCGTTGACCTGGCTAGCATATTGAACGTCAGCCAGATTGAAGCCGGCGGTTGCGATTTCCGTGGCAGAGCCACCCGAGGCGTAGTGCAGAGTCGCCATCCCATAATCCTTCTTTGATTCGATAGCGCCCCGCGGATGTCTGCCTACTAGAGGGTGTATATTAGCGCCAAATCACATACCTGCAGCCTCTGATAGAATGGTTGATCGGTGCCAGGATTGTCGGATGGCATCCAAGAAAGATGCGTCGGAATCACTTGCCGAATGGGCCGATAACCAATTGTTTTGTAGAAATTGCTTCGACGTGTCTGAACCAACTCATTCATGTAGGATTATTGTTAGTGGTACAAATTGAAGTTTTAATTTGCAGAAAGGCCGCGTTATGATGATATTGCGAGGCGATAAGGGAAAAATGTAGTATGCGCGTACATGGGGGCGGATTCGGGGGGCCTTAAGCTGACGTTATAGCCAAGCCATGCTCTATGTGGACGAGACCGTTTTGTTGTGGACAGATGTGAGCAGGTGCTCACTGAACATCTGATTTAAATCCCTAAATGAGATTTGCGAACACCGGAGATGGTCGGTTTTGGCTATCTGCCGCTCCCCGAGAAGGCAGCTTTCTGTCAGGAATGTTATGACTGAGTGGCGCCTTCCACTTGCCCCCACGTGACCACTTGGAGTGCATCAGGACGTTGGGATTGCGGTTACCGAGGGACCGGTTTGCGGTCCAGTGATGCGGTGCCCACCAAACCAATCCTCGAGCTGATTGATGTCAAGATCGATGAGTTCGCCCGGATGCTCCCGTTCATAGCCGCGCGCGGGTTCCGCCACCAAGGCGCCCAGCTTTTTTAAAGCCCAACCGGCGCAGAACACGGATGATAGTGCCTGGCGAGACGCCGGCCTCGGCGGCGATCTGGTTGGCCATCCAGCACTGACCGCGCAACCGTTCGCTCATCTCGTTATCGGCGCAGCTGAAGCGGGAGAGATGAGCGATCTCGTGATCGCGCCTTTCCTTGATGAGATCGGTCAACCACTTGCCCTGCTTTCCCGGCCCGGACCGGATAGACAGGCTGCTGAAAGCTCACATCCAGTGGTCGGATACGTGGGTCCGGGGCAGCAATCAGCCCACGCCAATAAAAAAAGAGTTGCCGTGACTGACTTTCCAAGGCGTTCCCTAAGGAACCAGGACTGCCCTATACTGCCAAATGCGAAATCCTGCGCCACCATCCAGCCAAAGTTGGAACGCATCTACATCCAGCAGGCCAACGAAGCATCGGAGGAAGTACTGGATATGTGGAACGTAGACCGCCGAGGTTTTCTCGGCCTTGTGGCGACTGGGCCCTTAGCTTCTCATCCCTCAGCTAACGCCGATTTAGCTCAGACCAAGCAGACCAGCGTTCAGGCCGCTCAGGCAGCGATAGACGCTGCGGCACAAGGTGGTGCAAACTCCGATATCATCGAAGCATTGCGAGCTCTGTTGGGCGGACTTGCTAGTGACGCCGTCAGCCAAGGGAACGTCCCTATCTACGCGACGGTAGCGGGCCTGCCGGCGCTCTCTATTCCAATCGGCATCAGCGCTTTGCGTACGAACGGCTACGCTGTCGTTGGCGATGGTGGCGCTTGGCCATTGGCGATCGAAGTGGAAAACAGCGGTGTCATCGCACCTTGGCAAGTTCTTTCCAATGGTGACACACGGCGGTGGCAACTCAAAACGTATGAGATCGTGCTTGAAATGTTCGGAGGGAGACCCGATGCTGTCTACGCGGGAACCGCACCTAATCAGATGCTAATATCCGGAACCGACAACGTTCCTGCGATACAGGCGGCCCTCGCTTACCTCGCAACGCTCAATACGAGCCGGAATGGTGGGGGCAGAATTCAACTTGAATACGGTCAGTATTATTTCTCAAAACCTGTCAACCTGAAGAATCGGACCCATTTAGTCGGCCGAAACGCCGCAGGGACGGCAGGCGACTTCTGCACTGAAATGATCTTCCCACAGAATAGCGACGGCATCACGATAAACGGCAGCGAGACAGTCGATGACAGGATCCAAGCACCCAGCACATCCAGTGCGGGGGGATCACTGATCGAATGTGTCAGCATTCGATCTCTCGGAGGCGCTGACCGGACCAAGCACGGTATCCGTGTGCGATCTCGCTCGCTACTGCGAGACGTCAACGTCATTAATTTTCCTGGCAATGGAATCCACATCGTTGCAGGCAGCAAGTCTAAAGAACCCGATCGAAGGGGAAACGCCAATTTCTGGCGGATCGAACGCGGATATATTGCAGGAAACCAACACGGGGTCTTTGTAGATAGCTCTGACGTGAATGGCGGCTACGGGATAGGTCTGACATGCTACCACAATCGTGGGGCTGGGATCTTAGACAGTTCGTTTCTCGGGTGTGACTGGTTTGCCTGCGGCGCCCACGGCAACGGACTTCTTTCCTGCTGCAGCTATAAAGGAAACCGCTATTACGCGGTGTCGGAGACATCGGCTGAGTTGCAGAAGACCGAGCCGGGTACAAACGAACGAGTCTGGGCACTGGAGGGGCCCGGTGGCGTAGTTGGGCGATATCGCGATTGGACGCCAGGTAACAAGTTGGAGTGGTTGCGCGGTGGTCCGATCATCGTGGCTGATGACAACAGCAGTTCAACTGTATTCGGTGGCTATCTCGGTGAATCCAACCAGCCGCCGGCGGTTTTCAGTGACAAGAATATGAGTCTCGGTGGCTTCCGAGGTGCCGGTTCAATCGGCAACGGCCTGCAGGTGGGAAACGGAGTCGCCACCAATTTCAAGTCTCTGGCGACCTCCGGCCGCGTCGATATAGCCAATTCTGCGAGTGGAGTAAGCGAAAGCTTGTCGCTCCACAACGGAGGAAAACTGAATAAAAAGCGCGGCGCGAGCATTGCCTTTTACGTCTCCTACAAAGAGGATGGCGCGACAAAACGGCCGGCCGGATCCATCGTCGGCCGCGCCACAGGAAAGCAGGCGGATTGCTCAACTGCGATTGATCTAGTTTATTTTGATGGCGGCAAACAAGCCCTTGTGACCTCAGCTAGTTTTGGGGAACGCGGAATTATAGCAGGAGTGGACACTGCTTTCGATTTAGGATCGAATAACGCCCGATGGACAAACGGGTATATTCAGCGTCTTCGTCCTGGCGATGGCGACGTCTTCTGGACGAGTGGCGATGGCAGCCCCGAAGGCAAAGTCGAAGCCCCGGTAGGGTCGCTTTATACGAGAACAGATGGCGCACCAGGGACAACTTTGTATGTAAAGGAGGCCGGGACAAACAATACAGGCTGGGTGGCGAAGTGAACGCGAAACCTACACTGACACGCGCGCTATACATGTCGATGTAATCTCCGATCGCTGCTCGTTGTTCCGAGCTTATGAAGGGGTAGGTCCTCGCCCTTAGTTCTGGAGGCGAAATGTGGATGTTTAAAGCCGCGGGCAGCGCAAAATATTGCCATTGTCCAACGGTTCGCTGGACAGAGAGTTCGCTGCAGGCTGTTGAAAAAGGCGCTCGCCATCGGTTTGCAACGATGATTCATTGTCTCCGAAGGGATTCGGAGACGGATGCATGGCGAGGCGGAGACGAACAGACAGGCGAACTGTTCAGCTACGTGGACTTGAGGCGCGGGTGCGACGCGATCATCCGTTGCGCCGCATTCGGGCGATTGTGAACGAGGCCCTTTCGGCGCTGGGGCCGGAGTTTGCGGCGCTGTATTCACCGATCGGTCCGCCGTCGATCCCGCCGGAAAAGCTGCTCAGGGCGATGCTGTTGCAGGCGTTCTATTCAATCCGCTCGGAGCGGCTTTTGATGGAGCGGCTGGAATACGATCTTTTGTTCCGCTGGTTCGTCGGCATCGGTGTCGACGACGCAGCCTGGGACCATTCGGTGTTCTCCAAAAACCGTGACCGGCTGCTTGAGGGCAACGTCGCAGCGAAGTTTCTAAGTGCAGTCCTGGCGCAGCCCAAGGTGAAGAAGCTCCTTTCCACGGATCACTTCTCGGTCGACGGAACGCTGATCGAGGCCTGGGCGTCGATGAAGAGCGTGAAGCCGAAGGGCGGTTCGGGCGAAGATGACTCAGGCGAGCCGCCGGCTCAGGACGGCGGGCGTAACGCGGAAGCGGACTTCCACGGCGAGCGACGGTCGAACGAGACGCACGCCTCGACCACCGACCCCGATGCCAGGCTCTACCGCAAAGGGCGGGGCAAGGAGGCTAGGTTGTGCTTCATGGGACATGGGCTGATGGAGAACCGCCATGGCCTGCTGGTCGATGCCTGTCTGACGCTGGCCGACGGGCATGGCGAGCGAGTGGCGGCCCTGCATCTGATCGAACCTCGCGCCGACCGGCCGCAGGCGATCACGCTCGGCGCCGACAAGGCCTATGACGCGGAGGACTTCATCAACGAGCTGCATTCGATGAGGGTGACGCCGCACGTGGCGCAGAACACGAGCGGCCGCCGTTCCGCGATCGATCGCCGGACCACGCGCCACGGTGGCTATGCCGTCAGCCAGTGCATCAGAAAGCGCATCGAAGAGGCGTTCGGCTGGATCAAGACCCTCGCCGGGCAGGAGAAGACCAAGTTGCGCGGCCGCGACCGCGTTGGATGGGCCTTCACCTTCGCGGCCGCCGCCTACAATCTGGTGCGGCTGCCCAAGCTCTTGGCGGCGCCGAAATGACCGCGCCCGCGGGCTGCCAACTGATCGGCCGGTGGCGGATCATCGAAGCCGATCTGTGGGATCGCGGTTACCTGAACCTCGGTGGACCCGCAACCATTACCATCGGACCCGACAACAACGGCGAGATCGCCTTTGGCGCCCTGCAAGCCGGCCTCGATCTGAGCTACGGCCCCGGATGTGACGAGATGGACGACGTCACAGGCGATGGCCATGCCGAATTGCTCGACAACGGCTCGATCGAGATCACATTCGCCTACCACAACGGCGACGAAGCCATCCTCAAGGCAGTACGCCAGACTTCTTCAACAGCCTGCTAGGCCGTTCTCTCCGCGCGGAAGCATTTCGAATTTTGGTAGTTTCAGCCATTGCTCTAAAATAACAAACGGCCAGCTAATCTAGCGTAGCAGAGCCCGCCGACATTCCTACGACCCTACGACCTAATGCTTGAACCGTTGAGCGTGACAGCGTGACCTGCCATGGGCAAGTTCCTCCATCTGAGATTAGATTAGAGTCCGGGCCTTGATTGAAGGATGGACTGATGAAGAGAAAGCGGTTTACGGAAGAGCAGATCATCGCGGTTGCGTGAGCACGAAGCGGGGGCGAAGGCGGGCGACCTGGCGCGCAAGCATGAGATCTCCGAGGACACGCTGTATAACTGGAAGGCGAAGTATGGGGGGATGGACGTCTCCGATGCCAAACGGCTGAAAGCCTTGGAAGACGAGAACGCCAAGCTGAAGAAGCTGCTCGCCGACCAGATGCTGGAAGCGTCGGCACTGCGCGAGCTTCTTTCAAAAAAATGGTAGGGCCCGCCGCCAAGCGAAGCCGTCGCGCATCTGCAGGCCACGATGGGCCTGTCGGAGCGGCGGGCCTGTTCCTTTGTGGCGCTGATCGCAAGATGATCCGGTATCGTTCTTGTCGCCCTGAGGCGGCACTGCGCGACCGGCTACGCGACCTGGCGGCGCTTCGGCTATCGGCGGCTGTTCATTCTGCTCAGGCGCGAAGGCGAGGCATCGGGTATCAATCGCATCTACCGGCTATACCGCGAAGAAGGACTGGCCGTGCGCAAGCGACGCTCCAGGCGCCGAGCGGTAGGGACGCGGGCACCGATCCTGGTCCAGGCGAAGCCGAACGCGCGCTGGTCGCTGGATTTCGTCCATGATCAGTTCGCCTGCGGCCGGCGCTTCCGCGTACTCAACATCGTCGACGACGTGACGCGCGAATGCCTGGCTGCGATCCCGGACACCTCGATCTCCGGCCGCCGAGTGGCGCGAGAACTGACGGAATTGATCGCCCGGCGCGGCAAGCCGGGCATGATCGTCTCACGGCACCGAGTTCACCTCGAACGCGATCCTCGCCTGGTCGAAGGATCATCAGGTGGAATGGCACTTCATCGCGCCGGGCAAGCCGATGCAGAACGGCTTCTGCAAAAGCTTCAACGGGCGGATGCGCGACGAGTTGCTGAACGAAACCTTGTTCTTCGGCCTCGACCATGCCCGAACAACCATCGCCGAATGGGCAGACTAAAACCGATCGCGCCCACATTCGGCGCTCGGATAGATCACGCCTGCGGCCTATGCCGCCAATCTCACCGCGACGGACGACTGGCGGCGCAACCCCGACCAGCTCCGCCGATCACCCGTTGCTCAACCCGCGCCATACGGAAACCCGCCGAGGCTCTAACTGCAGCCGGATGAAAATTCGGTGGCAGGTCAAGCGGTGCTCCATTGCGTTCCGCGCCCGATTTTCCCGATTTGCGCCAGGACGGGCACATTTGCCAAGCGTTATGAATTGTTTCGTGGCTCTTATTGCAATGCTGACGTTCCGCCGCCCCGCGCCATACTGCAGGAAACCAGGAAACGCGATCGTCGTACGTGGTGTGCAGCCCGTCGCAGTACGACTCGAAGATGCCGACCCGGCGGTGGGAATCGAACAATCAAAGCCGCTTCCCGGACCCCACTGGAAAGGCCTAATCGCTGTCTGCCGGTGGCTCGGCAGACGTTTAGAATTGCCGCTTTAGCTGATCAGCCACCAGACGATCGGAGCAAATATCACAACGATGATGACCAGAAGCCACAATGATGGGCCTTCGTTTCCGTCGAGAGGTTCCTTATGATCAGACATTGACATCTTTGATCCGAGGCAGTCGTTAGAAAAAAAGGGGGACAGGCGGCTCGGGGGTTACAAACCCGTCGAGCGAACAAGCGATCTGTGACCGACCCACTTGAACCGGCCTTCGGCCGCGCCCGCTGGCCTGATTAGTTCAATCCCTTGAAAAGCTCAACCACAGAAGGCCAGCATGCTAAGGCCCCCTCAACGGCAGTTCAGGCGTCTTCCTCGTAAAGATCGGCTTTATTGCGCCAGCTCAATCAACCCGGATCGGCCGCCGATTTCCGCAACAGCAGCATAACGGGTGCGCTGCGAGACCGCCTTCCAACAGGCGCGCATGTCGTCCGAAAAAGTGATGTCGTCTAGGATAATAATGGCGCCCGGCGCGCAGCGCCGCTCGACCAGATCGAGTTGCGCGAACACGAACTCACTGGTGTGAATGGCGTCTATAAATGCCATGTCTATCTTCGCGGGAAATTGATCCAAGACGGCAAGATTGTCCTCAAACGTCCCTTTCGTGAGAGTGAACTTGTCGCTGATCCGACATAGATTCGATTTGGCAATGTCAGCCCATGCATGATTCGGCTCGAATGTGAGCAGGTGGCCACTGCCATTTGCCTCGATACCGGCCAGCCAGTACATACCAGAAACGCCGAAAGCAGTTCCGAATTCAACTATCAGATTCGGCTTTTTATCTATTGTGGCCCAAGCATAAAACCTGCCGACGTCAGAGCTTGTACGGACTTGGTTAGACGTGCGGCCAGTCGTTGTGTTTGTAGGATAATTTTTGACTTGTGAGAAGCCCTCCCACAGCGGCTTTTCACCCAAGCTTTGGGTCTCGGTCGCAATTGCTTCGATTTCGTTGAAAGTCGAAATAACTTGTCGGTTAAGAGACGGCAGTCTCGTGGCGCACCATGATCCAGGCATAGCTCGTCTGACGGCCACTTTCTGCGGTGTCTTGAGAATCTGCTCCAGCGGCGCTCGCACGATGCGCCTGATGATTTTGTTGGCAAGTTTAAGCATAGCGCCGCCCCTCTAACGAAGTCAGCCCTACTTTCCATGGGCGGCGTCGATTGGCAACCCCGGCAAGAAGGTGACCATGTAACGCAGCCCCAGACAGTTTGCCACATTGGCAAGCGCCATCCACATAGACGCCATAGAACGCAAATCCTAGCGTACCGTGTCCGAACCCCGCCACATCGACACCGCTGTTGGCCAAAGTATGATCGTTCATGGAAAGCGCAGCTACGCGTTAGCCAAATCGCGCGTCACGTCACTCAGGCCAGTGCTGTGTATGCATCGAAAGTACTGTCGCAATGCAGGGTCGCGACACAAATTTTTGAGGTCGAGCGTGGTTTGGCAATATGGCCAGGATTGTGGGGCGTGGATCCTAGATCTGCGGCGATCAATCCCCTCGGATGGCACTTCCGATTCGGCGCACGGCAAAACTGATTGATTGATCACGACCGCAAAGTCGGAAATTGCGAACAGCCTAATTGAGGCGGCACCGATTGAATCGATGAATGAGCGATGGTACGTAGCGCGCTCCGCAAGGCCAGCCTGTTCTAGGTGCGTCAATTGTGTCGTCGAGAGGGTTTCACTTGCCAATCTTAGTCACAGGTGCAGCTGGCTTTATTGGAAGCCACGTTTGTCTTGAGCTTCTGGAACGTGGCGACGACGTTCTGGGTGTGGACAATGTGAACGACTATTATGACCCGAGACTGAAGAGAGCACGGCTGGCGCGCTTAGCCGGAGCCTCAAGGTTTTCCTTTCTTGAAATTGATATCGCGGAGCCGATGCTACTTGCGCGAGCTCTAAGCGGGCAGAACATAACCAAGGTCGTTCACCTCGCGGCACAAGCTGGGGTGCGCTATTCGCTAGAAAATCCCCGAGCCTATATCCGGTCCAACATCAGCGGTCACCTTGAGGTTTTAGAATTTTGTCGTAGCTGCCCCGGCTTTGAGCACTTGGTCTATGCGTCGTCGAGCTCGGTCTACGGGGGCAACCAGAAAGTGCCGTTCAGCGAGAGCGATCGGGTCGATCATCCGGTGTCGCTTTACGCGGCCACCAAAAAGTCAGATGAATTGATGAGCCACACCTACGCTCATCTATTTGGTCTGCGGCAGACCGGTCTGAGATTTTTTACGGTCTATGGTCCCTGGGGGCGGCCTGACATGGCCTATTGGATATTCACCAAGGCCATACTTGAAGGCAAGCCGATCCGCGTGTTCAACAATGGCGAGATGCGGCGCGATTTCACCTACATTGACGACGTTGTGGAGGCGATTGTTGCCGTGGTTGACAAGCCGCCTTTGACACACGCTCCGCCCGGCAGAATCTACAATGTTGGGAACAACCAGCCAGCTCGGCTCGGCGACTTCATTGATATCTTGGAAAGTCTGTTGGGTGTAAAGGCAAACCGCCAATCCGAGACCATGCAGCCCGGCGATGTGGCGCAGACCTTTGCCGACATGACGTTGTTGGAGCGAGATTTTGGATTCAAACCGCGGACTTCACTGGAGAGCGGCCTGGGCAAGTTCGTAAATTGGTATCAATCGGAATGGACAGGAGGACTGTGACAATCAAGCCAAGGTCATCGAGCAAATCGACATGCCAAAGATAGGAACTACTGCTTCATACAGTCGCAAGCCCCACTAGCAATGCTTTAATGTCCGTCGGAATTCTTTGGTTGGCCGCACAAAACGCTTTGGCTTATTAGTTGTTTCGCGAGATCGACCCTTTCTCAGTAAAACATTGAGCGACGACAAATTTGTTGAGTCTCGGGGCGACAGGGCCGTCACAAGGCGTAACGACCCCCACTGGCTTGCAGGTGACTATCTGCGGCGGGGCCGCACAAGATCACGTGCTTGGAACCGACCATGATATCTCTAATGTCCTTTTTGAGGAGCGTGCCGCTAAAAGCTACAGGGCCATCGACTCTGATGGGCGGAGATCGTCTTTGGTCATTTGCTTACAGGAGGGTAAAGATGCCCCAGGTAAACAGCGCGAAAAATAGAGCTAGAACGGCGTACAACCGCCAAGACATACCTGATTGCCCCATGGTTCATATATGAGCGGCCTTATTTGCCGCGGAAAGCGATCAAGCATAGATACTAGCGGCCGCGAATTACGCCCATCGTTGGCTGTCAGCGGGCACGACCTCGGCTTGCATGCTCTCGAAAGGGGGACTGATTTATAATCAGCCGCCAAGTCGCCCAACCAACAAGCGAGCTGGCACAACTGACGGCCGCCAGACGGCCGCCAACGACGAAAGCAGTGGCGTGATTCAGCTTATCGTAGTGAAAACCAGCATCGAGTCCAAATTCTTCAAGACACTGCACGGTAGAAGCGCAATCGCAAGTGCGGCAAGCAGCATGACAAAAAAGCTGTTCTTTTGGAGGTCGACTGTAATCTCATTCTGTTCCAACAAGTGAACTGTCGCGGTTGAACCGTGGTGGGCAAACCTCGATTCCTAACTTTCTCCAAGATCGCATTCGAAGCTTCGAAAATCAACCAAACCAATTGTGCGCTGCCACAATGAAGTCGCGATCCTCGAGGGGCGCAGATTTCCGGTCCAGAATGGACCCTGAGCGACCCGAGACATAGATGACGTTTTGTACCGGACACATGGTGTCTCCGGGCTGTACACTTTGCCCTTCCCGAGAGATGGGTGACAGTTCATTCCGGGCACATGGGTTACACAATCGGGCTTTTTGCGGGAGAGCAAAATGCCCTGCAAGGAGTGTAACCCGATGGATGAGCGTCTCAAGTTCGTCGCCCGCCTACTGGACGGCGAGAAGATGGCACAGCTATGCCGTGAGTTCGGCATCTCACGCAAGACCGGCTACAAGATTCTTGGCCGCTACAATGATTGTGGGCTGGAAGGGCTGACGGATCGCTCGCGCCGACCTTACCGGCACGCCAATCAGCTTCCTTTCCAAATCGAGAAGCTGATTGTGCGTGCCAAGCAGGACAAGCCGAGCTGGGGCGCGCCGAAGATCAGGGAGCGGCTGGCTCGGCTCTACCCGGATGTCCACGCCGGCGATCTCGACGGTGCACGCGGTGCTCGACCGCCATAGCCTGGTCAAACGCCGCAAGCGCCGCTGCAACAGGGCGCAAGGGACGGCGCTCTCGCATGGCTGCCAGCCCAACGACCTATGGTGCGCCGATTATAAGGGCGAGTTTATGCTGGCCGACCGGCGTTACTGCTATCCGCTGACGATCAGCGACTTCGCCAGTCGTTATCTGTTGGCCTGCGAGGCGCTTCACACCACCAAGGAGGCCTATGCCTTCACCGTGTTCGAGAGAGTTTTCAACGAGTTCGGCCTGCCCAGCGCGATCAGGACCGACAACGGTGTGCCTTTCGCCAGCCCCAATGCCCTCTTCAACCTGTCCAGGTTGTCGGTCTGGTGGCTGAGGCTCGGCATCGAGATCGAGCGCATCAAGCCCGGCAAAGCAGAACGGCCGCCATGAACGCATGCATCTGACGCTCAAGCTCGAAACCACCAAGCCGGCCGGAAGCAACTTCCTGCAGCAGCAGGCTAGGTTCGATGACTTCGTTCAGGAATTCAACACCGAACGCCCGCACCAGGCGCTCGATATGGCTTGCCCAGCCGAGCGCTACAGTGCCTCACCACGGCCCTATCGCGGACTACCCGACCTCGAGTATCCCTTCCACGACAAGGCCGTCACCGTCACCACCTGCGGCCGCATCTGCTTCGACCGTAAGAAGATCAATCTCAGCCTCGTCTTCGCTGGCCAAAAAGTCGGCATCAAACAGGTCGACGACCGAATCTGGCTGGCTAGCTTCATGGATTATGATTTGGGATACTTCGACGATGAGACATGCAGGCTCGAACCACTTCAAAACTGTAGTGCACCCCTCGGGTGAGACAGAGATCAGTAACAGTTCTCTGTTTCTGAGATCGCCGCAGGGGCTTCCCGCCGCGATCGTATTAGGCCGGC
>NZ_JAMYOQ010000061.1:0-13387 GCF_040319905.1 Mesorhizobium sp. M0833 | reverse complement strand
TTAATGGAGAACTGTTACCCTTCTCGTGTCTCAGAATCGGGGTGCACTACACTATGTGTCCGGTACAAATCGTCACCTATGTCTCGGGCCGCTCACATGTCCACTCCGGTCCATCCCGGGAGGGATGGCTCAGGGCTCGTAAGGGCTCTTGCAAGTTGTGCCTGTACATTCGACAAAAAGAGGTTCGGCCGAGGGGCTACGCGGTGCCCGCAGTGGCATCGGATCGCGGCATGTTCGTCACCGAAAAAAGCGGATTTCCAAGGCACCGGAAACCTCCCCCGCTTCGAAATGCCAAGTCGTCCCGTCAAGGTCGGCGTGAGACTTATATCTCAGTTGCAGCCGGAACATGGGATAGCCCGAGCCAGCATTTTGATGCGGCTGTCAGCTACCTCGGGGAATTCACCAAGACTCGTCGTCCGGCGGGAAAGCCAAGCCGGTGCTATTCTGCGCCGCATTTCGCAAGTCTTTGCATCTCACGGCACTATCGCCCATTTTGCTTGTTGCAAAGCCGGTCTTGTTGCCTCTTCTAAATGATCCCCGTCCGCAGGACGAACAAGCTCGTAGCGAAAAAGGGGACCATCGTGACGACCCATCATCATGCCCGCATGGGGGCAGTGTCTAGCGCCGCAGGTATGCTGCCCCCTCAACTCGGGCCTGCCGCCGCCGGCAAATATCAGCCCCCGATCTCCAGGGCCAATGCCCGCCGCCTGACTGTCGGTGACATCCTCGCCGCCTACACCGAAGCACGCCAGGCCAAGATTGCCGGTCGCAAGGAATTTCTCGCCAGGATGCGTTTTCTGAACGAATTCTTCGGCCCCGAACCGGTCGCCAGCATTAATAAAGATCGCTGCCGCGCCTACGTCGAGCACCGTTCGCGCGAGTGCAATCGGGTTGAGCGTGAACGAATCGCCAAGCTCAACGCCGCCGCGATGGAGACCCGCCGTGCGTTACTCCCGGCGTGGCAAGACAAGAACTTTACATCAGGCCCGCGTCGCGATCTTGAGGACCTCCGCTCGGCGATCAACTTTTGGGCCAAGGAATACGGTCTCGATCCGAAGCCGTCCGTCACCTTGCCAGACAAACCAGCAGCGCGCGAGCGCTCGCTGACGCGCGAGGAAGCAGCGGGACTGCTGCGCGCGGCATTGCGGCTGCGCCGGAAGCATGGTCAGTACGCTCATCTCTGCCGGTTCATCATTGTGGGGCTCTACACGGGCTGCCGACATCGTTCAATCCTGGAACTCAATTGGGATGGCGAGGCCGCAGGAGCTTGGCCAGACCTTGGCCGCGGCGTGCTCTATTGCAAAGATCAGCGCGCGAAAAAAAGCAAGAAATGGCGTCCGCCGGCGCAACTGCCGTCCCGGCTGATCGCCCATATGCGCCGCTGGAAGCGCATCGATTGCGACTGCGGGCCGGTCGTCCATGACAGCCTGGGCGAACCGACAAAGCGCATCGGGAGGGCGTTCCGCACCTGCCGCGTGGAAGCCGGGCTCGGCGACGATGTCACCCCGAATGTGCTTCGCTACACCCGCGCCATGTGGCCTGTACTGTGCGACGTCGACATGTGGCGGATCGCCAGCAAGGCTATGCACTCAGACGAAATCGCGTGACATCGATGGCCGCGGCCATCAGTGTCTGTGTGTAGGTTGCCTGCGGATTGCTGAAGATCGCCTCGGCCGGTCCCTCCTCGACGATCTTGCCCTGTTTCATGACGATAATGTAGTCGGCCATGGCGCGCACGACGGCGAGATCGTGGCTGATGAACAGATAGGACAGTTCGTGGTCGGCCTGCAGCTTGCGTAGCAATTCGACGATCTGCTTCTGCACGGAGCGGTCCAGCGCCGAGGTCGGCTCGTCCAGCACCACCACTTTAGGCTTGAGTATCATGGCGCGCGCAATGGCGATGCGCTGCCGCTGACCGCCGGAGAATTCATGCGGATAGCGGTTACGCGTGTTCGGGTCGAGCCCTACTTCGAGCAAGGCGTCGACCGCGCGGAGATCGCGCTGCCTGCCCGACAGATTGGGCTCGTGGACCAGAAGCCCCTCGGTGATTATCTGGCCGACGGTCATGCGTGGCGACAGCGAGCCGAATGGATCCTGGAAGACCAGCTGTAATTCGCGCCGCAGCGGCCGCATCGCCTGGCGGTCGGCGTGGGAAATGTCGCGGTCGCCAAGCCGGATGATGCCGTCGCTGGGCAGGAGCCGCAGCAAGGCGCGGCCGAGCGTCGATTTTCCCGAGCCGGATTCGCCGACGATGCCGATCGTCTGGTTGCGCTTCAGCCGTATCGAAATGCGATCGACGGCGCGCAGCAGCAGCGGCTCGCCGCCAAGAAATCCGCCGCCGATCTTGAAGGTCACCTCGACGTTCCTGCCTTCAAGCAGGACAGGGGCATTCGGCGGCGGCGGCGCCTTGGTGCCGGTCGGTTCGGCGGCAAGCAGCATCTTGGTGTAGGCGTGCTGCGGGTTGGCGAAGATCGCTTCCGCCTCGCCCTCCTCGACCACTTCGCCATAGCGCATCACATAGACCCGATCGGCAAAGCGCCTGACGATGCCGAGATCGTGGGTGATGAAGACGATCGCCATGCCGAGCTTGCGCTGCAATTCGGCGAGCAGCATGAGGATCTGCGCCTGGATGGTGACGTCGAGGGCGGTGGTCGGCTCATCGGCGATCAGTATGTCGGGGTCGTTGGCCAGCGCCATGGCGATCATGACGCGCTGGCGCTGACCGCCCGACAACTCGTGCGGATAAGATTTCATCCGCCGCTCCGGATCGGGAATATGGACCAGCCGCAGCAGCTTGAGCGCCTCCTCGCGCGCCGCGGCGGCGCCAAGTCCGCGATGCTTGCGGATCGGCTCGATCAACTGGTTGCCGATCGAATAGAGCGGGTCTAGCGACGTCATCGGCTCCTGGAAGATCATGCTGATCTTGCGGCCGCGGATCTTGTTGAGCTCGGGCTTGCTCAAGGTCAAAAGATTGCGGCCGCGATAATCGACTGTGCCGGTGGCCTCGCCGTTCGAGGCGAGCAGGCTCATCGCCGCCATCATCGTCTGGCTCTTGCCGGAACCGGATTCGCCGACGACGGCGGCGGTCTCGCCTGATTTGACGTGGATATTGATGCCCTTCACCGCCTCCACCACACCGTCGAGGGTGCGGAAGCGGACCCGAAGGTCCTTGACGCTGAGGATGGTTTCGGAAGCAGCCATCTCTCAACGATCCTTCGGGTCGAGCGCGTCGCGCAGGCCGTCGCCGACGAAATTCAACGCGAACAACGTCGAGACGAGAAAGAATGCCGGGAACAAAAGCAGCCAGTTGGCCGAGCCGATGTTCTGGGCGCCAACCGAGATCAGCACGCCCCAGCTTGTCATCGGCTCCTGGACGCCGAGCCCGAGGAACGACAGGAAGCTTTCCAGGATGATGACCTGCGGCACCAGCAGCGTCATGTAGATCACCACCGGCCCGAGCAAATTGGGGATGACGTGGCGCAGCAAAATGCCACGCTGTCCGACGCCCATCGCCTCCGCCGCCTGGACATATTCCTGTCGGCGGATCGACAGCGCCTGTCCGCGCACGATGCGCGCCATGTCGAGCCACAGCACCGCGCCGACGGCCAGGAACATCAGCACGAAGTTCCTGCCGAAAAACACCACCAGCATGATGACGAAGAAGATGAACGGCAAAGAATAGAGCACATCGACGACACGCATCATCACCTCGTCGACCCTGCCGCCGGCAAGGCCTGCGGTGGCGCCGTAGAGCACGCCGATGACCACGGCCACAATGCCGGCAAGCAATCCGATGGCCAGCGATATGCGCCCGGCCATCAGCGTTCGCGACAGCAGATCGCGGCCGGTGTTGTCGGTGCCGAACAGGAAATATTGCTGCTTGATCGAGGCACTCATCACCATTTCGAGACCATCCGGCGATTTGCTCTCGATCTTTGTGTCATCGAAGGTATCGGAACGATCAAGGTAGCGAATGTTGCGGTCGTCGATCGGCTTGGACGATCTGACGGTAACGAACACACGGCTCCCCTCCTGCCGCCAATCCTTAATGTCGACGCGCATACGCCTGATCGCCTCATCGAGAGCGCCTTCGATCATGTCGGCCTGCGGATAGGCGGAGAAGCTCGGCGGCGTGCGCACATAGTCGGCATAGATGGTGGTATACTGGTGCGGCACGAAATAGGGCCCAAACACACTGATGACGGTGATGAAGGCAAGATAATACAGACTGAACATGGCCGCGCGATTGGCCTTGAGGCGCGCCCAGGCGTCACCCCACAGGGATCGGCCGACGACCGGTGCGGCAACTGCGATATCAGTCATAGCGCACCCTCGGATCGACGACACCATAGAGGACGTCGACGATCAGGTTGAAGACAATGGTGAAGAGCGCGATGACCACCACCGTCCCCATAACCAGAGTGTAGTCGCGGTTGAGCGCGGCAACGACAAAATGGCGGCCGATGCCCGGTATAGAGAAGATGGTCTCGACGATGATCGAGCCGGTGAGAAGGGCTGCAGCTGCCGGACCGGTAAAGGAGACGATCGGCAGGATGGCGCCGCGCAGCGCATGCTTGACGACGACTGACCAGTCGGACAGGCCGAGAGCGCGCGCGGTACGGATGTGATGCGAGTGCAGCGATTCGATCATCGAGCCGCGCATCAGGCGGGCAACGATGGCGATCTGCGGCAGAGCGAGCGTCAGCACCGGGCCGACCTTGTTGATGAGGGCTCCATCGCCCCAGCCACCGATCGGCAGCAGCTTCCACGTCAATCCGAATACAAGCTGAATTACCGGGGCGATGACAAAGGTCGGTATGGTGCTGCCGGCGGTCGCCAGCGCGATCACCGAATAGTCGGCAAGCTTATTCTGGTTGAGCGCCGCAACAGTGCCGAGCACGCTGCCGAGGAGCAGCGCCAGAACGAGTGCCGAAGCGCCGAGTTGGATCGAGATCGGCAGGCCCTCCCTGAACAACTCGCCGACGGTGAAATCCGGCATATTGTAGCTGGGACCGAAATTGCCGCGCAGAAGATTGCCCAGATAGTGGACGTACTGCAACCAGAGCGGATCATTGAGGCCGAACTGGGCTTCGAGATTGGCCCTGATCTCGGGGCTCAGACCCCGCTCCTGGTTGAACGGGCCGCCCGGCGCGACACGTATCAGGAAGAACGCTATGGTCACGATGACGAACAGCGTCGGAATGGCGGTCAGAAGCCGCCGGAATACGTAACGCAGCATCGGTGCCCCGCTTGATCCAGAGCGCGCGTCCAGCTGGACGATTGCGCTCTAGCCTTCAATCTTCGCACCGACATTGCCGAAAATCGATTCCGGTTCCCGGGCCGATGCGATGGCAAACCAGCGCCGCCGCGCATTGAGTTGCGCGGCGGCCCAGCTAAGGGATCAGTCCTTGCTGATGAAGCGGGACGGATGGATGTCCATCACATTGTCGTCGAAGCCATGCAGCTTCGAGGAAACGATATCGTGGTAGCTGTAGTAGAGAAGCGGGATCTCGCCGACGTCGTCGACGAGGATGCGCTCGGCTTCGGCGAGTTTCTTCATACGCTCTTCGGGCTTGCCGCCCGCGGCGGCCGCCTCGTCCATGGCTGCCTCGAATTTCGGACTGTTGTAAACCGAATAGTTGTTGCCACTGGCCTTGCGAGAGATGCCGAGAAAGGTTTCCGGATCCTTGTAGTCGGCGATCCAGGCGGCACGCGCCACGTCATAGTCACCCTTTTGCTCGAGGAAGGAGTAGTGGGTCTTGGTGTCGGTGTTGAGCAGCGTGACCTCGACGCCGAGCGGCTTCAGCTGTTCCTGGATGGCGACAGCGGTGTTCTTGTGGTTCTCCGAAGTGTTGTAGCGGATCTGCATCTTCAGCGGATGCTCGGGCGTATAGCCGAGCTTCTCCAGGATTTTCTTGGCTTCATCTTCGCGGTCGATCTGCGGCATGTCGGCGTATTTTGCCAGTGCCGGCGTGTAGCCCTCGATGCCCGGAGGTACCATCGAATAGCCGGGCAGCATCGAATTCTGCCAGACTTTCTCGGCCAGGAAGTCGCGATCGATCGCCATAGAGATGGCGTTGCGCAGTTCGACATTGTCCCACGGCGCCTTGTCGGTCTTGATCGCATAATAGTAGATGCCGAGATATGGCCCGACGCGGACCTGGTCGCCGAATTTGGCCTTGAGATCGGCGAGCTGTTCGGTCGGCAGGTCACCGTAACTGTCGAGTTCGCCGGCCTCGAAGCGCTTCATCGCAGACGAGCGATCCTCGGTCGGGATGTAGTTGACCACGTCGAACTTGACGCTCGCGGCGTCCCAGAATTTCGGATTCTTGACCAGCTTCAGATGGTCGTTGGGAATCCACTCCGCCGCTGTAAAGGCCCCGTTGGAGACCAGCTTGCCTGCCTTGATCCAGTCGGCGCCAAGCTTTTCGATGGACGCCTTGTTAACCGGATAGGTCGCCTGATGGGTCAGCATCTCCAGGAAGTAAGGCGTTGGCGCCTTGAGCGTGACTTCGAGAGTATTTGCGTCAATCGCCTTGACGCCCATATCCTCCGGCTTGCCCTTCTTGGTGTTGACTTCCTCGGCACCCTTCACGGGATAGAGCATGGAAGCGTATTCGGCAGCGGTGGCCGGATCTTCCAGCCGACGGAACGAATAAACGAAGTCGTCCGCCGTCACCGGGCTGCCATCCGACCAGAGGCCGTCCTTGCGCAGCTTGAAGGTGTAGACAGTGCCGTCGTCGGAGACCGTCCAGCTTTCGGCGGCACCCGGAATGAGGTTCGTCTTCTGGTCATGCATGACGAGGCCCTGGAACAGGTCGCGTATGATATCGGCTTCGTAGACCGTCGAGGTCTTGTGTGGATCGAGCGTCTCCGCTTCGGCGGCGGCTCCGCGGTTGTAGACGGTCTCGGCGAAAGCCGGCGTATAGAACGTACCGGCGGCCAAGGCCATGGTCGTGGCGAGTACCGTCGCCTTCAGCACATGTTTCAACATGGAGTTCTCCCTAATGACGTCGCCCTTCAGCCACGTCTCTAAGCGTTGACGCCCCGAAACCGATTGGCTGGTTCCTTTCGAGCGCGCAGCCGGTTCCCTTTCCGGCAGCTGGTGGCCAAACAGTAACGTGGAGATTTTTTATTTCAACAGTCTCTCGGGGTCACCCAAAGTAAGGCGCCGGGATAGTCGCCTTGCGAACGGCCAATCAATGATCGAACCATGGGCTTGGCTGCGTTTCATCGCCCAGAAAACGCCCGTGCGTGGGAGATAATCTGGCGGATCATTTCAGTTTGCGGGAATGTCTTAATTGGTTCTTAGTCAACCACGGGTTACATATTTGGACGGGTTCGGCACATCCCTCTTAAGTTCCGTGGACAAGGGCAATGGATAAGACAGACAGTAAAGCTGTCTCATTAGCGGCAAAAAACACGTGTCGAAGAAGGACAAATCTACGCAAAATTGGAGATGAGTCCGGAACTTCCGCGATCGAATTTGCCCTGCTTTCACCGGTCTTCATCCTGCTCCTGCTCGGAATGGTTGCATATGGTATCTATTTTGGTGCAAGCAACTCCTTACAGCAGATCGCCGCCGATGCCGCCCGCACTGCGATTGCCGGATTGAACCAAACCGAGCGCCAGGCGCTGGTGGCGAGTTTCGTCAAAAACAATGCCAGTGGATACCCGTTCGTCGATTTCGGCAAGCTGACATATCAGGCGACGGACAGCACGGCCGATGGAAATCAGTTCGTCGTGTCGATCCAGTACGATGCGAGCAACCTGCCGATCTGGAACCTGTTACCGAGCCTTGCGATGCCGCAAACCACGATCTCACGCAGGTCGACCATAAGGATTGGAGGCATTTGAATGTCGCAGTTCTTGCTGAGGGGCATCAGGCGGATCGCTCGCTCGCTGGTTGGCGACGAGAAGGCGAACTTTGCCGTCATGACGGCGCTGATAGCGCCATTCGCCCTGGGGCTTGCGGCCTTCGCCGTCGACGAAGGTTCGATCTACACGGAGCGCAGGGAAGCCCAGGCGATGACGGATCTGGCGGCGATCACCGCGGCGTCGAACATCAACAATATGGAAGCCGCGGCAGTAACCACGCTCAGTGACAACCGAATGCCTGGCATCATTGTTCAAAAGCCAGGTCAGACAATCGTCCCCACGGCTGGGAAAACCGTCGTGTCCGTCACCGGCGGTCGATACTCAGCGGCTTCCTCCGTTGGTGTCGACAAGCGCTTCGAAGCCGGTAAAACGCCGTACAACGCCGTTCGCGTCACTCTGCACAAAATCCCCGCCCGGTATTTCGCCAGTTCGCTCATCCCTACTCCGATTATCGGCACCGAAGCCATTGCCAGCGTGACCCCGCAAGCGATGTTCTCGGTCGGGTCAAGGCTCCTCAGCGTCAATGGCGGCATCCTTAACGCGCTTCTAAGCAAGTTGCTGGGCGGCAACATCTCGCTCAGCGTCATGGACTACAACGCGCTGATCTCGGCCGACGTCAACGTGCTTTCGTTCGTCGATGCCCTTGCCGTACAGTTGCAACTGACAGGTGTCAGCTATTCCGACGTGCTGGCGTCAAAAGCGACGGTAGGCCAGATCGCGACCGCCATGGCCAATGCGTCCGGGTCGGGCAGCGCCAGCAAACTTGTGCTGCAGACGATCGCGTCAAGGGCCACGAACACGGTCAAGATACCCCTCAGTCATCTTATCGATCTTGGCCCGATCGGTAAGCTCGGCCTCGGACAAAAGTCTCCCGGCTTTTCCGTCGACGCAAGCGCGATGGGCATGCTGGGTGCCGCCGCCTCGCTGGCCAATGGCTCAAACCAGGTCCAGGTCGATCTCGGCGCCACTATTCCGGGACTTACCTCCACTACGCTCGCCATCGCCATCGGTGAACCGTTGCAATATTCACCCTGGCTGGCTGTAGGTGAAAAAGGCACCGTGGTGCGCACCGCGCAGACACGAATCAAGCTGGTCACCACAGTCGGCATCGGCAATTCCAATCTCGGCGGCGGCATCAGTCTGCTGTCCGTCAATCTGCCTCTGCATGTCGAAGTCGCCTATGCGGAAGCCAAGCTGACTGACATCAGCTGCCCGACGGGCCGGCCGGATAGCATCAAGGTCTCGATCGCCGCGCAGCCTGGCGTGGCCTCGCTGCACCTTGCCGCCAGCGACGCAGACAACAATCCATCGGCCTTCGCCGATTTCAGCAATCCGCAATCGTTCTCCGACACCACGATTGCCCAGGTAAGCGTGAAGCTTCTGCTGCTAACCCTCAATCTGCTTGATGTGAAGGGTTCTTCATCACTTGCTATCACCAACAACGATCCGACCACATTGACCTTCGACAGCACCGATATCGCCAACAAGACGATAAAAACTGCCGCCACAAAAAACCTGACGCAATCGCTCACGACATCGCTGGTCAGTGGCCTCTCGCTCTCCGTCAATGCACTGGGCCTCGGGCTGGACGTGACGGCCCTGCTCGGAACGGTTAAGCCGGCGGTGGTAACGGTTCTGAACGGCGTGACGGCGCCGGTCGACGCACTGGTCTACAACGTGCTTGCGGCGGTCGGCGTGCATGTCGGCGAGGCCGATGTGCGGGTTGTCGGCGCGACTTGCGGGCGCTCCGTGCTTGTTCAATGAGATGATGAAATAGAGCTCAGCCGATCTGGCCGAAGAAGCAGCCCAGCGGCAGCAGCGACAGAGTTCTTTCCTGCAAGACGCCGGCAGCACCGCCAAGATCTCTCGGCTCAATCGCTTCCAGATCCGGTGGCAATTGCCAGCCGGCCGGCTCGTCGGCGAAATTGAAGACACACAGCAGCTTTTCGTCACCGCCTTCGCGAATGAAAGCAAGGACGTCGCCTTCGGCATCGAGGAACCGGATCGAGCCTCGAACCAGCGCCGGATGCTGCTTGCGCAAGGCCAGCATCGCCCGGTAGCTCGCCAGGACGGAGGTTTGCTCGCCATTCTGGACGTCGACCGCCCGGGCGCGATGGCTTGCCGGGACCGGAAGCCACGGCTTGCCGGTCGAAAAGCCAGCATTGTCGGCGCCAGCCTCCCAGACCATCGGCGTTCGGCACCCATCCCGCCCCTTGATTGCCGGCCAGAAGCGGATGCCGAAGGGATCGCGCAAATCCTCGAACGCCAGTTCGGCCTCCTCCAGCCCGAGTTCTTCGCCCTGGTAAAGGCAGATCGATCCGCGCAAGCAGGAAAGCAGCACGATCGAGAATTTCGCCACCCTGTCCGGATCTCCGCCCGGCCTTGTCCATCGACTGACATGGCGCACGACATCGTGGTTGGAGAACGCCCAGCAAACCCAGCCGTCGAACACCTTACTCTCGAAGGCTTCGACACAGCCACGCACATGCGACGCCGAGAATTGCGGGCCGAGCAGATCGAACGTGTAGGACATTTGGAGCTTGTCGCCACCGCCGGTATAGGCGGCGAGTGTCTGCAAGGAACGAGTTTCGTCGCCAATCTCGCCGACAGCGACGCGGCCTTCATATTCGTCAAGCAAGGCCCGGAAGCGCTTGAGAAACGCAAGGTTTTCCGGCTGGCTCTTGTCGAACAGATGCTCCTGATAGAGATAGGGGCTGGTTGCCGTATTGGTGCCGGCGACGCTTTCCGCCAAAGGCGGGTTGCTGCGCAGCCAGCGGTCGTGGACGTAATAGTTGACCGTATCCAGCCGGAAACCGTCGACGCCGCGTTCGAGCCAGAACCGTACCGTTTCCAGTAAGGCGTCCTGCACCTGCGGATTGTGGAAATTCAGGTCCGGCTGCGAGGCGAGGAAATTGTGCAGGTAATATTGCCTGCGGGTCGCGTCCCATTCCCAGGCCGGGCCGCCGAAGATCGACAGCCAGTTGTTGGGGGCGGTGCCGTCGGGCTTCGCATCCGCCCAGACGTACCAGTCGGCCTTGGGGTTGTCGCGGCTCATGCGGCTTTCGACGAACCATTCGTGCCGATCCGATGAGTGCGACAGGACCTGGTCGATGATCACCTTCAGGCCGAGCCGGTGTGCCTCGGCAACCAGCGCGTCGAAATCCTCTGATGTGCCGAACATCGGATCGACGGCGCAGTAATCCGAAACGTCGTAACCCATATCGGCCATTGGTGACTTGAAGAAAGGCGACAGCCAGACTGCGTCGACACCGAGCGATGCGACATGGGCCAGCCTCGAGGTGATGCCGCTGAGATCGCCGCTGCCGTCGCCTGTCGTGTCCTGGAAGGAGCGCGGGTAGATCTGGTAGATGACGCAGCCGCGCCACCATTCGGCATTGTCAGCCATCATGGCTTCCCCCTGCGCCCGCCCGCGCTGTCCTGCTTTCGATGATGAACATGACCGTTCGCCCAGGCACCGGCCGTGAGATGTCGCCAGTATCCGTTTCGATGGCTGGGCGCCAATGAAAACCCGCCCGTTCCGGCAGCGTGAACACGCAGGCTCGGCGGTCGCCATTGATGACCACCGCAAGGCGACTGTTCTCACCCCTACCGAGAACCATGACCAGCCGGTGCCGCCTGGCATCGTGCCAGGCTGCTTCATCGAGCGGCACGCCGGTTTCCGTCAGCCAGGCGACGTCAGGTATTTGCGAGCCGGCTGGCAGCTCTCCGGTCAGGAACCTGGTGTCCGAAAGCGCCGGCGCGGCACGACGCATCTTGGCGAGCAGAGCCGTGTACCGCTCCAGCGCCCGGTCGCGCCCGGACCAGTCGAGCCAGGTAATGTCATTGTCCTGCGCGTAAGCGTTGTTGTTGCCGCGCTGCGTGCGGCCGAACTCGTCTCCGGCCGTCAGCATGATCGTGCCGCGCGAGGCAAAGAGCGTCGCCAGCAGCGCGCACTGGTCATCGAAACGGGCTGCAACGATTGACTGGTCGTCGGTCTGACCCTCGACGCCATTGTTCCAGGACAGGTTGTCATCGTGACCATCGCGGTTCTGTTCGCCGTTGGCCTCGTTGTGCTTGTGCTCGTAGGCAACGATATCGGCCAGCGTCATGCCGTCATGCGCAGCGATGAAATTGAGGCTTCGGCTCGTTGTCTGGCCTGCTTTGGAAAAGACGTCGGACGAACCGGCAAGTCGCGTCGCCAGCGCACCGATCATGCCGCCGTCGCCGCGCCAGAAGCGGCGGATATCGTCACGGTATCTGTCGTTCCATTCTAGGAAGGGCGGCGGAAAATTGCCGAGCTGATAGCCATCCGGTCCGACATCCCAAGGCTCGGCGATCAGCACCCGGTCGCCAAGAACAGGGTCGTTGCGAATGGCGTTCAGCAGCGGCGCATCGGCGTCGAAAACGCCGTCGCCGCGGCCGAGGATCGGCGCCAGGTCGAAGCGGAATCCGTCGACACCAGCGCGCTGGACAAAGTGGCGAAGCGTGTCGAGGACCATGTCCCGGACGACCGGATGGTCGCAGGCCACCGTATTGCCGGTTCCGGTGTCATTGACCAGAGCGCCGTCGGCCTCGTGCCGGTAGTAGGCGCGGCTGTCGAGGCCGCGCAGCGACAATGTCGGCCCTAGCCGGTCGCTTTCGCCGGTGTGATTGAACACCAGGTCGAGAATGGTGCCGATGCCGGCCTCGCGCAGCGCGGCGACCGTTCCGCGCAACTCGGCCAGACCGCCGGGCGCCAGTAGCGGATCGAGCGCCATGAAGGTCACGGGATTATAACCCCAGGCATTGCGCAGCCCGAGTGGCGGCAAATGCCGTTCGTCGATCGATGCTGTCACCGGCATTAACTCAATGGCTGCGACGCCGAGTTTTCGCAGATGCTCGACAACGAGGGGGTGAGCGAGCGCTGCAATGGTGCCGCGCTGCTTCTCGGGGATGTCCTTATGCAGCTTTGTGAAGGCGCGTACCGGCACTTCGTAGATTAGGCCGCCGGGCCGAAACAGCGGCGGCAAGGCGGGCCAGGGTTCCGGCAAGGCGCCGGCAATCGCCTTCGGCATCAGCGGCGCGGTATCGGCCCCCTCGCCCCGGCGCGCGGCCAGCCGGCCGTCATAGGCATAAGGCCTGTCGATCTCGACGGCGTAGGGATCGGCCAGCAGCTTGTCGGGATCGAACCAAAGGCCCTGCTCCGGCGCGTAGTCGCCATCGGCGCGGAACCCGTATCGGGTGCCGGCGCCGAGACCGGCAACAAAAAGCGCGTGCACGCCCTCGCCTTCCGACTGGAGTTGCAGTCGGTCGATTTCGCGGTTGCCGCGCTGGTCGAAGATCGAGACCCAGATGCGCCGAGCCGACGAGGACCATGCGGCGAAGCGGATGCCTTCTTTGGTGATGGTTGCGCCGAGTTGGCTCATACGGCGTCTCCTTCTCCCCTTGTGGGCCTGTTGCGCAGTAACCGGGGATGTTTGGATGGGGCGGGATCGCAGGGATTTCGCTCGTCTTTGTGAGCTCCGCCCCC
>NZ_JAMYOQ010000060.1:0-17181 GCF_040319905.1 Mesorhizobium sp. M0833 | reverse complement strand
AAACAAAACAGGCTGTCGCCGATCTTCGCGCGGCATCGGAATGACCACATACCAACAATCTCGGTCATTCCGCATTTAATGAGTTCACGACCTAGGTACAGATTCGTACCGACATGTCTAAATGCAGACTTGCTTTCCACGGTTCTGGTCTAGAAATGCGTACCAAATCGCTCCTGGTAGTGGTCTTTCCCCAAGACTGATTTCGGCAGTTGGGCACCAGTAGCCACGTGTCAGCAAGTTCGCTCGCGCGGCCTCGGTGGCAAGCATAACGAAAGGAACCAAGCTGCCAGGGCCAGGTTCGAAGCCGGTTCCTGAAGAGGTCAATCCATGTCGCGCGCGTGTCGCGTGGATTTGCCGAGTGTCGCAGGAAATCCTTGCAAATCACCGGTGGCTGCTTGCAACATGGCGCGAAACACAATCGGCCAGCTTTAAGGGCTAGCCGATTGTCAAGTTTACTTGAGAAATTCTTGGTAGCGGGAGACCGCTACATCGCAAGACCCACTATCGAAGAGGCGTTCTTTTGCTATCGTCGGCAAGCGGCCTGACAGCAAATCGAGATCGAGCAACCACGAACTCGAAATTGCGAGTCGGGACGATGATGGATGGGACGAACTGCGCCGAAAAAGGTGAGAAATTCGGAAACTTAACGTAAAGCCTTGGGTCATGCGGTACCGAATGCAGTACCGTTCGGGCGATCAACCAACGATTGGAAAGGTTCCCCAACCGCCGATCAATCCGATCAGCCTGTGCCAACGCGCAACGGCTCCAATACTCAAACGTTTCGGGCGGGACTGAAGAGGTTGATGACTGCCGCACCCGGAGCAGTTCGACGTATTTCCTTATTTCGCTTGGCCCGCTGAAATGCAGCCGCGTTTTTAGAAGGAACGACCGTCTGGCAGGACGACGCAAGCACTTGATGGCAAGGCCGTCGAGTGGATGGAGAAAGTCAGCGACGAGCAATATCCCGCTGAACGTTACAGGGCAGCAGCGTCTCGCACTTGCCTGCCAACTCACCCCAGCCAATACCTCGGCCCCGGCCCCTTGCGTCCTGCCATATCGGCAGGGTTCGCAAGGCTACATCGGGCCATCGACAGACAGCCGCAACCGATGCACTCGGTAAGCCCCGACCTCAGGCGCTGCAACTCGGCGATGCGCTGGTCGATGCGCTTGGTCCACTGGCCCGATAACCGCGACCAATCCCGACGCGACGGCACGCGATCGGCTGGCAACTTGGCCAGCTCGGCGCCGATCTCCTCAAGCGTCAGCCCAATTCGCTGCGCGAAGACGATGAAGGCGATCCGGCGCAGCACGGATCGCGGATATCGTCTGTGTCCCGAGCCGGCCCGCTCGGACGCGATTAGGCCGCGCTCCTCGTAGAAGCGCAGGGCCGATGAGGCGACGCCGCTGCGCCGCGACACGTCGGTAATGGTCAGCATGGAATCCATGCATGAACGAAAGCACGATTCCCGCTTGACTTCAAGTTAACTTGAACTTGTAGCAAGGGCCATAAAGCTTGAAGGAGCACCGGTAATGCAGTCGAATATTGATCTTCAAGGACTTCGCGTGGCGGTCACGGGCGGCACCTCCGGGCTCGGAATGGCGCTTGTGCGGCAGCTGACCGCGCAGGGTGCGTGCGTGGCCTTCGTCGCTCGCACCGCCGCGAATGTCGAACGCATCGCTGACGAGACGGGCGCGCACGGCATTGTCGGCGACGTCGGTAAGAAGGAGGACACCTACTCGATCGCGCTACAGGTCACTGCCAGCCTCGGCGGGCTCGACGTCCTGATCAACAATGCCTCGAGCCTCGGCCCTGTCCCGCTGGCGCTCCTCGCAGATACTGAGTGCGAGGAGCTGGAAGTGGCGCTCGCGGTCAACCTGGTCGGCGCGTTCCGGCTGACGAAGGCCCTGTTCGGTGCGCTTGCCGCGTCCGCACGCGAGGGCCGTGGCGCGATGGTGATCAACATCTCCAGCGACGCGGCGGTGAACGCCTATCCCGGCTGGGGCGCGTATGGGGCGAGCAAGGCCGCTCTTGCCCATCTGACGGCGATTTGGGAGGAGGAGGCGAAAGCTGACGGCATACGGCTCCTCGCACCCGACCCTGGTGACATGGACACCCCGCTGCACGCGCTAGCGCTTCCTGACGCCGATCCGTCTACATTGAAACGCCCCGAGCTGGCTGCTGCCGAGATCATCGAAAAGATGATCGACGCGTTACAGGTCCGCGCTACGCTTCACGCCGGGGCATGCGCATGATTGCCGCCGACCGTCCCGATCGGCGCAAAGCCAGGCTGTTGGTCGTCGAGGCGGACGGCACCATGCGCGACCTGCCGCGCGCTGGAATCGCGACGCTGTTCGGTCCCAGCGATCAGGTCGTCGCCAATGACGCCGCGACCTTGCCTGCCAGCTTGCACGGCACGCATGTCCCAAGCGGTGAGGCGATCGAGATCCGCCTGGCGGGTTGGCTGTCACTTCCCGATCCAACCCGTTTCGTGGCGATTGCCTTCGGCTCGGGCGATCACCGCACGCGCACGGAAGACCGGCTGCCTCCACCTCCGCTGTCACCAGGCGATCGCCTCCGGCTCGGCTCGCTTGACGCCGTCGTCGAGCGCCTTCTCGACCATCCACGCCTTCTCGAGTTGCACTTCCCAGGCAACCGCGCAGCAGTGCTTGCAGGACTGGCGCAGCACGGCCGGCCGGTCCAATACGCGCATGTTCCCGAGCCGTTGGCACTGTGGGATGTTTGGACGAAGATTGCCGCCGGGCCGGTCGCGTTCGAGGCGCCGTCGGCAGGCTTCGCGCTCGACTGGCGCACGCTCCAAGCCTGGCGTCGGCACGACGTTGGCTTTGCAACACTCACGCATGCTGCGGGCGTGTCTTCCACCGGCGATCCCGCGCTCGACTCGCGCCTTCCCTTCGACGAGCCATACCGCATCCCTGGGCGCACCGCGGCGCAGGTCGCGCGGGCGAAGCTGCGCGGCAGCCGCATCATTGCGATCGGCACGAGCGTAGTGCGCGCACTTGAGGCAGCCGCCAATCCCGGCGGCAATGTGCGTGCCGGAAATGGCATTGCGACAGGGTGCATCGCGCGGGGCACGCGGCTTCGCGTGGTCGATGCGATTCTCACAGGCGTCCACCAGCCCGGCGAAAGCCATTTCGAGCTCCTGCGCGCCTTTGCCGACGATGCTCTGCTCGCTAAGGCCTCCGCAGCCTTCACCGCGTATCGATACCGCGCGCATGAATTCGGCGATTCCATGCTGCTCAATCGCCAACCGCAGCTTCTATCGCGCGAACAGAACCGTGCCGAGGTGCTCGAGACGAAGCCTCTACTCGAGGCGTGGCTATGATGTCGGCAGGTTCGGTGGCATTCCGGGCCGCACCGCGAACGTCAGCTTCGGAGAAGTGTAACAGACCGAAGGTTGATTGACGGTTCTCCCCAAGTCCACCCGGTTCCGAACCGGCACAACGCGCCAATTGCCGACCTTTCCGGCGAGTGTACCACTACCCACCGCCGCCCCGAGCATTCCCGACGCCGAGCCGTCGGCATGACGTCGACCGATCGCTCCGCCGCGGCCTGGATCGACCAACCGCTGGCCCACGTCGCTGAAGCCATCGGCCGGACGACGATCGGTTCCTGGCCGAGCATCGGTCCGCCCACGATGAACCGCGCTCGCCGTCTGTGGACATGGTTGCCGCCGTGTTTGAGTGGTGGCGCCGGTGGCCGGTGGGGCGCGACGAATGAAGCGCCGGCCCAATTCAACCTGGGCGACGCCCTTCAAAGCTGGGAGGATCGATCTTCACCAAGCGGTCTGCGGCCTCGACCGCAGTTCGAATCCTGCTGCGCCGCGCGAGATTCTCGGCCAGCATTTCTTCAGTGCGTTGAAGCGCGACCTCGGTCCGATGGATGCGCTGCCTGGCAATGGCAACTTCCGATGTCAAAATATCGGCCGCTATCCCGTGGCCGTGGGGTTCCATAGTGTCCATCAGTTTCTAATGCATGGGGGGCGGTATCGTTCCCTGATATCGGGCGAAACGGGGTGCCGCCGTTCCTCTATCAGTGATGAGCGCTGCCAAAATGGCCCGGCCGTCTTTGCAGCCGTGACAAAAAGCGAGATGGGCCGAATGACCAAGGCGCTCCCTGTCAAAACAGCGCCAGAAACAGGGCGCCTCCTCGATCCGTCCTGATGCGGCCCGATGAACTGCGGGATATCAAATCAGCGGCCGACTACGCTGGCCGCGATGACAGGACCATTCGTTGTGGGCAAAGCGATATGGGATCGGGCGCCAGAGTGGACGAGGTGCGCCCCATCGAAATTAGCCTGCCAGCCTTGGAAATGGTTCATGGCGAATGGGAGGCGCTGGAGAGGCTGCGCGCCGGCGACAGATCAAATCGATGCTGCGGCGGCGCTCGAGTTTCAAACGGGCAACCGGCGTTGGAGACGGTCGCCGGCCGCTTCACGTAACGGCGCGGCGGGCGAACGCCGCCGCGTCAACCCAGGGTAGCACATCGCCGTTCCGATCAAGTTCCTCCGCGACGATACGTCGGCCCGGTTCCTCGACAACCGCATATCCTCGTCGGGCGCCTCCATAGATTCGTTGAACCAACGACTGGAAAGGGTCGGTCTTTCGCGTTCCGTCAGAGTCGCAAGAGCGTGGGGTGAACGGTACTACATCCACCCGGCCAGACGCCATTCCAACCGCTGATCCGTCTCGACCGCTTTCGGCCGCCTCGGCCGTTTCGCTAGGTCGCTTCGCCCCGCTTATGGAAGTTCGATCTCGCCGTCCACCACGTGGTTGAGGCCGGTGCCTTCCGCCGTCAGCGTCATGCGGACCTTCAGCTTCTTGCCGCCGATTTGCCCTTCGCGCACCGTCTCCTCGATCTTGCGCTGAGAGGTGACGCCGACTTCCTTCAGGAACTTGCGGATCGACATGTTGACGGCGTCTTCGCTCATGGCGGAACTCCTCTGTATCCGGAAGGGATTGTAAGGGAAGGCAAGGGATCAAGGAAGCAGGACGGTGACGCACGGTTTTATAGAAATAGACCTGGAGCCGGGTGGAGACGTCGGTCCTTAAACTTGATCGGCCCCTGGCAGGAGGAGTGGAACCGATCGACGTCTTGCGCAGAAGGAGCACTATGACGGCTATCTCGGCCTTGCTCTGACCGATCAGGAAAAGAGTGATCTGATCGAGTACCTCAATCGATCTGATCAGCACTCGGCGCTTCTTTGGGTTCGATTGGGAGGAAAGATCATTAAAGAAGATCGTGGTGAGGTAATTGCGGGTCGGCACAACAGGCCAAGCGCTGTCTCGCCGGAAACTTCTTAAGGTGTCGATGACCGGCGCGGGCGATTGCAGGTGCAGGTGGGCTTGCTTCCTGCATGACAGGTCAGCCTGCGGCGCGCGGCGCCACCCCAAAGCCTATGACGCTTTGTCAGGATGTTCCAAACAAGGGTCGCCGCTGCGGCGGATGCACCCGTGGAGCCGAAATGCAAGCGAGATTGTCGCGGGTGAAATCAGCCCCGATGGTTGGTGCCGCTTTTACAAAGCACGGCCGGCCTGATCGGTCGAACCCAGCGGAGACTTTCGTTGTCTGCTGCGCTGCGGGTGATGGTCTGCAGGCATCGCGTCGAGGATGTCGGGTCACATTAGGCATTCAACAAGTCCGGAGTCAGAGCCGAAATGATCGACGACCTTTCCAACATTTGCCTTCGCCATTGACCCCTCCCGGTCAAGCAACCCAAATATCAGCGTTCCTCTGGCGGCTTGACGTTCTGGAACTGCATCAGCAGCAGCAGATCATAAATGATTTTGAGTGTGCCGCAGATCAGGAGGGGCCATGCCCGGAACGAGGCAGCGAACAGAGCGCCCGCCAGGGCGGGACTGGCTGCGGCAGCCAAACTGCGCGGTACCGATGTGAAGCTCGCGGCGGCTGCCCGCTCCGCCTCCGTGACGACTGCCATGACGTAAGATGAGCGCGTCGGGACGTCCATCTGCGAAAGCGCGGCACGGATCAGCAGCAGGGCGAGCGCGAGAGGGAGCGTCGGCGCAAGCGCCGCCAGCATCAGGGCGATGCTGGACGGAATGTGTGTGAACACCATCGTGTTGATGAGTCCGATGTGCCGCGACAGCCAGGCGGCAACGGGGAATGAGAACGCCGAAAGGACGCCGGACCAGAAGAAGAAAAAGCCCGCTTCCGAAAGCGACAGGTCGAATTTTTCGAAAAGCCACAGGGCAAGCAGCGACTGGACGAGGAAGCCGCCGGCAAAGGCATCAAGGCTAAAAAGGGCCGCTAGCTTGAAAACGAAATTCCGCGAGGGGCCAAGCGCGGACGTGCTGCCGGAGTCCGACGTTGGACGGCGCTGCGGGATCTGCGCGTAAAGGAGACCGCCGAGCAGGCCCAGCAACGCATAGAGCACGAACATCGCCTTGATGCCGGTGAGTTGATCGAGGCCGGCTGGAGCCAGAAGATCAGGTGTCGCCGAAGCGAGCGCGCCAACCGCGGCTGCGAGCGCACCCACAAGGCTGTAGCGCGCGAACATCTTGGTCCGCGCGGCGTCGGTGACTTCGCGTGTTAGCACGGCATGCTCTAAGGGCACGAATACGCTGACGCTGCCGGCCGACGGGTTGATGGTGCCTGCGAAGGCGATCACCAAAAGCAGCGCGTAGTCGTGGACGACAGCAAAGGCCACACCCGTGGCGACCATCAGACTGGCGGCGGCAAGCAGGAGTTGGCGGTGATCGTGTCGGGCACCAAGGAGTCCGACGGCGATGGTCAAGAGCGCTGAACCGAGCAGCGATGCGGTTGCAATGATGCCGACCTGCAGAGTCGCGAAGCCTAATGCGAGGAGATAGACCGGCAACAGAACGGCCACGAAGCCGTCGCCCATGTCCCGCAGGGCTCGGGCCGCAAAAAGAAAAGTCGCCGGGCGGATCTGCTGCACTGATCTAGCCTGACCTCATCACCTGCATTGGCGTCACCGGCTTTGGCAGCGTCGCTCGACAGGGCCGGAAGGATCATCACGGAGTCGCATTAGACATTCCAGCGAGGCGAATATCGGATTCAATCCTCGGGCTACCGCCCAACAATGCTGAATCATATCGTGTCAACGGCTTGCAACGACCGAAGACGCAACTGGCGCATATTGCACTTGGCTGTCAAGGTCGGGAATGAGGGTCAGAACCTGCCCGTGATCTTGCATTCAGGGAAGGTCCGAGAAGGGTCGGATCGCGAAGTTCCCCGCCGCATTGAACGTCCCAAGATGGCGCATAGTGCCGTTTCGGAACCGGGTGGACCGGGGGCAGGATCGCCAATCAACCTGGGATCATGTTGCAACCAAGTTCGAAATGTCGCGTTGCTGGCAAGTAGAAATGTCGCATTGGGATGTTTCAGGGGTAGGCGCCAAGTCAGGATTGCGGGGTGACGTGCATCCTGGCTTCGCCGTGAGCGCCCGATCGGGGGCGATCAAGTATGGCACTTCGGCTTTACTAGCTTTGAGAGCGGCCACTTACGCGCGAGCTTCGTTGGCCGGTGTCGGTTGCGGGTGATCCGATATTCGTCCAGCATCGCGACGACATCTGCAATGCGAAGCTTGGCGAAGAGTTTGACAGCGCAGATCAGCGCAAGATGTCCGACAGGCTCTCGGGCTTCTTCTCGCCAAGCGACAGATCAAGGCCGGACAGAAGTTCGACGAGATGGCTTCGCATCAGGTCGGACGCGTTTTGTGCGTCGTGCTTTTCGATGGCATCGACGAGGGCGTGATGGGCGTGGCTTTCGCAGGTGGTGTCGCGGCGGCGCCAGTAGAGCGCGATGATCAGCGACGACCGCGACAGCAGGTCTTTGACGAAACCGGTCAGGATAGAATGGCCGGCGATTTCGGCTATGCCGACATGGAATTTTGCCGACAGCATGATGGCGTCGCTGTCGCGGCCGGCATGCAGGGCCTCGTGCTCTTTTTCGAGATGAAGCCGCAGTTGCGCGATCTCGGCCGGCTTTGCCACTTCGGCGGCAAGCGCCGCGACCTTGGGCTCGATCAGCGCCCGCGCCTCGAAGACCTCGCGCGCTTCCTGCTTGGTCGGCTGGGCGACGAACGCGCCGCGGTTCGGCTCGAGCCGAGCCAAGCGGTCATGCGACAGCGCCTGCAGCGCCGCGCGTATCACCGCGCGGCTCACCGAATAGATCGAGGCGAGTTCGTCCTCGGGTAGTTTTGTGCCCGGTGCGAGGCGGTGGCTGACGATGGCGTCGCGCAGGCCGGCATAGACCGGAAACCAGCGCATCGTCGGCTTGTCGCCATCCCGTGGCTTTGGCCCAAGCAGGTCCATCGTCTCATTGTCCCGGCGGCCGGATCGCATAGCGGCACGAACACCGCGTTTCCGGCCGCACATCGAACATCCTGTGTGGGAATGTCAACAATTTTGCACGCATCAGGATACACGGCCGGAGGGCGAAAAGGGCGCAAAGATTCCGGCGAAGGATTTTTCGAGTGGAACCTGGTAGCCGCCGCGCTTTGAGGTCGACAGGCCAAGGCCGACGAGGCTCTCGCAGAGTTTTACTGCGCAGGCGACGCCGTCGAGCACGGGAAGGCTATGTTCGCGGCTGAGCGCGGCGGCGAGGTCGGCCATGCCGGCGCATCCCAGCACAATCGCTTCGGCCCGGTCGTCGCGGATGGCGCGCTCGATCTCCTCCGAAATTCGATGGCGGGCGTTGGAGCCGGGCACTTCGAGCTCCAGAACGGGAACGTCGCTTGCCCGCACCCTGGCGCAGCGGCTGGCGAGGCCGTAGCGCACCAGATTGTGCTCGATCGCCGGCACCGAACGCGACAGCGTCGTCACCACGCTGAACTTGCCGGCAATCAGGCTCGCCATGTGAAACGCCGCTTCGCCGATGCCGACCACCGGCATCTCGCCGACGCAGCGTACTGCGTCGAGGCCGGTGTCGTCGAAGCAGGCGATGACGCAGGCGCTCGCCGCCGGATGTCTCTGGATCTCGCCGATCATTCCCGGGATGGCGAAGACCTCGTCGAAATAGCCTTCGACGCTCGGCGGCCCGTCCTTCGGATTGACGGCGATGATCCTGGTGCCGGCCGAAGCCGCAAGGCGCGCCGCCTCGCCGATCTTTTCGGTCATGGACGCGGTGGTGTTGGGATTGACGACGAGTACGTCCATTTGCGCTTTCATATTTCGCCGCCGAGATAGAGTTTCTTGACCCGGTCGTCGCCAAGCAGCTCAGCCGAATGTCCGGCCAGCGCGATCTTTCCGGTCGTCAGTGCGTAGGCGCGCTGCGAGATGCGCAGCGCCATGCGCGAATTCTGCTCGACCAAGAGAACACTGACCTTTTCGTCGCGATTGATCGCCACGATGGAGCGGGCGATGTCCTGAACGAGCTTCGGCGCGACGCCGAGCGAGGGTTCATCGAGCAGCAGAAGCTTCGGTTTGGCCATCAGCGCCCGCCCGATCACCAGCATCTGCTGTTCGCCGCCGCTCATCGTACCCGCCGTCTGGGAATAGCGTTCCTTCAGGCGCGGGAAGCGCCCGAGCACCATGTCCAGCGTCCTTGCGATTTCGGCCTTGTCGATGCGGGTGAAGGCGCCCATCATCAGATTGTCGCGCACCGTCATGTAGGAAAAGACGCGCCGACCCTCCGGCACCATGGCGATGCCCATCCTGACCAGCTCGTCAGGGCGCGTTCCGTCGATGCGGTGGCCCTGGAAATGAATCTCGCCGCTGCGGACCTTCTTCAGGCCGGTGATGGCGCGCAGGATCGAAGATTTGCCCGCGCCGTTCGCGCCGATTAGCGCGACGGTCTCGCCCTCGTTGACGTTGAGCGACACACCCTTCAGTGCATAGACATGGTCGTAGTAGAGTTCGACGTCGGAGACTTTCAGCAGTTCGCTCATGGCTAAAATCCGATCGTCTCATCTTCGGCGCCGAGGTAGGCCTCGATGACCTTTTCGTTCTCCTGGATTTCCTTCGGCGTTCCCTCGGCGATTTTCACACCGAAGTTCAGGACGACGATTCGGTCGGAAATGTTCATGACGGCGGGCATATCGTGCTCGACCAGCAGGACAGTCACGCCGCGCTTCCGCACGCCGCGCACCATCTCCACCGCGCGCACGGTTTCGTCATGGTTCATGCCAGCGAAGGGCTCGTCGAGCAGAAGGACGGTCGGGTTCGTGGCGAGCCCGATGGCAATCCCGAGCGCGCGCAGATGGCCGTGCGGCAGCGTGCTGGCGATCTCATGCCGTTGCGCGCCGAGACCGAGGAAGTCGATGATCTCGTCGGCCGAGCGGCCGAATTCATCTTCGTCGCGCCGTGCGGTATTCGTGCCGAGATAGAAGCCGGCAAGGCTGGCATTGGAACGCAGGTGATGCGCGATTATGACATTGTCGCGCACCGTCATGCCCTTGAAGATCGTTGTCTCCTGGAACGTGCGCACGACGCCCTTCCGGGCGACGATATGCGGCGCCAGGCCTGAAATCCGCTCTCCCCGGAACAGCACTTCGCCCGAGGTCGGATTGAGAAAAGAGGAAATCAGCTTGAACAGCGTCGATTTGCCGGCGCCGTTGGGGCCGATGACGGAAAGGATCTCGCGTTCGCGGACCGCGAAGGAAACATTGTTGACCGCGACCAGCCCGCCGAAGCGTTTGGTCACTGCCTTGATCTGGAGAAGGTCAGTCATGGTCCTAGCCCTGCTTCTTGCCGAACAGCCGGAGGCTGAGCAGGCCGTTGGGAAGGAACAGCATCAGCGCGATCAGCACCGACGAGAAGATCAGCAACTGGAACTCGCCGGTCTCGAACAGGAAATCCCAGCCGAAATAGAGCACGAAGGTGCCGATCATCGGCCCGAAGACGTAGCTGAGCCCGCCGAGGAAGCAGTTCAGCATGAAGTTCACCGAGTCGGTGACGGTGAAGCTGGACGGATAGATCGACTGCGAGATGGCGACGAACATCGCGCCGCCGAGACCGCCGAGGAACGAGGAGATGGCGTAGGCGATGACGCGCAGATAGGCGATATTGACGCCGATCGAGGAGGCCAGTTCCTCGTTCTGCTGCAACGACTGGCAGAGTTTGCCGATGCGCGAATGGACTAGGCGGTAGAGCGCTGCAAAGCACAGCACCATCAGCACAACCGACACCAGATAGAAGGCGGGACGCGGATTGGCGAGCGTCGCGAAATCCGGAAGGATGGTCAGCCCGAATATCGAGATGCCGCCGGGGAGCGGAATGCTGACCATGCCCTTGGCTCCGTTGGTGATCGGCAGTGCCAGTGCGAGCAGCCGCGCCACTTCGGTCAAAACCAGCGTGACCATGGCGAAATAGACGCCGCGAAGCCTGAGGATGGGCAGCCCGATCAGCACGCTTGCAGCGGCGCAGAATAGCCCAGCCAGCGGCAGTGTCAGCCAGAACGACACACCATACTGGACGACAAGGATGGCCGAAACATAGCCGCCCATAAGCGCGAAGGCACCCTGGCCGATATTGATGCGGCCGATGTAGAAAGTCACCCACACCCCGGCGCTGGCGATGCTGAGCAGCGCGACCGAAGTCAGCGTGTAGTAGAGGTCGAGCCGACCCGTCGCCTCGATCAGCCAGGGCACGCCGATGAGTACGACCAGCAGGAAGACAGCGACGCCGAGGATGTTGCGTGTACGCTTCATGTCGATCACCCCCACGGCTTGCCCATGAGCCCGTTCGGGCGGATGCTCAGGAACACCATCAGCGCGGCGAAGATGACGAGATAAGTGACGTCGCCATATTGGCGTAGCACCGTCAGGCCGACCGATTCCATCATGCCGAGGATGAAGCCGCCGGCGATCGCTCCGCTGACCACGCCGGCGCCGCCGATCATCACCATCAAGAACGCCTTGATCGAGATCGGCCCGCCGATGCCCGAATTGACGCCGGTGATGGCGACCAGCAGCCCGCCGACTATGCCGGCAAGCATCGCGCCGAGCGCAAAGCCGATCATCGAATAGCGGTCGACCTCGACGCCCATAAGCTGTGCCGCGACCCGGTCCTGCGCCAGCGCCCGCATGGCGCGTCCCGGCTTGCTGTACTGCATGAAAAGCACGAAGAAGGCGATGAACAGTATGGCGAGTGCGCCGACCAGCAGCCGGTCGTAAGGCATTATGAGGCTGTCGGAGACGAAGACGCCGTTGACGATCTTCGGCACGCCGCGCTGCTTTTCGCCGAACAGGAGGAGGATCACGGCGTCGAGGAAGAATGCGACCGCCGCCGCGAGAAGCATCGTACTTTCCTCCCGCACGCTTCGCCTAATCACCGTTCTGAAAAGGAATTTCTCGACCAGCGCTCCAATGACCAGCAGCGTGATCCCGGACGCGACGAGCGCGACGACGAAAGGCATGCCGAGCTGGCCATAGACGGTGTAGGTGATGAAGCCACCGAGAACGTACATCTGCCCATGGGCAAAGTTTAGCACGTTCATCAGAGCGAAGATCAGGGTCAGACCGAGCGCGATCAAGGCGTATTGCGCACCAAGATAAAGCCCGTTGGCGATGACTTGTTCCATCAGGATGGTTCCCGGCCATTCAGAGGCTCAAGGCGAATGCACGAGCCTCTGCGGCAATCCGCTTCAGTGCAATTGCGTCAATCGACTTGAGCGACGAAGAGCGTCTCGAACTTGCCGTCGCGGTATTCCGTGACCACCATCGGGACCGAAAGCTGGCGCTTCTGGCCAAACGACGTCATTCCGACATAGGTCAGCTTGGCATCGCCCTTCAGATAGGGATTGGGCGCCGAGAAAGTGTCGATCGTCTTCTTGAACTCCTCGACATTGTCGATTGCGGCCGGGTTCGCCTTCAGCGTCTCGATGATGTATTCGAGCGCGTAGACCTTGGTGTTGGACTCGTCATTGTATTCGCCGAACATTTTCGTATAGCGGTCGACGAACTCCTTCATCATGTCGGACGCGATTTCGGGCGTCGATGCGCCGCCGACTGAGATGAAGCCGTTGGCCAACTCGCCCGCGCCCTCTTCCAGCACCTTGGCATCCTGCGCCGTTTCGGTGGAGATCAGACCTTCGTAGCCGAGCTCGCGCGCGGCGCGGATCAGCAGCGGAGCATTGCCGGGCGCGACACCCGAAAGCACCAGCAGGTCCGGTTTTTGCAAAACGATCGGCGTCAGTACCGGCGTGAAGTCGCGGGTATCGTTTTGGTAGACGTCCGTGGCAGCCACAACCTCAAGCCCGAGCGCCTTTGCCGCGGCAACACCGCCATCTCGCTGGCTCAGCGGATCGGATTCGTTGGCGGCGACAAAGGCAACTTTTTTCACGCCCCTGTTTTCCATGAGATATTTGTAGATCGCCGGAGCTGACTGGTAGTTGGCGATCATGCCGAGCACGGCGTTGGACGCCGGCGGGGTGTAGAGTTCCTTCGGGAATGCGTAGGGAAAATAGATGATGCCCTTGGATTCAGCCACAGGACGCACCGCCGCCGCGCCGTCGTCGACATTCGGACCGACGACATAGTGGATGCCCTCCTGGGCCATCTTCTCCATGCCGGCGATCGCCCGCTTCGGGTCCTTCTGATCGTCAAAGGTGACGATTTTGATGTCATAGGTCTCGTCACCAATCTTCACACCTCCGGTTTCGTTGATCCAGGCGGCGCGCGTCTGCATCGAGCGGACGTTGGATGTGCCCCACGCAGCGGCCGCGCCACTCGTCACGCCGACAAAGCCGATCTTGAGTTCCTTGTTGGCGGCTTGCACTGTGATTGTGCCGCCGGCCATGATTGCCAGCGCAGAGACGGCGCCGAGTGCGGCGAATGTGATTATTGAACGTCTGTTGATCATTGTTCTTTCCCCTTTGGAGGCCGCGCATTGTTGCGACAGAACTCGACCGATACGCGGACTTTTGTGAGTCAAGGCTCAAATCAATTATCTGTCAACAAAACTTTTACAGATTGTTGACAATCTTATGCGGTCGTAGATGAAGGACGTAGGACCGAAACGGCTTCGTGTCGGCGAGGATGCGGCATCCACAAAATAGGATTATATTCCGCCGTCAAGGCACATAGACTTCGTCCCGCCCTCAGCGCATGCTCGTATCGGGGAGCTGAAGGGCAACATGGACGCGATCAACGCAAAAAGAGGGGCTATGAAACTCGGAGCAAACGATGACTGTCCAAAAAGAAGACTATCGAACCAATAGAGCCGACTACGCCACAGCTGCGATGCATAGCCCAGCGACCGCTGAGGGTCGATCGTGACGATTTGGTGGCGAGGAAAAAGTCCCTGTGGGTAACAGATCGGCGATCTGCAAAATTGGCTGCAAACCCGTCCGAAAGCTCGCCAGAACCCAAGGCAAAAGCGCGCGGTAAGTGAATCGTGCCAGCCACTTTCTTACCGCCGCGTACTTCGTTCGCATTACATTAGACTTGTCTAATGTGCTAACAAGCCAGTCGAGCATTCCCGAACGCTCGCTGGTCAGGCCAAGCGGCCCCTAACCCAAGCTGCTGGGCCGCCCCCTAAGGAAGTGCGTGTATCCCTGATGCGGTCGTCGTGACCCGCCTCCGTACCGCGGCCGGGATCGCAACCACGTCATCGACCCAACGCCCCGCATCGGTACCGCTCAAACGAATGGCAATTTTTTGTCTAGATGCGCTTAGTATCTATTCTCAGGAGGCCCACGCGTGGTCGCGTGGGAGACAAGTGACTCCCCTTTAAAGGCGTCGAGATGCTACCAGTGCTGAAAAGTCAGTTCCTTAGACCTAAAGATCGGGCGATTTGCCAGCGGGTTGTCGACCAGATAACCGCCGACGCTAAATGGTACAGCACTTCGATAGACGGTCAGATTCTGGTCTCGACCACGCTGAATCTCTTTCAATCAGGGGTCGTAAACGAAACGAATTTGCTGGCACATGTTCGCGCGCGGCGCCACGACTTCACTAAACTGACAGCCTAGCTCCATCCGGGCGGAAACAGCGCGCTAAGCTGCAGCATACACGTTTCCGCAACGAGAAAAGGCGGCAGATCGAGGGTGCCAGCCCTGTTCTGGCTGAGTATCTTGTAGACACCAGCTTGACGCGCTTCAGAACAATGGTCTCGCCGTGCGGATGTTCGTCGAGGTCATCGATTCCGACCCCATGCTCAGCGATCCGGTCAAGAAGCCGGAGACCGGACCGGATGACCGTCGCCCTGGCAGCGCCTTCCACCGGCGCAGCGATCTGCTGTTCGATATAATCCATCTCTGGCTTCGCCATGAGGTCGAGAATGTGTGGGAACATCTTGCTGTACACGCGTGGTCGATAGCGGCTCTTTGTGCCGAGAACGCGGTTGGAGCGCCTGGATCCTCGGCGACGTGATGGTGCATGAGGTCCGACAGAACGGCGTCAACGGTCAGGTCGAATGTTTCCTGATCCCGGTTCCGGCGCTTGTTCGTCCTGAGCCCGACATGGGCCTCGCAGTTCAGGAGCAGCCCGATCGCTTCCTGGACGATAGCCTTGGTGTTCTCCGATGCGGCGAACCGATAGGCATTGAAGGGACTGTCGCGCTCTTCCTCTCCGTCATCGAGTTCGGTCACGATAGGGGTAGTCTGATCCATCTGCAAAATTTCTGGTCTTCAAAATAGCCACCCCGCATACGCGGTCGCATGAACGGCGATAAGCAGGCAAGGTGTCGCGGGAGCGCTCCTCGCTACGCTGCCCTGTCCCGCTTTGCCAGCTTCGCCACGGTCGCCCGAGAGCAGCCCATTACGTCGACAATCTGATTCCAGCTTGCGCCCGTCTTCAGCATCGCCGAGGCAGCGGCGTTCCGCTTCGCGTCCTCCTGCCGGGCCCCGCATACGCCCGTCGGCCTTGGCCTTCTCGATCCCTTGGACCTGCCTCCTTCTTCGGTCGGTGTAGTCCTTGCGGGCAATGGCTGCGAGCATGTCCAGCATCATACTATTGATCGCCTCGGCCATGCGCCGGGAGAACTCGTCGCCTCCATCACTGACAGCCTGCCAGGATGTCGGCAGGTCCAGCGCCACGACGCGCACCTGCTTCGCCTTCAGGTCGGCTCTCAGCTTCTCCCAATCGGCCTCGTTCAACTGGGAAAGACGATCAACTTGCTCCACCAAGAGCACGTCTTGGGGATGACAATCGCGCATGAGCCGATCCAGCTCAGGACGCTTCAAGGTTGCCCCACTCTCGTTCTCTTCATACCAGGCGGCCACCGCCAGACCGCGCTCTTTTGCGAATCGTTCAAGGTCTTCCCTTGCCCGTCCTGCGTCTTGATGCGCGGAGATAGGCCCTGATGAAAGACATGTTCGGAAACCCTCTTCAGTTCAGTTAAGATGGTTTCCGGTTCGGCTGGTACCGCTGGAGCATACCATACGAGACCGGGCGCCTCGGTGGGTCACTTGGTGAAGGAATAGGGCGTCAGGAACGGCTGACCGTACTGACCGGGCCAAGACCCCAAGAACTTGACGGAATAGCCTTTGAGGAACCCCGGTGTAATGGGGCGCGTCTCGAAGTTCAGCCATGTTTTGGGAGACGGACGCCATGACCGCGAACGATTGCCGAAACGTTGCCCAATACCCGGTCACCCCAAGCTCCATGCCTTTGACAAACCTGAAGCTGAACTGATCTCCCACATTCTTCCGGCCCTGCGACATGGTGTAATCCGCCCCGAGGATGTCCAGAAATGCTTGGGGCAGCCGGCCTTGAAATCGTTCATAGTTTGAATGCCATCGCGCAAACACGCCACCAGCCGGGCCGACAATCTCCCCAGTAACCCAGCGGTGAAGGGCAAACCATGCGAGCGGCGAAGGTAGTCATTACGGAGGACATGATCGGCCCGTTCGCCGCCAGCACTCCTCCGCCTTCAACGTAGCGGCCGTCCTCCTTCGGTCTGCCCAGTTCGGCGATTAGGCTGGGATAGTTTCGGTACACAGATTTGATCGACCGCTTGACGTCGTCATGCTGTTCAGCCGTCGTCGGGTTGGGCAGGAAGCGGCTTGCGAACGCCGCGACATCGTCCATCTCGCGTGTGCCTTCAGTGACATTGCTTGCAGGTAGTCACTTCCCCGCCCTTCGGTCGCCACTTTCCATCGAACAGCCCCCTTGGCGGTACGTGGTCGATGTCGACGCCGCGAGCCGATCCGGCACAATAGATGCAGAACGGCTGCTTGCTCCGTAACTTCTGGCTCAGACTCACCATGTTGGGGTCCAACTCTCCGACACAACATGT
>NZ_JAMYOQ010000059.1:0-17228 GCF_040319905.1 Mesorhizobium sp. M0833 | reverse complement strand
TGGCGATATCTGCAATCTCTTCTCTCCAACAGAATGCAGAAACTACTTCACTGCCGCAGGCTATGGACTCACATGAAAGTCCGCCGCTCTAGCATGACGCGCGGCGCGGAGGGCCTCATGTTATAGATGTCGAAGGCCTCTCCTGCAGCACACACAAACGTCGAGGTCCGTCAGGAACGTCGAGTTGCGACCTCGCCATAAACGTCGTGCAGCCGCCACCAGTTATATGGCTCTCCCTGCGGTCGCCCGGCAGGCACGTCCTGCCAGATTTCCTGCCTTCCGAGTAGCGTGATGTCGAGGAAGGACCAGACCGGTCCGATTTCTTCCACGCCGCGACCGTTCATAAAATAGGAACGGAACACGCGGGCACCTTGCCGGATGAAGACATTGAGGCCGAACATCTCTTTTACGTCGAAGTCCTCGGAGAAGCGGTCGTCTGATAGGGAGCAGAAGGTTAGATGTTCCCAACCCATGCGCTTGCGCAGGGTCGTGACCATCTCTAGGGGCGCGGCCGTCACAAAGGCGAGTGTCGAGTCGCGAGCGGCCAGATGAGCCGGGTGGCCTACTATGTCGGTGAACATCGAACATCCTGTGCAGGCGCCGTCTGGCCAGTTCTCGACGTCCGGAGCATAGAAGAAGCGATAGACGATCAGCTGCGTCCGTCCTTCAAACAATCCGAGCAAATCCGTTTCGCCATCCATGCCGACAAACCGGTAGTCTCGTGAAACCTCCGTAACGGCAAACGCCGGCGCTTGGCGGCCAGATGATCCCTCGCCTTCATCAACGTCTTTTCCTCTACCAGCAACTCCTCTCGCGCCTCTTTCCAATCATCCGGCGAAGCCCTTTCAAATTGCCGATTTTCTTGAGCATGGACGGCGCCGGAATTCCGGGACCTTGTTGCTTAGCCATTTCATCCTCCGTTTCGTTTGCGGCTGTTCGGTCGTCAGTGGAACAAATAACCGATTGGTTAGTTCCCAGAGAATGATCGACAGCCACGCCTATCAAAACGACCTCGATAAGGCCTTTGCGTCCCTTGCGGATCCGACACGCCGCGCCATACTCGAGCGCCTTACCCATGAGCGCGAAGTGGCTGTCGGCGAGCTTGCCGAGCGATTTCCCACGTCGCTGACGGCGGTCATCAAGCATATCGACGTGTTGTGTGACGCGGGTTTGGTGCGGCGTCAGCGTCGGGGCCGGAACGTCTGCTGCAGTCTCGTGCCAGAGCCGATGGCTGACGCCAAAGCCTGGCTGGAGCGCAATCTCGCCTTCTGGAACGCCAGCTTCGACCGGCTTGGTGAGATCGTCGATGGAGACACGAGATGAAGGGCGCCAAACTGCAGATCGTCCGCCGCTACAGGGCATCGCCGGACAAGGTCTTTGCCGCGTGCACTGATCCATCCATCATGGCCCGCTGGTTCGGCCCAAAAGATTTTCGGGTGACTGAACTCGAAGCTGACATGCGCGCAGGCGGAACATTCGCCTTCCGCATGGTCGGACCGCCCGGCGAGATGGCCGCCGAAGGTACGTATGAAACGGTCGAGCCGCCTGCGCTCCTGGTGCACACATGGCGGTGGACGAAAGGGCCGCCTGAATATCCCCCCGATGGCGTGACCTCACGCATCACCTACGAATTTTCCGCCGACGGCACGGGAACGCGTCTGACCTTCACGCAGGAAGGCCTGCTTGATCAGGAAGAAGCCGACAGCCACAAGCAGGGTTGGAGTGAGGCGCTCGACAAGCTCGGTGCGATCCTCGGTGAGCCGCAATGATCATCGTGTCTGGCCACATGCGGGTGAAGTCAGGCAAGCGCCACCTTCTTGAAGGCGTCACACGCAGTAATGGGAGTGGCGCGCAAGGCGGCGAGCTGCCGCGACTTCGTCGTCGCCGCCGATCCGATCGATCGAGGACGACCGCGTCAATGTCGACGAGGAATGGGAAACCGTGAAGGCGATGCTCGCCTTCCGCGGCGACGTGCCAGATTCCGGCATGAACGATCTGATCGTGGAGGCAAACGTGCATCGTCACTCCGTGAAAAATCGCCGTCCAGCCTGGGCGAGGATCGAACAGAGAGGAGACTGTAATGATCAACAACAACAATGATCTGACGGCGGAGGTTCCCAATTCGCCCTACAGGCTCGAGGCAGCCTGGCAATGTCCCGTAGAGGGGGACGGACCCTCTGGGTATGAAAGCATGCTGGAGCGTCGCTGATCATGGCGGCGGTCATTGTCTCGCGCCGTGCGCTGTTCAAGGGTGCGGTGGCGTCTCTCGCGCTTAGCGCGCTGCCCGCTCGGGCGCAGCAGACCGATCCATTCACGCCCTTCAGCTATCGCGCACCGGATGAGGCGCTCGCCGACCTGAAGCGACGGCTTGGCGCCGTGCGCTGGCCCGAAGCCGCGACCGAGCCCGGCTTTGCCCAAGGTCCATCTCTCAAGGAACTGCAAAACTTCATCCGCCATTGGCGCGATCGCTACGATTGGCGCAAAACCGAGAGCCGCCTTAATGCCTGGCCGCAGTTCAAGACGGAGATCGACGGGCTCGGCATCCACTTCCTGCATGTGCGGTCGCCGCACGAGAACGCGCTGCCGATAATCCTCACCCACGGCTGGCCGAGTACGATCCTCCTGTTCCAGAAGGTTATCGAACCGCTGACCGATCCCACCGCGCACGGCGGAACCGCCGCGGAAGCGTTCCATGTCGTCATCGCATCGCTGCCTGGCTTCGGCTTCTCCGACAAGCCAACGGAGCCCGGCTGGAATGCGGAACGCACGGCGCGGGCGTGGGCTGAGCTGATGCGCCGCCTCGGCTATGAGCGCTATGTCGCACAGGGTGGTGACTGGGGGGCTTTCGTCACCACGGCGCTCGCACAGCAGAAGCCGAAGGACCTCGAAGCAATTCATCTAAACTTCGCGCAGACCATCCCGGACAAGATCCCTGAGAAGTTGGAGCCCGACCAGAAAAAGGCCGTCGAAGCATACACGAAATTCCAGGAGAGCGGCTTCGCCTACGGCATGCTGCAAGCCACCAAGCCGCAACTAGCCGGCTATCTGCTTGCCGACTCGCCCGTGGCGCAGGCCGCCTGGCTCTACGACATCTTTGACGGCGGCACCGGAACGACAGGCAGGCCGGAAAATTTGATCCCTATCGACGACATGCTCGACTAGATCACACTCTATTGGCTGACCAATTCGAGTGCATCGTCCGCCCGCTTCTACCGCGAGCAGGCTGCGATCCTGAAAGGCCGCAACAATCCTGGCGTCGTCGACCTGCCGGTCGGAGTAAGCGTCTTCCCGCATGATTTGCCACCGGCAAGAAGCTGGGCGCCGCTCGTCTACCCGAACCTGTTCTACTGGAACGAAGTCGACCGCGGCGGTCACTTCGCGCAACTCGAAGTGCCAGACTTATTTGTCGCCGAACTACGAAACTGCTTCAGCAAAGTCAGATGAGGAGACAGCCATGTCCGGACCGCTCGATGCAGTGAAGAAAGCCCTGCAAGCCTATGTAGACAAAGATCGCGAAGCCATCGAGGCCGTCATCGGCGATCCGTACAGCTTCACCAGTCCGCTCGATAATGCGCTGAGCCGCGAGACCTACTTCGCCCGCTGCTGGCCCAACAGCGAGACCTGCACCGGGATGAAGTTCGTACAGGGCGCCGAACAGGACAATTGGGCCTTCATCGTTTACGAGGGTAGTTCCGCTGGCAAGACCTTCCGCAATGCGGAACTGCACCGCGTGCAAAACGGCAGGATCGTCGAGACTCAGGTCTACTTCGGCTGGAATGTGCCGCATGAGGCAATGCTGGGTGGCTTCATCGAGGACAATGGCGAAGGTCACCCTTGAACAGGAGGCGAAGATGGACGGCAACGCGATGCGCGGCACCATGCGCTGGCGGTGTTTCTCGGCGATTGGAATGCCGAGGGCGCTTTGGGCCCCATTGGCCCCGGTGGAAGGCACCAGAGTCGCAGAATATGGCCAGCTTCTGTTTGGGGAAATAGAAATCCGACACGGTGACCGTCTGTGGCATGTGCCGGAACTCGATGTCCTTCCAGAGATGGTAGAGCGACGCGTGGCACTTGCCGTCCGTGGTGAAAAGGACCTGTGGTTCAGGCTCATGGCCGCGACGCAGCAGCTCCTGGAACAGGAACAGCTCGATCGGGGAGTCCAGACCCCACAGCGGCCGCGCTTCGACCTTGGAGAATCGCGTGGAGAGCAGTTTGCCGCGATGTTTCGCGTACTTCTCCTCGAGCCGGGGGTGTCGAACCCGAGCGGCGTCTCGAGCACGTCGGCGGCATCATGCTGCAACGGAATGTAGTAGCGACCGACCACGATCCCCAATTCGTCGAGATGGCCGTTGTAGTCCGTCTGGGTGAACAGGCTTACCGGCCCATACATCCCCCATTCGCCGGCGAATGGGTCGAACCCCGTGTAGCACAATCGCTGCTATCGGCCGTGCCGCCGGCCATATTGGCAATGTAGTCGATGGAGCAAGGATCGACCTTGCCGCGTTTTGAGGCTGGCAACAGCGTCAGGGCATACGGGACCGCGTGCGGAGGGCCGTCGCTGAGGTGTGCGATGCTCGCCACCATGCTGATCATCTGGAACTGCGTGCCGGCCGCGCGGAACATCGCGATTTCCCCTTTCGAGGGACTGTCGCGGAGGATGCCGCCGGCGGCCTTGAACATGGCGCCGGTAATGGGGTTGGATCCCGCCGACTGGCGCCAGGCATTCCCGCAGAAGCGGCGGAAAGTTCTCGAAGGCGAGGCTGAAAGGGCTCTGTGGGAACGCGGTTGTAGTCGTCTTGGTCGGTCAGATGCTTCGGGCGGTTCTCGATCATTCCAGCGATCCCCCTATGACATCAATAGTACTCGTCCGCGGGAACCCCCAGACAAATTTTCACGCGATAAAACGTATCGGGAAAAAGGGCGCTGCCGCCTCTAGCAAGCGAAATCAAGAAGGCCGACGCTCCGAACAGCGCCCATACCGACCGCAGACTGCCAGTCTGATCGTCACATACGACGTGCTTGGCTTCGGGGCTGGATCTCAGAGCCTCGCCAAGGTCGCCAAGCACTTTCCGGACAACTACGGACTGCCGAAGAAAGACCTCGCTTGGCTGTTGAACGAGTGGCGCCGGCAGGCGCTCGTGTCGGCAGCAAACCATCGGTCGTGAGCGAATAAGCGGTCGGCCCTCATACGATCCGGCCATATTCATGGCGCGATCCGGGTATCGACGCGCGGTGTGTTGACAGGGAGCGCGTTGGTCATTCGGCTCATCGCGCCTTTGTCGCGGCTGAAAAGACGGCCGGACCATATTGGCAGCGCTCATCACTGATAGAGGAACGGCGACACCCCGCTCGCCCGATATCAGGGAACGATATCGCCCCCCATGTATTAGAAACTGATGGACACTATGGAACCCCACGGCCACGGGATAGCGGCCGATATTTTGACATCAGAAGTTGCCATTGCCAGGCAGCGCATCCATCGGACCGAGCTCGCGCTTCAACGCACTGAAGAAATGCTGGCCAAGAATCTCGCGCTTTGCAGCAGGATACGAGCTGCGGTCGAGGCCGCAGACCGCTTGATGAAGATCGATCCCCCCAGCTTTGAAGGACGTCGCGCCGGTTGAACTGGGCCGGCGTTTCATTCGTCGCGACCTTCCGGCCGGCGGCGCCACCATTCGCGCTCAAGCACGGCGGCAACCATGTCCACAGACGGCGAGCGCGGTTCATCGTCGGCGGCTTGGTGCTCGGCCAGGAACCGATCGTTGTCCACGCGGCCGATGGCTTTAGCGGCGTGGGCCAGCCATTGGTCGAAGCGGCCGACATGTCGCCGTCATGCCGAGGCTCTGTGTCGGGTATGGTCGGGGCGGCGATGGGTAGTGGTACACCACACGTTAGTGCTGTCGTCACCGCATTCGGGTCCGCATTTCTGGCACTGTCGGGTGCTCTCTTCACCGCAATGGGGTGATCTCGTCCCCGCATAGCCCCTTCGGTGCGGTGCTCTCGTCCCCGCGCTGTTTTTTCTGAGACCGACACAATCTTCGCGAACGCCATCTTATGAAATCTTTGCTGGCCGGCGAGAGAACACGCTCCGGCCAGTCGACGGGAAACTCGGTCAGGATATAGATGGTTGCCCGGCTGCCATTCTGACTGTGCTTTCCAGTTCAAGTGCCCCCTTTTGGAAACCTTAATGAAGCCGCGTCAAGCAGATCGGCTATGGCGCGATCAGCAGGTCGATTGCTGCAGCATGACGCGCAAGCACCGTCTGGTCCACTGCGATTCCAGGGAGCTGAGACAACATGGAAGTCTATTGGTTAAGCATTCTCGGCGTGCTCGCACTCTGCTTGGCGGAAACGCCGCCAAGGGAGGTAGCGTCAGGAGATCTTGTACGTCTCTGGCGCGCTGGTCCCGTTTGCCCTCATTTTTGTGACTGGATGGGCAGCACTCAATTTACCTTGGCGCCACACCTTGGTGGCCACAGTTCACGATAAGGGGGAAGAAGTCGCTCAACTCCAAGCAGCGATCCCTACCCCGATAAGAGCTCCTGAGCATGCTCAGGAGTTCGGCCTCTAAGGCCGGTAGGAGACGGCATCCGGCCATACAAGTTCTGCTGCCACCCGCGCGCTGCCGATCTGTACATGCCACAACATCTGGATTGTGGCGGGAAACGTGAACGGAAAAGAAACGATTCCAACATTAGCTTTTACGATTACAACGCACCTCGCCCGCTCGGCGTAGTCGCCATGCGAGGCTGCTAGCGTGCGTGTAACAGATTGGCGCCTCCACGGCAGAATTGAGCCTGATGAACAGCTTGACTATACGTCGCCGCATACTGGCCAGTTTCGCCGCGGTTCTGGTGGTCATGTCAGTAATGGCCATCATTGCCTATGTTTGGTTTCTCCAGACCGAGCAAGAAGCGAACAGGGTGGAGAAGGAGATCCTTCCAGATCTTTATCACAGCACCCAGATCATGATGGGACAGATGGATGCTCATAGCCTTCTCCAGGAATATGCTCTCCAGGACAATCCTGCCGACAAGCGGGCTTTTGAGGAGACAATCAAGGCGAACCGCGATGCAGTGCAACGGTCAATGGACGAGTATGAAGCGACCATTGTTTCTGATGTAGACAAGCAGAACTACGCGGCCGTCAAGGACGTTGCGGGTCAGTTCCGCCAAGCCGAAGCCGCTGTGCTGGATGCTAGCCGGGCGGCGTTGGCGAAGGGAGAGATTCCGAACGAGCGCCCGGCAATCAAAAACAATGTCGAGCCGATCTTTCGGAAATTGCAGTCGGCTCTGCAGGCTATGGTCGAGGACCATAGAGGCGAGGCAAACAGCTCGACCCAAAGAATTGGCGAGATCGTCCGTACTGCCGAGCTGGGCCTGATTGCCGGTTTTCTCGCAGCACTAGGTTTGGCACTTTTGTGCGGCTATTTTCTTTTCCGTGCCGTCACAGTCCCGCTTGGTCGATTAGTCGACCTCGTCCGCGTAATGCGCCAGGGCGACTTCAGCGGCCGTCTCGACTTGAAGCGCCAGGACGAGTTCAGCACTTTGGCTGACGGCTTCAACGCCATGGCCGACGATCTGACCACGCTGATAGGCCAAGTTCAGAAATCCAGCATTCAGGTCAACACATCGATCACCGAAGTGGCCGCAACCTCAAAAGAACAGCAGGCTACCGCCAACGAGATCGCAGCTACAACCACCGAAATCCGGGCGACGGCGAAGGAAATATCCGCCACGTCCAATGAGCTGGTCCGCACGATGAGCGAAGTTTCTGCGGTCGCCGAACAAACCGCCACACTCGCCACCGGCGGACAGGCAGGGCTGTCCCGCATGGAGGCAACAATGCAGCACGTTATGGAAGCCGCCACTGCGATCAATTCCAAGCTGGCAGTCCTCAGCGAGAAGGCCGGGAACATCAATCAGGTGGTGACCACGATCACCAAGGTTGCCGACCAGACCAATCTTCTTTCGCTGAACGCGGCCATTGAAGCTGAGAAGGCGGGACAGTATGGGCGAGGTTTTGCGGTAGTGGCAACGGAGATCCGGCGGCTCGCCGATCAAACGGCCGTCTCGACATACGACATTGAGCAGATGGTCAAGGAAATCCAATCCGCCGTGGCGGCCGGCGTCATGGGCATGGACAAATTCTCCGAAGAGGTCCGGCGCGGCATGCAAGAAGTGCAGCAGGTCGGGGGCCAGCTCTACGAGATCATCCAGCAGGTTCAGGGCTTGGTACCACGCTTCGAAGTCGCCAATGAAGGAATGCAGGCGCAAGCAACGGGTGCAGGGCAGATCAGTGAGACGCTGATCCAATTGAGCGAAGCGGCGCAGCAAACTGTCGAATCCCTGCAGCAATCCACGCAGGCGATCGACGAACTCAATCAGGTTTCAGGCGGGTTACGCAGCAGTATTTCCCGTTTCAAACTGCGGGCCTAACCAGAACTGCCTGCGAGCTAGGGACGAAATGCTATTCCTCGGGTTCTCCATGGGCGGTGACCGGTACGTGCTGGACGTAGGTCAGATTGAGGAGGTGCTGCCTTACATCGGCGTGAGGACGCTGCCGGGCGCACCGAGCGGTGTGGTAGGCGTAATCAATTATCGCGGGGTATCCGTGCCAATGATCGATCTTAGCCTGCTTGCGCTTGGGCGGCCCTCGTCGCCGGTCCTGAGCACACGGATTGTTCTCATCCGCTACCCGGCCTCTGATGGTGAGGACCACCTGCTTGCCCTCGTAGCTGAACAAGCGACCGATATGTTCGACCGGGATGCTTCTGACTTCGCGCCGTCGGGGATGGAGGCGGGAACTCCACCCTATCTGGGGCACATAGCGACGGACGACAAAGGGCTTGTTCAGTGGGTCAGGGCAGAAGCGCTCCTCTCGAAAGAGATCCGCAATACGCTGTTCCGGCAGGTCGCGACGAGTTCATGATGTTTGGTGCTGTTGAAAAGCTGCTGAAGGAAACGATTGGACTGGACACCGGCACCGTCGGTGCGTCGGTCGTCCGTCATGCGCTCCGCGAACGGATGGTTGCCTGCCGGATCGGTGAGCTTGAGGCGTATTGGGAATTGCTAGCGTGCTCCCCATCCGAGCTCCAGGAACTGATCAACGCCGTTGTTGTACCGGAAACCTGGTTCTTCCGAGATCGTGAGGCTTTCGCTGCGATGACGCGTCATTCAACGGCTCGCAAGCGGCCGGGTCATCCCATTATGCTCTTAAGTCTACCGTGCTCGACAGGGGAAGAGCCCTATTCGATGGCGATGGCGATGTTCGATGCCGGTTTCGGCGCCCAGGATTTTAAGATCGACGCCGTCGATGTGAGCACGGCTAATCTTGCGGCCGCCGAGCGCGCCGTCTACGGGCGCAACTCATTTCGCGGTGGTTTCCTCGAATTCAGAGAGCGTTATTTTCACGCAGCCGAAGGCGGGCTTCGGCCTGACCTATCCATCGTGAATCAGGTCCAATTCAGGCTCGGCAACCTGTTCGATCCTGTGGCATCGCCCAGTCCGGCACCCTACGACATTATCTTTTGCCGCAACCTTCTGATTTATTTCAATCGGCCCCTGCAAGATCGCGCCTTGGTTTGTCTAAAGAACCTCCTCGCGCCGGGGGGCCTTCTGCTCGTCGGGCCGGCGGAATCAGGGCTTCCCTTTCTGCACGGTTTTGTTTCGGCCCGATTACCCATGGCATTCGCGTTCATCAACGAGGGGCCCTCTCAGATTGCCACTCCGATCGCACCGCCCAAAGCGCGTCCCCCTGTTGCGGGCCTTGTTCAAGTCTCTCCAGGCGCCAAGGCTCGGCCCACTACCCGGCCGGTCATTGGCAAGGTTGAGCGCGGCCCTATCCCCCTGCCCGAGCGGACGGCCACGAGTCTCGCTGCGGTAGAGCGCACCGCCAATGCGGGACGAGTTGCAGAGGCAAAGGAACTCGCACTGTCGCACCTTACGGAATTTGGCCCGTCCCCGGAAATTTTCTACCTGCTCGGGCTGGCCCACGATGCAGCGGATGCTCGTTCCGAGGCGATCCAGAGCTATCGAAAGGCCCTCTATCTAGAACCCCGCCATCAGGAAGCCCTCGCCCATCTTGCGCTGCTCCTTCGTAAGCAGGGCGACATCGCCGGGGCCGAAGCACTGACGGGGCGGCTCGGCCGGATCGAGAAAAGGAGCGGCACTTGACGTCAGCTGTGTCCGGTAGTGCATCATCGGTGCCGGACCTCGCCGTCGGCGACTGCTGGCGGCAAATAGGCGTTCGTGGTGACAGGTCGTGCCCTGAACTGGAGCAGCATCTCCACTGCCGGAACTGCCCGACCTATAAGGAAATCGCACGCAACCTCCTGAACCGTCCGCTGTCGCCCGGCTATCGGGACGAGTGGGCTCGACATTTTGCCCAGGCAAGGACCGACGTAGCCGTCGGGAATGCCGAGGGCAGTGCATTTCAGACGGTCGTTGTCTTTCGTCTCAGCGAGGAATGGCTGGCGCTTCCGGTTGGCTCCTTCCAAGAAGTGGCCGAGCTGCGTAGCATTCATTCGCTGCCACACCGCAGGAACAGCGCGGTTCTCGGCATCGTCAATGTTCGAGGCGAACTGCTAGTCTGCGTTTCGCTTGCCAAGCTGCTCGGAATCGAGGACCGCAAAACGGCGGATCGGGGCCTGCGGACCAGCGCATTTCCACGACTGATCGTCGTCGGCAACGGCGACAAGCGCGTTGCCTTCGGTGTGGATGAAATGCACGGGATCTATCGCTACAAACAGAGTGACCAGCTTGCCGTGCCCGGGACGGTTGGGAAAGCGTCTTCGAGCATGACAGCCGCCATGATCTCGTGGCGAGAGCGCGCGGTCGGCTGCCTGGACGAGGCGCTGCTGCTGGCCATGCTCGATCGAGCCATCGCATGAGCGGCGCGGACTACAGCCAGTTTTCCATGCTGGACCTCTTTCGTGCGGAACTGGCGACGCAGTCACAGGCCCTGACGTCTGGTCTGCTGGCGCTCGAACGCGATCCCATCTCCGCCCAGAGTCTGGAAGCCTGCATGCGGGCTGCCCATTCGCTGAAGGGCGCCGCCCGGATCGTCGATCTAACCCCGGCAGTAGAAGTTGCGCACGCGATGGAGGAGTGCCTGGTCACAGCCCAGCGGGGGCAGCTCAGGCTCGGTCGCGAGCACATCGATACACTTTTTAAAGGCATCGATCTCCTTGGGTTGATAGCCACTGAGCCTGCTTCGTCGGATGAGAGCGCCAGACCGGACATAGCTAGTTTTCTGCTGGCGCTCGAGCAGGCATCCTCCCCATCGCATTACAAGGTGCTGGCAATCTCTGAGGCGGAGGCCGCCGCCTCAAATCCTGCCCAGCCTGAGGCCATTTGGATCTCCTCGACCAGGGAAACAGGCGACCTCAATCGATCTGAGCCAGCTTTTCACGGCAATGGCAGCGCCGGTTCCGATCGTATGGTGAGGGTGACGGCCGACAGTCTGAACCGCTTACTCGGGCTTGCCGGTGAGTCGCTTATGGAGGCTCGCCGTCTCAGGCCGTTCACCGACGGGCTGCTGCGACTAAAGCGGCTTCAGTCGGATCTCGCCAAGGCCTTCGACGAGCTCGGTAACGCACTGCCCGAGAGTCCCAGCGACGAACGTACGGTGCACGCACTGGCGGTGGCGCAGCAAAAACTTCGGCTCAGCCAGACGTTCCTCGCAGAGCGCCTTAACGAACTGGACTCAATCGACCGCAGAGCCACTGACCTTGCGAACCGACTCTATGACGAAACGTTGGCGAGTCGCATGCGCCCGTTCGAGGATGGTGTGCGGCACTATTCGAGGACTGTCCGCGACCTTGGACGCGCCTTGGGGAAGAACGTGCGGTTGGACATCGTTGGGGGGTCGACCGGAATAGACCGCGACATCCTGGACCGACTCGACGCACCACTGGGGCATCTGCTGCGCAATGCTGTCGACCACGGACTCGAAATGCCCGAGGAACGTGTTTCAGCCGGCAAATCGGAGGAAGGTGTCATTAGGCTGGAAGCACGGCACAATGCAGGCCTGCTGCAAATCATCGTCGCGGACGACGGCAGGGGGATCGATCTGAACAAGCTGCGCGAAACGATCGCGACGCGTGGCCTGACCACCGAGGAGACAGTCGGCAAACTTACCGAGACGGAATTGCTCGACTTTCTGTTTCTGCCAGGCTTTTCGATGAAAGCGACAGTTAGTAATCTCTCGGGACGCGGCGTCGGGCTCGATGTCGTCCAGGCGATGGCCAAGCAGGTCCGAGGCCTGGCAACCGTCTCCTCAGAGTCCGGCATCGGAACGCGTTTCCAGCTCCAGCTGCCACTGACCTTGTCGGTGCTGCGCACGCTGCTCGTCGAGATTGATGGAGAGCCCTACGCTTTCCCGCTCGCAGGCATCTCAAGCACCGTAAAGTTACTGCGCACTCGCATCGAAATGCTCGAAGGCCGGCCGCATTTCCGCTTCGGCGATCGACAGATCGGACTGATCACCGCCCACGAGGTTCTTGATCGCGCTGAACCGCAAACAGATGCCGATGAACTCTCGGTGGTCTTGATCAATGGCAATCACAGTGAAGCGTACGGGCTGATTGTCGACCGATTCCTGGGCGAGCGCGAGTTGGTGGTCCGACCACTTGACCCCCGCCTTGCTAAGGTCAAGGACGTCAACGCGGCGGCACTGATGGAAGATGGTTCGCCCGTCCTGATCATCGATATCGACGATCTGACCCGATCAGTCGACAAGCTCGCCTCGTCCGGCGGGCTTCGGACTTTGCGGCGCGGTACCACCGGCCCCGATCAGAGGAGGCGCAAGCGCGTTCTGGTAGTTGACGATTCTTTGACCGTACGCGAGCTGGAACGCAAGCTGCTGGACAATCACGGCTTTGAGGTGGAGGTCGCGGTCGATGGTATGGATGGATGGAACGCCATCCGATCTGAGCCATTCGATCTTGTCATCACCGATGTCGATATGCCGCGCATGGACGGCATCGAACTCGTAACCTTGATCAAGAAGGATGGCCGGCTCGCGAACACCCCGATCATGATTGTGTCGTACAAAGATCGTGAAGACGATCGCAGGCGCGGTCTTGATGCCGGGGCCGACTACTACCTGACCAAAGGCAGCTTTCATGACGAGACGCTGCTACACGCGGTCGTAGACCTAATCGGCCAAGCGGCAGAATGAGGCGCAGCTTGGGGACCCATCAATGAGGATTGCTATCGTCAACGATATGCCCCTTGCGGTCGAGCTTCTCCGGCGACTGGTTACGTCAACCCCGGAGCATCAGGTCGCCTGGATCGCGGTAAACGGGCGCGAGGCCGTAGTGGCCTGTCAACGAGACCTCCCGGATCTCATCCTCATGGATCTGGTGATGCCTGAAATGGACGGCGTCGAGGCTACGCGCAGGATCATGGCGGAGACGCCGTGCCTGATTCTGCTGGTCACGGCGAGCATTGAGGCCAATATCCCGGGAGTCTATGAAGCCATGGGCTATGGCGCCCTTGACGCGGTCGACATCCCATCAATCGGCTCTAATGGTCCCGGATCAGTTCGTCTCATCAAGAAGATAACGACGATCAGCAAACTCGTACGTGACGCGCCATCTCCAAACGGGAGGACACAGATGGTGCTCCCCGCTCTGTCATCGGCACAACACCTTATTGCCATCGGTGCGTCAGCGGGCGGACCGGCAGCTGTCGCCGCGATCCTCGCCGCGTTCCCGAGCGATTTCACGGCCGCAATAGTTCTCGTCCAGCATCTCGACGCGCAGTTCGTGCCCGGTCTTGCAAACTGGCTGGGCCAGCATGCAGCCCTTCCAATCCGTCCCGCGCAGGAAGGAGATGAGCCCGAGGCCGGCACTGTTCTCATTGCTGCCACGGCAGATCATCTGGTCTTCAAGTCGCCTCACACGCTCGGCTATACGCCGAAGCCGCACGACAACGTCTACCGTCCATCCGTCGATGTATTCTTCGAGAGCACCGCTCAACGGTGGCGGGGTGCGGTGATCGGTGTCTTGCTCACAGGGATGGGTAGAGATGGTGCCCAAGGACTCAAGCTGCTTCGCGACAAAGGGCATTTGACAATCGCGCAAGACAGCGCGTCGAGTGCAGTCTATGGGATGCCCAAAGCCGCAGCTGCCATCGGTGCAGCTGTCGACATTCTGCCGCTTGACTCAATCGCCCGGCGCCTTGTCGAGGCGTGCGGCCGATCTTCGTGAAAGGGGTTGTGCTATGACAGGCAAACCAAATCTCGTGTCGCCCCAGGCGGATAATTATTCGTCGATGGTTCTGCTCGTGGACGATCAGATAATGGTCTGCGAGGCGGTCCGGCGGGCGCTTGCCAATGAACCAGACATAGACTTCCATTTCTGCACCGATCCGCTCAAAGCGACGACAGTTGCCGATGAGGTGAAGCCAACAGTCATCCTGCAGGACTTGGTCATGCCGGGTGTTGATGGTCTGGACTTGGTGCGGCAATATCGAAAGAATTTATCGACGCATTCTGTTCCGGTCATCGTGCTGTCAAGCAAAGAGGATCCGGCAACCAAGGGTCAAGCTTTCGAAGCGGGGGCGAACGACTATCTGGTCAAACTGCCCGACCGCATCGAGCTTGTCGCTCGCGTCCGTTATCACACGCGCGCCTATCTGGACCACGCTCAGCGAGAGGAGGCCTATCGCGCGCTCCGAGAAAGCCAGCGGCAGTTAATGCGGGCAAATCTGGAGCTTGAGCGCCTCACACGGATCGACGGCCTTACCGGTCTCGGAAACCGGCGCTATTTCGATGAGTATCTCGCGGCGGAATGGAAGCGCGCAATCCGCACGCAGAGCCAGTTGTCGCTTTTGATGATCGATGCAGATCACTTCAAGCGCTATAATGACACCCATGGCCACATGGCGGGCGATGAGGTGCTGAAGCAGGTCGCCGGTGTGATCCAGAGCACTTGCAATCGCTCTACGGATCTCGCTGCGCGATATGGGGGCGAGGAGTTCGTTGTTGTGATGGTCGACGCTTCGTTGGCGCAATCGGGCACCGTCGCGGAGCGGCTCGTCCAGAGCGTGCGGGAGTTGAGCATTCCGCACGGGTCCGAGCGGGTGACCATAAGCGTTGGTGTTGCAACGACGGTACCCAATGAGAGCCATACGCCACATGATCTCATCAATGCAGCCGACCTGGCGCTTTTCCGGGCCAAGTCGGAAGGACGAGACCGCGTCGTGTATCAAGAATAGTTTAAAGCCTCCTAATAGGATCAATGGCGCTGGCGAGCAGCTTGCGGAGGTGGCCGCCTTCTCCTCGCGACCTTTTATGCTGTCTCACCGGCTGAGCCACCTCGTATGTCCCACAGGGCAACCCGAATGAGGATGGCCAAGGGGGAACTTTTGGCATCGTCCTGCGGGAGTGGTTGGACAGAACGCTTCCCTGACACGTGCGCTCGATAGACGAAGAGCGAAACGGACGAGATCGCAAAGGCTCGTCTTCCGCAATCACGGAGTTACCTGAATTTCCAAACCCGCTATTGTTCCAGGCGGCGGACCCCAACCCGCTGGGCCGGCGTCTCTTGGCATCTACCCCAACGGCCCCCAATGACGCTTGCCGCAGCCGCAGTGACGCCGGCGGTTAAGGTCTTCGCATGGGACTAACACTTCGCGATTGCTATCGGTTCTTCCGCATGGCCCAGGCGGCCTTCGCCGGCCGAAATGGACTCTCCAACGTAAACGCGTCCGGCAAAATTCCCTTTTCGACCTGCGTCCATGTGACTGGAGCGGCTATGGGAAAGCTTGAACGGGCTCGCGGCGAGTAAGCGCCGACGGCTGTGTTGCCGCGGCCGTTGCGGAGGTAATCCAGAAAGATGCGCCCACAACGAGCCGACGGCGCAGCCGACAAAAGATAGCGATCGGGGTGCTTGCTGACCAGGTGCTGTGCCAGCTTTCGGGCATACTGCCGGGCATCGTCGTGGGTGATCACGGCCTGCAGAGGGCCGCTTCCTGGCAGGCGCGGCGAAGTACCCATTCGCCAATCGGAGCAACAAATCATTGTTGCACGGAAAGGCGGGCTCAAGCGTGAGGACAAGTCAAGCTGAGGCCTCATTGCCTAGCCGCGGCGTGCGACCAGAATGAGCCTTAATTTCCAATCAAGGGAACTGTGACTGTCGTTGCGTAATCTATCGGATATCGGGCGAAGTACGGGAACTCGATCACGAACGCATAACTGGCAGTCAGATGCGCCATTCGGAAACCGCCGCTAGGAGGATCGATTCCAATCGTCACCTTGACGTCTTTTTCCGGACTGGCAGCCGTTCCACGAAGACTACTCGACAAGTTTTATCGATTGCGTGGCCGGAATGTCTCGCATTCCGAGGCTTGTGCAATCCTGGCTGATGCTCGTGTTGCCGGACCACTGCAACGTACCGGCGATGACCTGAGTGCAACCGCCTTTGCCCGAGAAATTGCCGAGGTAATTGACGTCCTGGGTTGGAAAATACAGAGCGCCGGTCAAAAGCGAGTCCGCCGTGCCATTGAACGTGTTCGACCCCGCCCGGTTACCTCTGTTGCCGTAAAACAGAACGCCGGAATAGGTGCCTGACGTCGGTGCGCTAAGCTTGACGGTGGCGTTGCCGTTCATGCTCACGCTCGATGTGCCGGCCAGATAGATGATGACTCCGTCGCCGGAAATATTCGCGTTCGAGTTCGCCTTGAAATCACCGCCTTGAATGACGTACAAGCCGGGCGAGAGGGCAACATTGCCGCTCAGGCTCAGCCCGCTGCAGTATGTCCCGGGGTTCAGTGTCGACAATTTCGAGTTTTGACAGGGAGTTGTGGCTGTTGGCGTCGGCAGGTCGATAAAGGGATCACCGGCGGGCAACGCCTGGGTTATCGGCCTGGCGCACACGGTCGTCACGGGGTTGCTCAACGAAACACCGCCGGCCGATATCAGGCAGTCGGCCTGAAGGCTTGCCGATCCCTGAAGCTTGATGGCGTCCGCGGCTATGGAGTTGGACATCACGGAGCAGCCCGTCATTTTTATGGTCGAACTGCCGGAAAAGAGCGCCGCTCTCGGAGCGGAAGGATTGAGAGCTAGAGCGCAGGCCTTTGAGGCGTCGGTGATAAGAGCCACCGCTCTTGCCTGTGCACCGACAGCGTTTTGCGTGAATATCGATGTAAAAAACCGATCGAGGGTCTGATGAACGATGACCTCGACAGCCTTTTGGGCCACATTCGGGCCGGAGGACGGGGG
>NZ_JAMYOQ010000058.1:0-18158 GCF_040319905.1 Mesorhizobium sp. M0833 | reverse complement strand
CCCCAGCCTCTTCGTACCGGTCGCGGTAACGTCGAAATTGCCGCTCCGACATGCCCAGCAACTCGCCTGCCTCCATCATCGAAAGATCGCCGCCAGTCCAGCGGCTCAAAACGTCTCGAAACTTCTGCATTCTCCGGCCCTGTAGCCATGCCGTCCGTCTCATCCCCAGCCTCCCTTTGGCTGGCGATAAAACCGGACAACTCATGTGCTACCAAACCCGGACAACTCATCTGCTTACGACATGTCGCCGGAAGTGCTGTTGCGGTGGTGCGGTCACATTGATAAGGAAATTGCAATCGTCGTTGCAGCACAGCGTCCCGAGATGCGTTTTGTCCAACCGAAGGTCGGAAGATCAGCAGGCCTGCGCTGTCTTAGCCCGGGAGCGCCTTCTCCATCAGCGCACCGAGCTTGTGAATGCTCTGCGTTCGGTGCTGTATGAATATGGCCATGTCGTTCCGAAAGGAATCGCGCATATCAAGCGGATTGAGAGCATCCTGGGCGATCCTAACAGCGATCTGCCCGCGCTGGTACGCGAGGAATGCCGAGATCTGATTGAGCAGATTGCCGAGCAGACAGCGCGGATCGAATCCAAAACGAAGAACGCCAGAGCCCTGTCTATGGCGACCGATACACCGCGGCGATTGCAAACAATGCCTGGTGTTGGGCCGCGAACCGCATTGGCGATCAGCGGATTTGCTCCTCCGATGGAGAGCTTCAAACGCGGACGGGACTTTACGGCTTGGCTTGGTCTCGTGCCACGTCAATACACCTCCGGCGGCAAGGAGCGACTTGGACGCGTGTCGGAGGCCGGGCAGACCGATATCCGATCTTTGTTGATCAGCGGCGCCATATCCCGCCTCACCGTGCTAGCCCGTAAATCAATCGTTGAGGGATCATGGCTGGCGCGAATGCTGCGCCACAAGCAGCTCATGTTGGTCGCGATCGCGCTTGCGAACAAGATGGCGCGGGCGATTTGGGCGATGATGACAAAGAAAGAAGATTATCGAGATCCGGCGCGAGTGGCGGCTGCATGATGGATAATATGCACCACCGCAAAAGCTGGCGTCGGTGAAGGAGGTGTAGGAAGTCGACGACCTGAATGAGCACAATGATCGAAAAGATCTGGATCGGGAAAACCAGTGTGGTTCTTCGAGCTGAGAGCTCGCCTACAAGATTTGGACCGGGTCCGCAGATCACCATACCGGCCAGCGGCTTCTCGAAATGCCGTGATGAAAAGGCCTGAGAGAAGAACGCACTCGATCACCAGCCACAGCAGGTTGAAAGCTTCTTGCATCAAGGGCGGCAACCAGAGAAGAACCACCGCTATCCAATCGAAATCGTAGCGTGCTGTCTGGCTCTGCTTCCGCTTCAATCTGAGCCTGCGCGATATCGAGGAAATGCTGCTCGATCGCGGGATCGTCGTTTCCTACGAGACCTTCCGTCGATGGTGCCGAAAGCACGGCCCTGATTATGCGAGCGCATACGCCGCAAAGGCACCAACGAAAGACGATGTCTGGCACCTGGATGAGGTCGTGGTGCTCATCAACGGTCAAAAATGCTGGTTGTGGAGAGCCGTTGATCAGGACGGATATGTGCTCGACGAGATCGTCCAGACGCGCCGCAAGGCCGCCAGGTGCCACACTATCGCCGACAATCATTGCGGCTACGCCGTCGGTATCGCATTCCCTCCGACATGGACCGGTGGAATCGGCGTGGTCAGCATGCATCCCGAGAGCGATATGATCCTGGAACGCAATATGGTTTTCCACCAGTTGTCGTGGTTGCTCGGGTGTGGCCGAGGAGACTACTTCGTTCCGGACACGGTGTTGGTGGACGAAGAAGGAGCCAAACGCCTAACCACGACGTCACGCGATGTTGTCGAATTTTGATGCCACGCAGGTATACTCTTCAGTCGCTTGAAATATAGCGGCTGACTTTCTTAAGCATCCAACGCAGATATGTCGCCCTGACTTTGCCGAACGTGCCTAGGTCATTGGACGCCAGAGCATCGGAAAGGCCTTTTAATTCGCTCAGCAGTTCTCCCACGACATCATCCCAATCAAGATTCGGCATGAAGGTGTACCAGATACGAGCGACTCGGTAGTAAAGTAGGTCGGTCATTTCGCGCATCGGTTTGCTGCCAATAAGATCACAGATCAGAGCCTCAAGGTCGTTAGACAGCTGCGCGTAGCCCTCAATGTCCCGCTGGCCGCGAAGGTTCCCGGCTCGCGCGATCAGTTCATTATGGGTATCCCGGTGGGTATCCGTGACCCAGTTCGGGGACAATGATCCCATGGCCTCTGCAAGGAGAATCCGCAGATCATAGATGTCTTTGAATGTCTTCATGTCGATATCTGTGACACGCGTACCGACTCCGTTCCGGATCTCAACGAGCCCTTCATAGCTGAGCTGCTGGAGAACCCGCCGCAGTGGCGTGCGACTGACGCCGAACTCTGTCGCCAGTTGCATCTCATTGATCATCATGCCAGGCGGATAATGTAAGATACTGATCCGCTGCCGGATGCTCTCGTACATATATCGCTGGCGTTGATCGGCACTTAACTTAATCGCCTTATTCATCGTCTCAATTTAACTCCCTCTGCCTTTGGGGCCATCACACATAATCGAATACACAGGAACGATTCCATGTGCACGCGCACCCGAACCCGGGATGTCCTCGTTGACAAAGCTGCATCATAGCTGTATATAGGTCGTGCTCTGCTAACGCAAAGACTAAAACATAGGCAAGCAGCCAGCACCATCGCAAGGACCAAATGTTCGATCGGTCAAACAGGGAGGACCAAATGACAAACTTCTCGCGAAGGAACTTCATCAAGACGAGTTTTGCCGGCAGCGCGGCGCTTGCCGCCACGCAATTGACGGCCCCGTTTTTTGGCAAGGCTCGCGCAGCGGATTCGCTTTCCGTTGTCGAGTGGGGACCCCCTTTTATCGGCCACTCCAAGGCGCTTGCAGCCGAATGGGGCAAAGCTTCGATCGACTGGACACTGCATGCGGGCGGGGCGGCGTCGATTCTGCCAAAGATCAAGGCGGCATGGCCGAATCCACCCTACGACGTTGTCGATAATTGGAGTCCCGTCTTCCAATCGATGATCCGAGAAGATTGGGCGGAAACCGTCACCCTCCAAGACTGCCCTAACCTTGCGGATGTCCCCGAAGGACTTATCCCTAAAGACGCGACCGGCAATGGGAAGGTGGTTCCGCGCGGATCGAGCGGGATCTTTTTCACCTACGTTCCCGAAAAGTGCCCGATCGAGATCAAGTCGATCGAGGACCTGTTGAACCCGAAGCTGAAAGGCCAAATTCTCTGGCCAAACCCAACCTTGAACACAAACCTGCAGATCGTTGCCTTGGCGATGGCCCGCGGCGGCGATCAATTCAACTTGGAGCCAGGATGGGGATTCCTAAAGGAACTCGCGAAGTCCGGCAACATCGGGCGCGTAGCGGCGACCACCTCGGACCTGATCACATCACTAGATACTGGCGAAACCTCGGTGACCTGCATCGACCAGGGCACGTTCTCGGGGATCAAGGGCGTGAAGGCCGTCCCATTGACTAAGACGAACAAGGATTTGAAAACGTTCCTGTTCGTGTCGGGGTGGGTGATCTTGAAGAGCTCCAAAAACAAGAAACTGGCATTTGACTTCGCCAACTACATGATCAGCAAAGATGCAAGCGAGCGCTATGGCAAGGACGTGGGCGAAGTCCCCGTCAACTCAAAGGCGAAGCAGACCCTCGAATATCTTCATTTCTCCCCTGAGGAAATTAAGGAATTTGTGGTCGTGCCGGATTGGGATCACCTTGGCAAGGAACTCGATGGTTGGAACAAGCGCTGGGAGCAGGACATCGTCCAGCTTTTGTGACGTCGTTTTCTAACTTAATAATCTTCCCAGGACGCACTGGCGTCGGGCGCCATTCTGCGCCCGACGGCTTTTTGTCGATCGCAATGGGACTGGAACCTGCTGATGAAGTCTTCACGTAGCTCCGCGCTGTTACTGCTGCCAGGATTCGCCTTATTCCTGGGCTTTCTGCTCTTCCCGCTCGTGAATGTTCTCGACGAGAGTTTTCGCCTTTACGAACCGGGCCGGATCGGCTCGGCCAAGGATGCCCCATATACGTTGTTTAACTATGCTGAGATCCTGACGCCATCGTATTTGAGGTATTTTGCCGAAACGTTCAAATTCGGTATTTTATCATCGCTGATCGCCCTCGTCGTCGCGTTTCCGATTGCTTACTCAGTCGCCAGGCAGCCTTCGCCCCTGCTAAGGAAGCTCGCCATTGGCTTTCTCATAGGCATGATGTTCCTGAGTACATTGGTGCGCGTCAATGCGCTCCAACTGACATTCGAGCCCACCGGTTATGGTCAGCTCCTGTCGGGTCTCCTGAATGTGTCGGCGAATGGCCGTTTCTATACAGAATTGGTAGTTATTTTCGGTCTATTGCACTATTTGATCCCGATTTCGGCTATTACATTGTTGGGAACTATACAAAACCTAAACCCTAGACTAATCGACGCATCGCAAGTACTTGGCGCTTCGCGGCTAAGGTCGCACCTTTCGATAACCCTGCCGCTCTGCATGCCCGGACTGCTGTCGGCTTTCATGATTTGCTTTACACTATGCCTCAGCGCATTCGTCGTTCCGATGATTCTCGGAAAAGGCAAGGTGCTGTTTGTCTCCAACCTCATTTATTCACGCTTCAGCGAGATCGCCAATTATCCGAGTGGTTCCGCCGTCGCGATCACCATGCTTATCGTGGCGCTGAGTACAATCTACGGAATAACGTGGATGGTTTCGAAGCGATACGGCAACCTCAGGTAAGGCCGGTCCTGTGAAACGCTATGTCGATAATGCCGCAACCTGGCTGAGCGTCGCCAACATCGTCGTTGTATTGGTGTTCCTCATTTTTCCAATCGCCGTTGCCGTGACGATGTCGTTCGATGCCCGGGAGTATCTGGGCCGGTTTCCGCCGCCGGAATACTCCCTTAGGTGGTACAAGCATTTCTTTTCTGACGACTACTATCTAACCGGATTGGCAACCAGTCTCCGGTTGGCACTCATCACAACCATTGTCTCCACAACGGCGGGCGTCAGCGCCGCTATTGCCCTCGACCGCTATGCAGGTCCGGGCAAGCAGGCCTTGGAATCGCTTTTCCTGTCGCCGCTCATCGTTCCTGCCGTCGTGATCGGTTTTGCGCTCCTGCTGTTTTTCGCCAACATCGGTGTGTTCGACGGGTTCACGCGACTGCTCGGCGGGCACATCATCATCACGTTTCCCTACACGGTCCGCACGACGCTTGCTGGCCTGGTTGGAATCCGAAAAACCTTGACTGAAGCTGCCATGAGCCTTGGCGCCACCGAACGTCGGGCATTCTGGGACATCACCTTTCCGCTCGCCCGCACCGGCATTGTCGCGGGAGCGGTCTTCGCGTTCGCCTTCTCCATGGACGATGTTGCGGTGAGTTTGTTCCTCACATCGCCAGACACGTACACCCTGCCTGTCGCGATGGTGAGCATGATGCGAACGAACTTTGATCTAACGATCGCCGCAGCTGCTGTTCTGTTGATGATATTCACCTTCGCCCTGATCCTCGTCCTTGACCGAACAATCGGCCTCGACCGACTGATCGGCAAGGGCGTTTTCAGGTCATAGGAGGTTTCTGAAATGAGTGTTCTTGAACTTTCGCATGTCACCAAGCGCTATGGAGCCTTCCTCGCGGTCGAAAACGTCTCATTCACCGTTGAGAAGGGACAGATTCTGTCGCTGCTCGGCCCTAGCGGATGCGGCAAGACAACGACCTTGCGGCTGATCGCCGGGTTTGAGAATGCCAATGAGGGCGCTGTCATGTTCTCCGGCGTCGATATGAAGGGCAGGCGACCGTACGAGCGCAACGTCGGCCTTTTGTTTCAGGACTACGCCCTGTTTCCGCACATGACGGTCGCCGAGAACGTCGCCTATGGATTGAAGCATCGCAAATTTGAAAAGGCAAAGATCCCGGATCGCGTCGCCGAAATGTTGTCATTGGTCAGACTTAAGGGCTTTGAGGATCGGCGGCCCGGCCAATTGAGCGGCGGTCAGCAGCAACGCGTGGCGCTTGCCCGGGCATTGGCCACAAACCCCGAGGTGGTTTTGCTTGATGAACCGCTATCGGCCCTCGACGCGAAATTGCGCCAGGAACTGCGGTTCGAGCTGAAGGCAATTCTTTCTGCCGTGAACGCCACGACGATCGTCGTCACCCATGATCAGGAAGAAGCCATGAGCCTGGGCGACAGCGTCATTGTCATGAGTGCCGGAAAGATCATGCAGCAAGGGCCGCCGACGGACATCTATGCCAATCCAAAGACGCGCTTTGTCGCCGAGTTCATTGGCCGCTCAAACTGGTTCACCGGTCAGCTCACGAGGAGCGTGAAAGGCATCGCTGAACTCAAAGCCAACGACGGTACCCGGATGTTCGTGCACATGCCCGACAGCAGCCGGAATGACGGCGTGTTTGACGTCTGCGTCAGGCCTGAACGCATTCGAATTGCGGCAGCTATTGAATCGTCGGGAGACTCGCCCGTCAACAAGATGCGCGGCACGATAAGGGACGTCGCCCACCTTGGGGCCGATCTTCATTTGGTGGTCGAAATCGCAGGCGGTCAACTGCTTGCCGTGACTGAAAAGTACTATGGGCAGGCCCTTGAGAAATCCGGCCACGAGGTCGCAATAACTTTCCTCCCGCAGGACTGCATCGTAGTCCAAAGCGGATCGTAAAGAAGTCAATCCCCTCGGGGGTTACCAGCTCTTAAACGGAATCAAGCTGTGCGATCGCGTTTGGTTGCTGTCGATCGACACTTTGAAAACCAGATAATACCTATTGAAAACCTTGCCCGCTTCGCCCGAGTCGCGAGAATACATAAACGAGGAGTCGCATGAGCCATTATTCAGCCCTTGCCATATTGCGTCATGGCCTGACTGGCAACAGGCACTGGTCCCGTGCCTGGCGCGATCCTGCACCGAAGCCAAGCTACGACGTGGTCATTGTCGGCGCCGGCGGCCACGGCCTCGCAACAGCTTACTATCTGGCCAAGGAGCATGGCATCCGCAACGTGGCTGTGCTTGAAAAAGGTTGGCTAGGTGGCGGCAACACGGGCCGAAACACCACGATCGTACGCTCGAACTATATGATGCCCGGCAACTCGGCATTCTACGATCGGTCGATGCGGCTATGGGACAACCTCAGTCAAGACTTGAACTACAATGTCATGCTTTCACGGCGCGGCTACTATTTTGTCTTCCACTCGCCCGGACAGGCGGAAGGCCTACGGCGCCGCGCCAATGTCATGATAGCTAACGGCATTGAGGCCGAATTTTTCGACCGCGCGCAAATCATGAAGCGGCTGCCTTTCCTCGACTACTCACCCACGGCGCGGTTCCCGATATACGGGGCATTTCTTCAGCCTCGCGCGGGTACAGCGCGTCACGATGCGGTCGCATGGGGGTACGCACGTGGAGCAGACAAACAAGGTGTCGACATCATCCAGCAGTGCGAGGTAACCAACTACATCTGGGACAACCAAAAGATCGTTGGCGTTGAGACGACACGCGGCCCGATTCGCGCGAAAAAGGTCGCCTTGGCGGTGGCTGGTCATACCAGCCATTTGGCGGCAAAAGCCGGGCTTCGTTTGCCTATCGAAACGCATGTTCTCCAGGCTTTCGTCACAGAACCGCTGAAGCCGCTCGTAAACCATGTAATTGTCTATGGTGGTGCGCATTTCTACATCAGCCAATCCGACAAGGGCGGCTTGGTACTGGGCGGCGATCTCGACGGATTCAACTCGTATGCCCAGCGCGGGGGGCTGCCTATAGTTGAACACACGCTCCAAAGCGCCAAAGCCCTCATCCCCTCGATCTCGCGCCTACGACTGCTGCGCCAATGGGCCGGGGTGATGGACATGACTATGGATGGTTCGCCCATCATCGGCAAGATGCCGGTCGAAGGGCTCTGGTTAACCGGGGGCTGGAATTACGGCGGGTTCAAAGCGATACCGGCTTCCGGCTACTGTTTCGCATGGACGATCGCGAAGGGCGAGCCGCATCCCGACAACGCGGCATTCACCCTAGAGCGCTTCGAGCGTGGCTACCAGATCGACGAGGCGGGCGCTGGCCCGTATCCGAAAGCTCAATGAGGTTCATCATGTTGAGAATCCCTTGCCCTGTTTGCGGACTGCGGGACGAAACCGAGTTTAATTACGGCGAAGATGCAAGTGTTCGCCGCCCGGATATGAACGAGACCGATCAAAAGGTCTGGCATGACTATGTGTTTATCCGCGACAATCCACGAGGACCGCACAAGGAATATTGGCATCACGTGAGCGGTTGCAGGCAGTGGATTGTCGTCGATCGAGATACGCTCACGCATGAGATTTTTGGTTCGGCTCTGGCTCGTGAGGTTGGAGCATGACAGCGCGGCGCCTCAAAACTGGGGGGCGGATCGATCGCTCCCGTGAGCTTACCGTTAAGTTCGACGGCAAGTCTCTGCCAGCATATCCTGGCGACACTCTGGCATCCGCTTTGCTAGCCGGCGGGCGGCAGATTATTGGGCGGAGCTTCAAATACCATCGGCCGCGCGGTGTGGTCGCAGCGGGCGTTGAAGAGCCAAACGCCCTGGTGCATCTCCGCAGTGGTGATCGCCACGAACCCAATGCACAGGCAACCATGGTGGAGGCCTTCGATGGCCTCGTATCGACGCCACAGAACGCCTGGCCAAGTCTCCAATTCGACGTAGGAGCTGTCAACGGCCTGATGTCACGCTTTTTCGGCGCGGGCTTCTACTACAAGACTTTCATCGGCCCCTTTAGCGGGACGAAGTTCTGGATGTTCTGCGAGCATTTCATCCGCAAGGCTGCCGGCATGGGTCATGCGCCGACTCTTCCGGACCCTGACCACTACGAGAAGATCAATGCTTTCTGCGATCTTCTAATAGTTGGTGCAGGTCCCGCTGGCATTTCGGCCGCCCTTGCAGCTGGCCGCAAGGGCGATAGTGTCTTTTTGGTGGAGCAGGACCGCGAGCTCGGCGGATCCCTTCTCAGCGAACCGGTCGGCGCACCATCGGATACATGGCTTGCTCAGGCGCGTTCTGAGCTGAGCGATCTTCCGAAGGTTCGAATTCTGACGCGAACGACGGCGTTTGGTGCCTATGACTGCGAGGTGTTCGGACTCGTGGAGCGCGTTCAGGACCACGTGCTTGCACCTGAGGAGGGAAAACCGCGGCAGCGATATTGGGTTGTGCGAGCAAAACGGGCGATTTTGGCTACCGGAGCCATCGAACGCCCAATGGTTTTTGCCGGAAATGACGTGCCCGGGGTGATGCTCACATCAGCTGTTCGCAGCTACCTCAATCGGTATGCCGTTCTTGCCGGCGAGCGCGTTGTCATCGCAACGAACAATGATAGCGCGTACACAGCTGCCATCGAACTTTCAAAGGCTGGAGCTAAAGTAACGATCTGCGACCTCCGACAGGAAGCGCCGCCGCAATTCGTCGAGAGCGCAAGAAAAGCGGGAATTGATCTGCGATCCGGTCATGCGGTCCTCAAGGTGTATGGCGGCAAAAGCGTGAAGGCTGCGTACATCGTTCGCATCAGCCCGGGAGGTAAAATAAGGGGCAACGCTACTCGGATTGCTTGCGATCTCGTCACCGTATCCGGCGGCTGGACTCCGGCGCTGCACCTTTGGAGCCAGCGATTTGGAAAGCCAGAATACAACGAGGAGCTGGACGCGTTTCTTCCGCCGGCGGAAAAAGGGACCTTCAGCTGCGTCGGATCGCTTATCGGCTCTCCGTCGCTCAGGGATACACTCTCACAGGGCCATAAAGCTGGTGGGGCTATCGGGAAGGAACCCGCGCTATTTGGCCACGCTGATCACTGGGGCCGCAACCTTGCGCCGCTGACAATCATTGCCAAGGCGAATGGCCGCACCCCTGGTAAGGCGTTCGTGGATTTCCAGCACGATGTCAAACTTGCAGATATCGATCAGGCCCATCTCGAGGGCTACGTCTCGGTCGAACATCTCAAGCGCTATACCACCTCTGGCATGGCAGCCGACCAAGGCAAGACTTCGAACCTCAATGCGCTCGCCCGCATGGCAGAACTTCGCGGGCTCGCCATCCCCTCCGTCGGCACGACGACCTTCCGCCCGCCCTATACTCCGGTTACGATTGGCGCCGTCGTCGGCCATGACCATGGGCTCAATTTTCGTCCGACCAAGCTTACGACCATACATAGCTGGCATCAAGATAACGGTGCGGTCATGATCGAGACAGGCGCCTGGCTGCGGCCCTGGTACTACCCGTCCAGAGGTGAAGACATCAACGACGCCTATATTCGCGAAGCCGCGCACGTGCGCGAGCATGTCGGCATCGTAGACGTTTCTACGCTGGGTAAAATCGCGGTGCAGGGACCCGCCGCCGCAGAGTTCCTCAATCGAATATACGTGAATGGCTTCAAGACACTTCCGATTGGAAAACTGCGCTACGGCATCATGCTGCGCGAGGACGGCTTCGTCTTTGACGACGGGGCCACAACACGCCTGGGCGAACATGACTATTTCATGACGACCACAACTGCGAACGCCGCGAATGTACTTGCGAGGGCTGAATACCTGCTTCAAACCGCGTGGCGCGATCTCAAGGTGCATGTCACGTCGGTCACAGATCAGTGGTCTGCGATCGCCATCGCCGGTCCGAAATCTCGGGCTCTTCTGATTGCCCTCACCGGTGCAGAACTGAGCAACGAGGCCCTCCCGAATAATCATTTTGCGGACGTCACAATTGCCGAAGTGGCTTGCCGCCTGCATCGCATGAGCTTCTCGGGTGAACTTGCCTACGAGCTTTACGTTCCGGCCAAACGTGGCCGTCAAATTTGGGAAGCTCTTATTGCGGCCGGCGCTCCATATAATCTCAAGCCCTACGGTCTCGAGGCAATGGGCGCGCTTCGTATCGAGAAGGGTCACATAACGGGCTCAGAAATCGAAGGGCGCACAACCCTGAAGGATCTGGGTCTTGAAGGCTTTGCTTCGAGCAAGAAGCCGTTCGTCGGCTCCGTATTGCGAAAACGTCCGGTGCTCGAAGATCCAGCACGACCTTCGTTGGTGGGGCTAGAAATCGTCGGAGACTCAAGCACACGGGCGGGCTCCCTTTTGTACGCGCTGAATGCTCCCACCAAGGGCCACGGGGAGGGGTGGGTTTCTTCGGTAACCTACTCTCCGGCGCTGAAAATGAACATTGCCCTCGCGCTCCTGTCACGGGGCCCAGAGCGATTTGGCGAGACGATCCAAGTGGTCGATTTCGTGGGCAACCAAACGCTACAAGGGAAAGTGGTCTCCCATCATTTCTTCGACCCCGAAGGACATCGTCAAAATGGTTAGGAAATACGCGCTCCCGATAAACGGCACAACCAGCGACCACCTGGCTGTCACCATCAACGAAGTTGAATTGGGATATCTGACGCAACTTGCCGGATGGGAAGGTTTCGATAGGAAGGCAGACGATGCGCTTCGGGCAGAGGGGTTGTCGCTGCCAGGAGACTACCGCTCATCGGTCCGCCGCGGGCGGACCATAGTTTGGCGAATTGCGCCCGACCGGGCACTGATCCGGTCGGACACCCCTCTGGGCTTGGAAAGCGTAATCGATCTGGCCGTCCTCGATCTCTCGGACGCGCGTGTATGCCTGACGCTTGAAGGGCCCGGTGTCAGCGGGCTTTTCAATCGTGTAACTGCTATCGACCTTGCCGACGCAGCCTTCCCGGTTGGACATTTCGCGCAGACGGCCATTCATCATGTCAGCGTCCTTATCGACCGCCATGACCGCGACCAGTTCACAGTCCTCATCCCCACGACGTTTGCAATGTCGCTTGCCAGCTTCCTGGCTGATCATCTCACGGCTGAGGTGGCAACCAAGCCAGCAAACAGGTAAGATCGCGAAAGGAGTGACGCTTCAATGGTCCTCTATCTGTCATTCATGAAACTGGCTTCTCGCTGCCTCGTGGCAACACCTCCGCGCGAGGAAAAACCTATGGAATATAATCAACAGAAGCAGGCGCCAATGGGCGGCCCAAAGACGTTCGAAACTCAAGCCGAATGGGATATCAGCGTTCCCAGGCCCAGACCGAGTCGAACTAGCATCGAGCTCGAATTGTTCTGTCCGCCTCGAAGTCTAAGCCAGCCGTATTTTGGCAGCATTATTTGCTCCCCCTCCTCCAGCGTGTCTCCATCCGGCTAGTCGGTCGTTGATGACCGAAGAGGCCAACTTGCAAGGGAAATGCTTAGCTATCCGTGCGGATGGAACACGTCGGGTTACTTTTGATCAGCTAAATCCAACCGCCAGATCCTTGGTTGGCGGGTCGGGCGGCACAAAGAAGTGTGCGTTTCGCAAAGACCTCGCCATCAGCTTGTGCACAAGATTGCGCCCGTACTTAACTTCTTGTTACCCCAAGGCGACGCCGTTTATAGGTCGGACCTAGAACCAAAAGCTCTTAGAGGTTAATGACGATTCAATCCAAACGAATCCACGTCGTACGCCGGGACGCAGCTCCTTCAAACAGACCAGTGGCGGTATAACCCCATTCCTCACAGCTTGTGAGCCGATATAGGAGACTGAGATAGTCCGACCCTCACATGCAGTTTCCATCTTGTACACAAGATACCATTACACTAATGTTGTGAAAATAGAGCGAGCAGGGCTTTAGAAGGCACTGCACGCCGCGCGAATCTTCGCTGCAGTCGGTCCAGGAAAATGAATCGGCGTAGACGAGATGTGTGGGAGGTCAGAAGTTGAGCAAAGGTCTCGATCGAGATCCGCTAATCAGGTTCGACATGGTTAGCAAGACGTACGATGGAAAGAGCTTCGCCGTTCGCGATTTGTGTCTTGACATCTACGAGGGCGAGTTTCTGGCTTTGCTCGGACCCTCGGGGTCAGGAAAAAGTACAACTCTCGGGATGCTCGCCGGTTTCGAGCATCCATCCAGCGGCAGCATCACTTTGGCCGGGAGATCGCTTCAGGACATCCCGACGCATAAGCGAAAGTTTGGCATGGTGTTCCAAAACTATTCGCTCTTCCCACACATGACAGTGATGGAGAACATTATTTTCCCGCTTCGAATGCAGGGAATGTCGAGGAAGGATGCCTACAAGCTCGGGCAATCGGCGCTTGAGATGGTCGATCTGCGCGACCCGCAGATGGGCAAGAGACGACCTGATCAGCTCTCAGGTGGTCAACAGCAGCGCATCGCGCTTGCGCGCGCGCTTGTTTTCAAACCAGTTGTAATTCTCTTCGATGAACCGCTCGGCGCGCTGGACAAGAGGCTGCGCGAACAAATGCAGCTCGAGCTGCGTCAGATACATAAGCGCCTTGGCGTCACGATGATCTTTGTCACGCACGATCAGAGTGAAGCACTCACAATGGCGGACCGGATCGCAGTATTCAACGAGGGCCGGATCCAGCAAATTGCCTCACCCATGCAGCTTTATGACGAGCCAGCGACCCTCTTTGTCGCTTCATTCGTTGGCGATAATAATAAAATAAATGCCAAGGCTATCCGATCGCAAGGCGAAATCTGCCAGGTAGAGCTTAAGGATGGTTCCCGAGGCGAGGGAATTAGTCCGAGCCTCATTCAGCCGGATGCGAATGTGGTTGTGGTGGTCCGTCCGGAGTGCATCGTAGTCTCTCCAACCGACGATCTCACCAACAAATATCCTGCCCGCGTTAACGAGGTCATCGCGCTGGGTGACCAGACCAGACTTAGACTGAATGTGGCAGGAAATGAAGAGATTCTTGTCAAAATACCAAGAACGGGCGGCGCTCTAGTGTACAAAGTCGGGCAGAACCTGGTCGTTGGATGGAAGTCGCAGGACTGCAGGGTTCTTCGAGCTTAATAACGGGATCACGCCGCAACTGTTTGGCGAGCGATCACAAGGTTCGACCGACGGACGACGCATGCCTAACATACATTGGAAATGTCACTATTCACAAAGGAAGAAACGGGGAAGTCTATGCGCAATATCTCAAAGAACCTATACTCGGCTCTCACTATAGTGGGATTGCTCGTGGGAGCTGCGGCGGCCGCAAAAGCCGATGATCTTACCATCGCGACGTACGGCGGCTCATTCGAAGACGCTTTGCGGGTAGAGGTATACGAGCCTTTCACCAAGGACACAGGGATCAATATCCTCGCGGATGCCTTCTCGGGCGACGTCGGAAAAATCCGGGCCATGGCCAGCACCGGGACATACAATTGGCAACTTGCCGAGAGTGAATCTGTGATCGCAGCCATTGGCTGCCAGCAGGACTTCTTGGAACGGTTTGATCTCGGCCGGCTCAAGCTGACAGAGAATGATTTTGTTCCTGGAAGTCTGATTGAGTGCGGTATCCCCGACGTCATCTATTCCGTCAATTTCGCCTATGACACAAATCAGATATCGGAACCTGGTCCAAAGTCATGGACCGACTTCTGGAATGTAGAGAAATGGCCGGGTAAACGAGGAATGCGCAAGTCTCCCAACGGGACGTTGGAATTCGCCTTGCTGGCCGACGGCGTGCCGATGGACAAGGTCTACGATGTGCTGGGTACCCCGGAAGGAGTTGACCGGGCGTTCGCTAGCCTATCAAAGCTCAAGCCAAACATCGTTTGGTGGGAGACCGGCGCGCAGTCAGTACAGCTTCTCGCTGATAAAGAAGTGGCAATGACAGTTGGCTGGAACGGTCGACTGTACAGTGCCTCGCACAGTGAAGGGCAAAAACAGATCGAGACCGTGTGGAATCAATTCCGCTGGGAAACGTCAATGTGGATCATGCCGAAGGGCGCTCCGAACATTGATAGTGCCTACAAGTTTCTCCAGTACGCCACTAAGCCGGAACTGATCGCTGGTATCACGAAACACGTCGCCTACAGCCCGGCTGTAGTGGCTGCGGAAAAGCATATAAAGCCGGAACTCAATGCCGAACTCCCGACAAGCGCCGAAAACGTGAAAAATGGGTTTCCGATGGACGTTCAGTTCTGGGTAGATCACCAGGAAGATCTGACACAGCGCTTTAATAACTGGGTTGCTCAGCAATAATTCTGGTGACTGCGGGCGGCCTACCCGCTCTAGACAGGATCGGCTTTGGACATTGCTGGAGTAATTAAATGACCATGACCGCTAAAGCCATATCCAACGATCTGAATGGATCCGCCGCCCTTAGTTATCGCCGCGAGTTGAGAAAGAGAGAGGTGCGCCGGAGCGTACTCGTCGCGCCCCTCTTCTTGTATCTCACGCTGATATTCGTCATCCCAATTGTCTTAATGCTGACCAGGAGCATCGAAGACCCTGAGGTCTCTGGTGTGCTGCCAAGGACCGCTAATCTACTCCAGCGCTGGGATGGGACTGATCTGCCAAGCGAGGAGGTGTTCGCCGCCCTTGCTACCGACATCAAACAAGCCGTAAGCAATAGGAGTCTGGGCCAGGCGGGTAGTCGCTTGAACTATGCGGTACCCGGGTTTCAATCTCTTTTGACGAAAACCGGACAGAAGATATCAAATCTCCCGCCGGTCGATGCCGCAGAAGCACTGGGCCAGATCGATCAACGCTGGACAGATAACCGTTATTGGCTCGCGCTCCGCAACGCATCGAGCAGCTATTCGCTGTTCTACTTTAGAACTGCGCTTGGATTATCCAACACAGAATCTGCCTCGGAGGGCCGAGGTTTTTATCTCGACGTGCTCGTCCGCACGTTATGGATGACGGTGGTGGTTACATCAGCTTGTGTAACCCTTGGATACCCACTGGCTTACTTTCTTGCACATGCATCGGAGGCGTTGCGAAATAAACTAATTCTCTTTGTGCTTCTTCCATTCTGGACGTCTTTGCTAGTGCGAACAACTGCGTGGTTTGTGCTTTTACAAAAGCACGGGTTGGTGAACGACACAGGGATATTTCTGGGGCTGTGGTCCCAGCCTTTGGGCCTGATCTACAATCGGTTCGCTGTCTATGTTGCAATGATTCATGTGATGCTGCCCTTTATGGTGCTTCCGCTTTATAGCGTAATGTTGAAAATCCCGAGCCCGTATATGAATGCGGCGGCTACGCTCGGAGCTCCCCCGTTTCGAGCTTTCAGGGAAGTCTACCTCCCGCTTAGCTTTCCAGGCCTTGGAGCCGGCATATTGCTTGTGTTTATTGTTACCCTCGGATTTTATATCACACCTGCTCTTCTTGGCGGGCCAGCCGACCAAATGTTGAGCTACTACATTGCCCAGAACGCTAGCAACTTCGGGAATTGGGGCCTTGCGGCGGCCCTTAGCGTGCTCCTGCTTGCCGTGGTTGCGATTGTCATTTTCTTGCTCGCCAGACTTAGGACCGGCAGCATCATGCAGGAGGCATAGCAATGACCTCGGCAATAGGTAAGCGGTTCCCTCGCCTTTCGAAGATCACGCTCTGGATTGTAAGCTCGCTGATAATGGGCTTCCTCATTATGCCGATCATTGTCATCATTCCCTTATCCTTCAATTCGGCACCCTATTTCACGTATCCGATGCCGGGAGTTTCACTGCGGTGGTACGCTGAGATTTTTGGGGACTCTTCGGCATCGCTTATGTGGCAAAGGGGCGTTCAGAATAGCTTCATTATCGGCATGTCGTCGACCATAGTGGCGACTGCTCTAGGGACTTTAGCTGCGCTGGGGCTAAGCCAAAGCAACTGGCGATTTAAAAACATCGTGTTCGCGGTCCTTGTATCACCGTTGGTAGTGCCGGCAATTGTTTCCGGGCTTGGATTCTTCTATGTCTTCGCGAAGCTGAAGCTGGTTGCAACATTCTGGGGCCTAATTTTGGCTCACGCGGCCCTCGGTGCCCCGTTTGTTGTGATAACGGTTTCCGCCACCCTGAAAGGCTTCAATCAAACTCTTTTGCGGGCAGCAGAGGTCCACGGAGCATCGCCTGCGCGTGCCTTTTGGGAGGTGACTTTGCCATTGATTTCACCCGGGGTGATCTCGGGTGCGATCTTTGCCTTCGTTTGGTCCTGGGACGAAATCGTGGTGACACTATTTCTTGCTGCGCCTCCGCAGCATACGGTGCCGATACGGATGTGGAGCGGCGTAAGAGAAAGTTTCAACCCTGCGATAACTGCCGTGGCCACTCTGCTGATCGTCATGGCGATCATATTGATGCTCCTGGTCGATCAATTGAATCGACGCAATATGCGCTTCAAGAAAGCTTCGCTGTAAATCCTGCAGCAAGAGCCGTCGCGCTCGTCAGGTACGCTCCAAAATTCTACCAAAGGTAGAAATCAGAATAGCAATATCCGTCGAAACTAGACCGGAAACGGAAATGGATCAGATAGTGGACCAAGCTGGTGTTGAGCGCGAACGGCGCTTGGCGAAGGTGCAGGATGTGTGCCGCCAGCACGGGATTGACGTCGCAATCTTTACGAGTCCCGAGAACATCTATTACCTAGCTGGCCTCGACTATGAGGGCTACTTCTGCCTGCATGCGCTCCTGGTTCCAGCCAATGGTAGGCCGGTGCTGTTCGCGAGAAGCATCGAAACACCCACCATCCTGCGGCAGGCAAAAGACGTCCAATTCATTGGATATGCCGACAATGACGACGTGGCGGCGGCAATCGCGTCGCAACTGATCGCGATCGCCGGCAAGAGCCCGCGTGTAGCATTGCAAAGGAACAGCGCGTTTAACGTCGCAATCGACGCTCCTCTTCGGGTAGCCCTCCCGAGCGCTGAATTTCTTGACTCATCGGGCATTGTCGAAGAGATGCGTATGGTCAAGTCCCCCTTTGAAATCGGACAGGTTAAACGAGCGGCACAAATCTCCGACATCATGGTTTCAGCAGGACTTGGCACAGCTGGTAACGGCGTGGCCGAAAACACGGTCGCGGCCGAAGTCTATAGGGCCATGATTTCTGCCGGAGGACAGTCCCCTGGGTTCCCCCCGTTCATTAGGTCCGTGGATCGGATATGCGAACCGCACACCACATGGACTTCCCGCGAGCTCAAGACGGGCGACTCGCTCCTTCTCGAGCTCTCGGGCTGTGTCGATAGATATCATGCTCCGATGGCCCGAACGGGCTATGTCGGTCCAGCTCCTGCGTCGGCAAGGAGGCTTTCCGAAATCAGCAACCAA
>NZ_JAMYOQ010000057.1:0-19067 GCF_040319905.1 Mesorhizobium sp. M0833 | reverse complement strand
ATTGGCGATATCTGCAATCTCTTCTCTCCAACAGAATGCAGAAACTACTTCACTGCCGCAGGCTATGGACTCACATGAAAGTCCGCCGCTCTAGCCTTCGGTCGGTTCAATCAATTCGATCCCGAACTGTCACTTCTTGCTCGGGTCGTCTGCCGGGTTGACGTAGGTGATCTTGAATGGCCCCTCGCCATGAACCTCTACGATCGTATCGCTTGTCGTCCAGGCGAAGTGATTCATTCCGGCCGGTGCGACGCCGAAGCCGCCAGCAGTCAGTTCGACGCCTCTCGCCTCGTCGAGCTTATCGCCCATTCCAAAATGGAAGTTGCCGGAAAGCACCGTCATGTATTCCGTGGTGGGATGATTATGTGCGGCAATTTTGTAGCCGGCGGGTGCCTTCAACCGCAGCACAAAGGCGCCGTCCTTTGAGGGATCTCCAGCGACAACAGCCATTTCCGCCCCAGCCGGAATGACAGCAGGAGCAGGACCCCATTTGATGTCTTTGGCGTTCATCGGCATCTCGTCAGCAGACAGAGGCGCCGTCCCAACAAGCAGCAGTGCCAGGGCAGAGGCAAGCTTGAGCATGACAATCTCCCAGTGTCTGTAGACGACTGCGTCGAGTATCGGCGCGCCGATCCACTTGCCGATTGGAGTCTATCAGGCCAGAGCGCCCGAACGCATCCTGCGAACGGGGGACACGCATTCGCGGTAGCCTCGGAAGCTGTCGCTAAAAAACATCTCCAGGTGAAACGATTTTGTTTGTATCTCCGTGGGTGATTGGCCCTCGCTAGCTTCCAGTGCCAGATTTCTCTACGGCAGAAGACGGCTTGACGGCCTTTGGCTGGCGGCTGAAAAGGGCTGGCCTGCGGACGTGGCGGAATTGGTAGACGCAAGGGACTTAAAATCCCTCGATCTCTGATCGTACGGGTTCGATTCCCGTCGTCCGCACCAGATTTGGACTTGAAAGGACAGATCGAGAGCGGGTCATTTCGCGGGACTGCAATTGCCGACCGCTCGCTTATTGAGCTTGCCAGACTTCAGGTCTGACAGTTGCGGAATGGATGCATCAAATCCAGCGTATTTTTCGTAGACGTTCCTGTCCAACGAGATTTGCCGTCCGGCGGCGGTAAAAGCGACCATCCCTGTACTACCGACATAAGCTTGCGCTGCTCGCATTCTGCAGAAGTATTTTTTCTCGCCGTTGGAAACGAACCAGCCCAGTGAGCCTGACGCACCTCGCGACAGCTTGCCGGTCTTGTATCCTTTGCCCTGCAGGTTGGAGTAGGATTCAGCGTGTGAGGGGGCAATCGATGCCAAGAGAAAGACAGCCGTCGAAATCGCGCCCAACCACTTCGGCAAGTTTTTGATAATCATGGATCTGTTCCCCTCAGCTGCATCTCAGCCCGTTGCGGCAAGGAATTAAAGCCGTTCACCTCCCGATCGGGTTCAGCTTCAAATGCTGGATTAAAATAATCGTCTTGGCGTCGATGATCCGACCATCGTGGATGCCGGCCAGAGCCTCGTCGAGCGGCATTTCGAGAACCTCAATGTCCTCGCCTTCGTCGTGGGCGCCGCCGCCGTCGGAAATGCGGTCGGCGGGCGAATAGCGGGCGACGAAGAACCAGAGCCGCTCGGTCACGCTGCCGGGGCTCATATAGGGCGAAAACAACCGTTGCACGTCCTTCAGGCAGTAGCCGAGTTCCTCCTCAGCCTCCTTGCGAATGCAGGTTTCGGGATCGTCTTGGTCGAGCAGGCCGGCGCAGGCCTCGATCAGCGGCTCCTTGTGGCCGGTGACGTAGGCGGGGTACCGGAACTGCCGTACCAGGAGCACGGTCGACCGCTCGGGATCGAAAGGCAGGATCACCGCACCGTCGCCGCGATCGTAGGTCTGGCGGGTGTGCGTTTCCCATTTGCCGTCGCGCCGGCGATAATCGAAGACGGTCTTTTTCAAAACCGCCCATTCGTCGGAAAGGACTTCCTCAGAGCGGATGCGAATGCGATCTTCCATGGTGGACTCCCTGCTGCCGCGGCAAGGCGTAGCCGCGAACGGCCGTTCGTGCAATCGGTCCACCAATTGGTCCAGGGGCCGTTTCACCGTCTCGTGTCTGGCGCTGGCACAGCCGGCTGCCTAAATAGCGGCAACCCTTTCCGGAGTTTTTTATGACCTCATCGCTTTTCCAGCCGATCACCCTCGACGGCCTCACCTTCCCCAACCGCATCGCGGTCGCGCCGATGTGCCAGTATTCGGCCGAGGACGGCTCGGCCAGCGATTGGCATCTCTATCACTGGATGAACCTGGCGATGTCGGGCGCCGGCATGGTCACCGTCGAGATGACCGATGTCGAACGGCGCGGCCGCATCTCGCATGGCTGTCTCGGCCTCTATTCCGAGGACAATGAGGCGGCGGCGCGACGCACGCTGGATGCAGCCAAGCGTGTCGCCGCACCGGGCACGAAATTCGGCACGCAGCTCGCGCATGCCGGACGCAAGGCCTCCAACCGGAAACCCTGGGAGGGCGGCGGCCCGCTGCACGCCGATCAGGACCCGTGGCCGATCGTATCGGCATCAGCCATCGCCTACGACACCGGCTGGCAGGTGCCGCGGGCGCTGGAGGACGACGAGATCCTGCAAATCATCGAACGCTTTGCCGACGCGGCGCGGCGGGCGGAGCGCGCCGGCTTCGACTTCATCGAGCTGCATGCCGCGCACGGCTACCTGATCTTCCAGTTCCTGTCGCCGCTTTCCAACCGGCGCACCGACCGCTGGGGCGGCTCGCTGGAAAACCGCATGCGTTTCGCCGTCGAGATCGCCAAGGCGGTAAAGAAGGCGGTGCCCGGGCTGATGCTGGGCGCGCGTCTGTCGATCAAGGAATGGGTCGATGGCGGCTTCGACGTCGAGGATGCGATCGAAGTGGCAAAAGCGCTGAAGGAAGCCGGCGTCGCCTATCTCTGCTGCTCGAGTGGCGGCAATTCGCCGTTGCAGAAGCTGCCCTCGGGGCCCGGCTACCAGGTGCATCTGGCCGAAGCGGTGCGCAAGGCCGTCGACATCCCGACGCGGGCCGTCGGCCTGATCGACGATCCGAAACAGGCCGAGGCGATCGTCGCCGACGGCCGCGCCGACATGGTGGCGCTGGCGCGCGCCTTTCTTGCCGATCCGCGCTGGGGCTGGCGCGCCGCGGCCACCTTCGGCGAGAAAATCCACCCGGCGCCGCAGCTTGCCCGCTCGGTGACGACGATGCAGCACTGGATGAAGGCGGCGAACTGACGGCGGGTTCGTCTCGCTGGACGGGCCAGCACAGCTTCGCATTGATCCTCTGCCGATATAGAGCGGCGGGGCCGCGGCTGGGCGCGGCGGGTTGGGGGAGCAGAGACATGTCGTTCACGGGGGATTTCCGTTGCTGGTACCAGGTCGATTTCGGCGGCCGCACCGGCTGGGCGAATGCGCGCTGGCTGCGCAATGACTGCGGCTATTGAGTTATTTTCGCCTGAGCTAAAATAGCAGTTGCAACCAAATTGGCCGCTCCGCGTTGGCGGCGATGATGGACAGCAAGCCATTTGAAAAGCCGGTCGTGGTCGAACTCGGCCATGTCGGCAAGTATCGCCACATCCGCAGCGCCCAGGAGGCGGCGGAGTGCCTGATGACGGTCTGGCCACTCAATCGCGGGCCCCGTCATCGTGATGCCCTCGACACTTGCCTAAAAGTGCTGGAAGGTTATCGTTCGACGGCGGATGCGCGCCGGGCACTGATCGAAGCCGCCAGGGAATCGGACGTGCTGGTCGCAGACGACAGGCTGCCAGACGACAGGCTGGCCGACGACAGGCTGCATTGAGGCAACGGGCTTTCAACCGGAGGGTTTCATGGCGAAACTGACCTACAAGATCGTCGAGCATGACGGAGGCTGGGCCTACAAGGTCGGCTCGACATTCTCCGAAACGTTCCCCACCCATCAGGATGCCTTGCGCGCCGCCGAGATCGCTTCGGCCGAACAGCAGGTCGCCGGCAACACCGACGGCATCCAGTATGAGGACGCCGACGGCAACTGGCACGACGAGCTCGCCGACGGCCGCGACCGGCCGCAGACCGAGGTTTCGGATTAGGGCGTGTCGATTATCCCAGTGATGCCGGCGTGCTTTACAGGTCGGTTTGGTAGCGCTACCGTCTCACATCGCGCGTGACCGGGGAGGAGCCTGGGCGACGTCGCGGGCTAGGCACGAAAGCGGTTTCCTTCGAAGTCGTTGCAGGAATCAATCGGGAGGAGATCGATGGCGTCTGTCGCAATCGGCGATGTCTACAAATCATTTGGGACCGTCGAGGTCCTGCACGGGGTCAGCGTCGATATAAACGACGGCGAGTTCGTCACGCTGGTCGGTCCTTCGGGTTGCGGAAAGTCGACCCTTCTCAGAATGATCGCCGGCCTGGAGAAGATCTCGCGCGGCCAGATCGCGATCGGCAAACGTGTCGTCAACAACGTTGCGCCAAAGGAGCGCGACGTCGCCATGGTCTTCCAGAACTATGCGCTCTACCCGCATATGACGGTTGCCGAGAACATGGCGTTCTCGCTGATGCTCAAGGGCGTTCCCAAGACGGAGAGTGATGCCGGCGTGCGGCGTGCGGCCGAGATTCTGGGACTGGTGCCGCTGCTCGACCGTTATCCCCGCCAGCTTTCCGGCGGCCAGCGCCAACGCGTGGCCATGGGCCGGGCGATCGTGCGCGACCCGCAGGTTTTCCTGTTCGACGAGCCGCTGTCCAATCTCGATGCCAAGCTCCGGGTGCAGATGCGCGCCGAGATCAAGGAACTGCACCAGCGCCTGAAGACGACGACGGTTTACGTCACCCACGACCAGATCGAGGCGATGACCATGGCCGACAAGATCGTCGTCATGCATGACGGCATCGTCGAGCAGATCGGGCCGCCACTCGAGCTCTATGATCGGCCGAACAACCTCTTTGTCGCCAGCTTCATCGGGTCGCCCGCCATGAACATGCTCAGGGGCGAGATCGTAAGCGACGGCTCGCCGTCGTTTCGCGGCGCCGGAGGGATTTCGGTCCCGTTGGCCTCAGCACTTTCCATCGGCAATGGTGAGCCGGTCGTGCTGGGGATACGGCCCGAGCATTTACGGCTGTCCGACCATCAGGGCATTCCGGTCACCGTCGCGGTGGTCGAGCCGACAGGGTCCGAAGTGCAGCTCATCGGCCGAACCGCCGGCGGCGAGGAGATCGTCGCCAATTTCCGGGAACGGCATTCCTTCACGCCGGGCGAAACCATCCGGCTTACGGCCGAGCCTGGCCTCATCCATCTCTTTCACGGCAAAACCGGACAGCGGTTCGAAACACCCATCGGGCAGTAGGACGGCAAGGACAATAAGCAGGAGGAAGCGAACATGAAATTCACCAGACGCGACGTGATCCGCACCACCGCCGGCGCGGCGGCGGGAGCCTTGGGAAGCCGGTTCATCGGCTCTCCCGCCTTTGCTCAAGAGGGGTTGAAATACAAGCCCGAGGACGGCGCCAAGCTCAGGCTGCTGCGCTGGTCGCCTTTCGTGCAGGGCGACGAGGATCAATGGCTGGCCAACACCAAGCGCTTCACCGAAGCGACCGGCGTCGAGGTCCGCGTCGACAAGGAAAGCTGGGAGGACATTCGCCCCAAGGCGGCGGTCGCCGCCAATGTCGGCTCCGGCCCGGACCTGATGTTCGTCTGGTTCGACGACCCGCACCAATATCCCGACAAGCTGCACGATGTGACGGAACTAGGCGAATATCTCGGGTCGAAATATGGCGGCTGGCACGATGGACCGCACCAATATGCGACACGGCAAGGCAAGTTCCTCGGTCTGCCGCTGGCGACCATCGGCAATGCCATCGTCTATCGCGAAAGCTGGGTGAAGGAAGCCGGCTTCTCAGAATTTCCAAAGGACACGGCAGGCCTGCTCGAGCTTTGCAAGGCATTGCAGGCGAAGGGGCACCCGGCCGGCTTCACGCACGGCCACGGCGTCGGCGACGGCAACAACTACGCCCACTGGCTGCTGTGGAGCCATGGCGGCCAGATGGTCGACGAGAACAGCAAGGTGACGATCAACAGCCCCGAGACGCTGAAGGCGATCGAATACGCGCAGCAACTCTACAAGACCTTCATTCCCGGTACCGAAAGCTGGCTCGACGTCAACAACAACCGCGCCTTCCTGGCCGGCGAATTGAGCGTCATCGCCAATGGCATTTCGGCCTACAACACCGCCAAGATCAACAAGGACAAGGATCCGAAGCTGGCTGAAATAGCCAAGGACATCCGCACCACTAACCTGCCGATCGGCCCGGTCGGAAAATCCGTCGAGCTGTTCCAGGTGACCACGGCCGTGATCTTCGATTACACGCCCTACCCCAACGCGGCCAAGGCCTACCTGCAGTTCATGTTCGAGGATCCGCAAATGTCGCAGTGGATCACGTCGTCGGCAGGCTATTGCTGCCAGACGCTCAAAGCCTTCGACAACAACCCGGTTTGGACGGCCGATCCGAACAATGCCGCTTACGCCAAGGCCTCGGCGACGCTGCGGCCCAACGGCTATGCCGGCCCGCTCGGTTATGCCTCGGCGGCGACCATGGCCGACTATGTGCTGGTCGACATGTTCGCCAAGGCGGTGACCGGCCAGGCGACGCCGCAAGAGGCGATGGAAGAGGCCGAAAAGCGCGCCAACCGCTACTATCGCGTTTGAGCCGGCTCGGCCGGGCAGCCATGCTGCCCGGCTTCGAATCGCGCATGGCCGCCCGGCCGTTTACGAAACCTTAGAGGAGCCGACCCATGGCCGTGACCTCCGCCGCCGTTCAGCCGCGGCCCTCGATCTTGTCTCGCATCCTGGCGACCTTGGCCGATAGCCGAAACGCGCTTGGCTTCGGCTTCATGCTGCCGGCGGCGGCACTGCTGCTGGTCTTCCTGACCTATCCGCTCGGGCTCGGCGTCTGGCTCGGCTTCACCGATGCTCGCATCGGCCGCCCCGGCATCTTCATTGGCATCGAGAATTACGAATATCTGTGGGACGACGCCGTCTTCTGGCTCTCCGTTTTCAACACCTTGCTTTATACGATCAGCGCCTCGATCCTGAAGTTCGTGCTCGGCCTCTGGCTGGCGCTTATCCTCAACCAGAACCTGCCGTTCAAATCGTTCTTCCGCGCGATCGTCCTGCTTCCCTGGGTGGTGCCGACGGTGCTGTCGGCGATCGCCTTTTGGTGGATCTACGATTCGCAGTTCTCGATCCTGTCCTGGGCGCTTATGGAAATGGGCCTGATCGACCATCGCATCAATTTCCTCGGCGATCCCGAGAATGCGCGGGCTTCGGTCATCGCCGCCAATGTCTGGCGCGGCATTCCTTTCGTCGCGATCACGCTGCTTGCCGGCCTGCAGACGATTCCGCAGTCGCTCTACGAGGCCGCCACGCTCGATGGCGCCAGCCGCTGGCAATTGTTCCGCTATGTGACGCTGCCGCTGCTGACGCCGATCATCGCCATCACCATGACGTTTTCGGTGCTGTTCACCTTCACCGATTTCCAGCTGATCTATGTGCTGACGCGCGGCGGGCCGGTGAATGCCACCCACCTGATGGCGACGCTGTCGTTCCAGCGCGGCATTTCCGGAGGCCAGCTTGGCGAAGGCGCCGCGATCGCAGTCGCCATGATCCCGTTCCTGCTGGCGGCGATCCTGTTCAGCTACTTTGGCCTGCAACGGCGCAAATGGCAGCAGGGCGGCGGAGATTGACATGACCGCGATCGAAACGAGCAAACGCCCGGAACTCGACGAAGGCGGCATGGGCTACCTGCAGAGCGTGCCGCGCCGCGTGGTGACCGTCTATCTGCCGTTGCTGATATTCGTCATCGTGCTGTTGTTTCCGTTCTACTGGATGACGATCACGGCGGTTAAGCCCAATCTCGAGATGACCGACTACGCCAATTTCAATCCGTTCTGGGTGGTGCATCCGACGCTCGAGCATATCCGCTACCTGCTCTTCGAGACGTCCTATCCGGGCTGGCTGCTCAACACGATCATCATCTCGACCGCCGCCACGTTCCTGTCGCTGCTGGCTGCGGTGTTCGCTGCCTATGCGATCGAACGCTTGAGGTTCTCCGGGGCGCGGCAGGTCGGCCTCGCGGTGTTCCTCGCCTATCTCGTGCCGCCTTCGATCCTGTTCATTCCGCTGTCGGTGATGGTGTTCAACCTTGGGCTTTACGACACGCCCTTCGCTCTCATCCTCACCTATCCGACCTTCCTGATCCCGTTCTGCACATGGCTGTTGATGGGTTATTTCCGCTCGATCCCGTTCGAGCTGGAGGAATGCGCGCTGATCGACGGGGCGAGCCGCTGGCAGATCCTCACCAAGATCGTGCTGCCGCTGTCGGTGCCGGGCCTGATTTCCGCCGGCATCTTCGCATTCACGCTGTCATGGAACGAGTTCATCTACGCCTTGACCTTCATTCAGTCGTCCGAAAACAAGACTGTGCCGGTCGGCGTGCTCACAGAGCTGGTGCGCTCGGACGTCTATGAATGGGGGGCGCTGATGGCGGGAGCGCTGATCGGCTCGCTGCCGGTGGTGGTGCTCTATTCGTTCTTTGTCGAGCACTATGTTTCCTCGATGACCGGAGCCGTGAAGGAATAGCCGATATCCTGATTAGGTTCGGAGGTATTCCCGGCGGCCGGGATGCGCGGGGCGGCACCCTGCCGGCCGAGACCGCGTCCGGGAGGGTGTCAGCCGCTGGTGTCGGACTTCGGCGCAAATGCGCGCTCGGCAATGCGTTCGATGAAAGCGACGACCCGTTCCGGCTCGACGAATTGCGGCATGTGGCCAAGCCCCTCGACCGGTTCGAAATCGAGCCCGCTGATCTTTTCCATCACCGGCCAGCCGTGGATATCGATGCCCAGCACGCGGTCGGAAGCACCGAACAGAATGCCGGCCGGCATGGTGATCTCACCATAGCGTTTCTCGATGCGGCCAAGGTCATGCGCGATGGCCACGACATCGGTCGATGTCGCGTAGAAATGGCTTGGCCTGAGCCCGCACCAGCCGCCGCCCTCGACCATATAGTCGGCCGGCGCCGTCTGTGGCGCGAAGATGAAGGCCAGCGTGCGTTCTGCATATTTGAGAGCCGCCGGGATCGCCACCGTATGAGCCATGATCCGGCGCCGCAGCGGCGAGTTGATGTATAGCGGGCCGAACTTCTCGCGCGCGTCCGGCTCCCTATGGGTCAGCGGCGCCAGCAAGGCGATGCCGGAAATCGCCTCGGGATGCTCGACAGCCAGCGTCAGTGCGATGGCGCCGCCCAGCGAATGGCCGACGACCAGAGGCTTCTCCAGCCCAAGCGCCTCGATAAAGCGCCGCACGATCTCGGCCTGCTCGGGCAGCCGCCCGCTGGCGCCCCTGGCCCGCACCGAATAACCGGAACCCGGACGGTCGAGCGCAATCAGCCGATAGTTCGGGCCGAAAATTCCGAACAGCGTGTGGCGGAAATGATGAAGCTGCGCGCCGAGGCCGTGCAGGAAGACGATCGGCCGCCCCTCGCCCGTCTCGACATAATGAATGCGGTTGCCGTCGATCTCGATGAATTTGCCGCAGGCCGGCACCAGCCTTTCGGCTTTCGCCGCGATCCGTCGTGTCGCCAGCAGAGGATAGGCTGCCACGACGAGCGCCAGCAGAACCAGCGCGCCGGGCAGCCATAGAAGAATCGGTACCGGCATGTCTTGCGCAAGGCGCCAAACCGGCACGCAGCATCACCCGCCGAAGGGTCCACTGCAAGGGAGGTGGCACAGGTGGATCCGTCGTTTGGCGGCATTGCCGCCGGCCGTCCGCCGCGCTATCTCAGGCGACCCGTTTGCCGGAGCCTGCCATGACCGAAATCGTCACCGCCGCCATGCTCGTCATCGGCGACGAGATTCTGTCCGGCCGCACCAAGGACAAGAACATCGGCCACCTCGCCGATATCATGACGGCGATCGGCATCGATCTGAAGGAAGTGCGCATCGTTGCGGACGAGGAAGACGAGATCGTTGCTGCGGTGAATGCGCTGCGCACCCGCTACACCTATGTCTTCACGACCGGCGGCATCGGCCCGACGCATGACGACATCACCGCCGATTCGGTTGCCAAGGCCTTTGGTGTGCCATGCGAATACGACGCCAGGGCCTACGCCCTGCTGGAGGCAAGCTATGCCGCCCGCGGCATCGAATACACCGAAGCGCGCAAGCGCATGGCGCGGATGCCGCGCGGGGCAGACCACATCGACAACCCAGTGTCGGTTGCGCCGGGCTTTCGCATCGGCAACGTCCATGTCATGGCCGGCGTGCCGGCGATTTTCCAGGCGATGCTCGACAATGTCGTGCCGACGTTGCGGGCCGGCACCAAAATGCTGTCGGCCACCGTGGAATGTCCGTTCGGCGAAGGCCTGATCGGCGGGCCGCTGGGCGACATCCAGAAGGCGCATCCGGACACGATCATCGGCTCCTATCCGAAATATGGCGACGGCAAATTTTGGACGGAACTGGTGGTGCGCGCTCGCAGCCAGCAGGCGCTGGACTCCGCACGCGCCGACGTAGAGGCTATGGTGGCGGGTTTGATCAAGGCAAACAAGGCGGGCTGATCGGCGTGACGGAACCAAGCATCGCGCAGTGACGTTTGTCACGATGGGATCGCCGTAAGGAGTGAGGGACTGCCATGCGATTCAAGACCATCGTCGCCATACTACAGAACGAACAGGACGCCGAGCGCGTGCTCGACTGCGCGATCCCGCTGGCCAGCCGGTTCCAGAGCCATCTGATCGGCATTCATGCCGAGGCGCTGCCCGTGCCCTACACCTCGGCCACCGGCTTTCCGGACACCGAGTTCCTGCAGGTTTCGGCCGACATGAACCGGGAGCGCGCCGAGAAGTTGCAGGCCGCCTTTCACAATCGCGTCGAGAATTCCGGCCTGTCGTTCGAATGGCGCAGCCTCGAGAGTTTTTCCGGCGACAGCGCGCTGACCGGCATCTCGACCGTTCGCACCGCGGACCTGATCATCGCCGCGCAGCGCGAATCGGGCAGCGACCCGAGCGCCGACGTCGACACGCTGGTCTACGATGCCGGCCGGCCGGTGCTGGTGGTGCCGCATTCGGGTCCGCTGGTGACCAGCTTCAAGCATGTGCTGCTCGCCTGGAACGGCAGCAAGGAAGCCGCGCGTGCGGCCTTCGATGCCCTGCCCTTCATCATCGAGGCTGAGAAGACGGACATCGTCGTCATCGACCCGCCGGATACGCTCGACGAGGCGCCGGAAACGGCCGGCGCAGAGATCGCCGCCTCGCTGTCCAGGCACGGCGCGACCGTCAGCGTCTCGGTGCTGAGGTCCGGCGGCGCCTCGGTCGACGACATCATCCAGACCAGGGTCGCCGAAACGGGTGCGGACCTGCTCGTGCTCGGCGCCTACAGCCATTCCTGGCTGCGCCAGCTGCTGTTCGGCGGGGTCACGCGGACGGTGCTGCGCACCGCACCGGTGGCGGCTTTCCTGTCGCGGTAGCTTCACAGGGATAGCTTTCCACTCCCCTTGCCAAAGCCAAGCCTTTCCAGTTAATTCCGCGCGCATTCCATAGTGTCTGCGCGCGATGCGCGCTTTGCGGAGTGCGCGAAGATGTCCCTGCCCGAAAAAGCCTTCCCGGTCTCCTGGGACCAGTTCCACCGCGATGCGCGCGCGCTCGCCTGGCGGCTTGCCGGCGCCAACAAGGGGCAATGGAAGGCGATCGTCTGCATCACGCGCGGCGGCCTGGTTCCGGCCGCCATTATTTCGCGCGAGCTTGGCATCCGCATCATCGAGACGGTCTGCGTCGCCTCCTACCACGACTACACCAGCCAGGGGCAGTTGCAGGTGCTGAAGGAGGTCACGCCGGCGCTGCTCGCCGATGACGGGGCCGGCGTGCTGATCATCGACGACCTCACCGACACCGGCAAGACGGCCGGCATCGTGCGCGCGATGATGCCCAAGGCGCATTTCGCCACCGTCTATGCCAAGCCAAAAGGCAGGCCGATGGTCGACACTTTCGTTACCGAGGTCAGCCAGGACACCTGGATCTATTTCCCCTGGGACATGGGCTTCACCTACCAGAAGCCGATCGCCGACGACCACGCCGGCTGATTCGACGCACCGCCGCTCATTGCACCCAGCCCGCCCAAGGCATCATCCGCAGCCGAGAAATGCCGGCGTGATGCTCGCGCGGCCGCGCCATTTGGACGGGACCGGCGCAAATCGGCAGAATTTCGCTGGTCCATGAAACATTTTTTACTTTTATTGCTTATAATTAGCCGTAAGATTCATGAGACGGCAAATGATTCTGGGAGCTGGGGCAAGCTTCTCCGATGTTGACGAGGCCAACGACGCACAACCATCTGGCCGAAAGGGTCCAGCGACTCTTCGGCGCGGTGCCGTCCCGCCTGCAGGTTGCAGCGTTGCCTTGGCGCGATAGCGGGGACGGCGTCGAAATCATGCTGATCACCAGCCGCGATACCGGCCGTTGGGTGCTTCCCAAGGGCTGGCCGGAAGCGAAGGAGCCGCTTTGCGAAGCGGCGGCGCGCGAAGCCGGCGAGGAGGCCGGGCTGCGCGGCACGATCTCGCATCAAGAGGCCGGCCGCTATTTCTACGCCAAGGTGCTGGATACTGGCGAGGAAGTGCCGTGCGAGGTTCTGGTGTTCCCGCTGCAGGTCGACAAGGTCGCCGACCGGTGGAAGGAAAAGCGGGCACGCACCCGCAAGTGGGTCAGCGCCGCCGAGGCTGTGGGCATGGTGCATGAACCGGACCTTCGCCAGATCATCGCCCATTTCTGCGCCGATCCACGCCGGTTCTCCTGAGCCCGGGCGGCGCATAGCCGCGGTCAGGTGCCGCGAACGCCATCGCCGAAGCACCTCCGCGCAGCGCCGAACCTTCCTCGCTGCGCTCCGCTTCTATCCCCGTTATCCACATATGTGACACACAAGATGTTGGGGTCATAAAAGCTACGCAAACGAATCCTTGACGGCGCAAAACGAGTCGCCTTTTATAGGCCATGCGCTCCTGTTGAGAGTGCGACCGGAAAAGTTTCGAGGCCGGTCTTTTTCCCGGAATATGTGCGTTTTGATCCGCATTCCCGCCTGTTTACGAGGCCGGCGGAGGCGTGGGATTTTGAAGCCTTGGGGGCGAAAGGGGAGGATTGTCGGACTTGAATAAATTGTCTGTTAATACTATATTTAGTGTTTGCAGGTAGGTTCGACGCTAGATAATGTGAATTTCCCTCGACCGAGGGCGTTACAAAAAGTTTTCAGTTTTGAGGGACCCACAGGGTCCGTGAGCATGTTGGACAGCGGCCTCGCAAGAGGTCCGACCGGCAGGGCGGCGGAGACTGTGACGATGAGAGCCGGCGGTTTCGAACGCCGGCAGACGGCGGGCATGCGCGTTTCGTCAAGAGGGCAGAAATCCTCTGGGAAAAGCGCTATATGTAGACAAAAGGGACCGGACCAATGCGCATCGAGCGTCGTTTCACCAAGCCAGGACAATCAGCTTACGCGGAGATCGAATTCCGCAAGGCGCTTTCCGAGATCAAGAATCCGGATGGGTCGGTGGTGTTCCGCTTGGACAACATCGACGTGCCGGCGCAGTTCTCCCAGGTTGCCGCCGATATCCTGGCGCAGAAATATTTCCGCAAAGCCGGCGTGCCCGCACGGCTGAAGAAGGTCGAAGAGACGCAGGTCCCCTCCTTCCTGTGGCGCTCCGTCGCCGACGAGGCTGAACTGGCCAAGCTGCCGGAAGCCGAGCGCTACGGTTCCGAGACCGACGCCCGCCAGGTCTTCGACCGGCTTGCCGGCACCTGGACCTATTGGGGCTGGAAGGGCGGCTACTTCAAGTCGGAGGAAGACGCGCGCGCCTTTCGCGACGAGCTCGCCTATATGCTGGCCACCCAGCGCGTCGCGCCGAATTCGCCGCAATGGTTCAACACCGGCCTGCACTGGGCCTATGGCATCGACGGTCCGAGCCAGGGCCATTTCTATGTCGACCCGTTCACCGGCAAGCTGACCAAGTCGAAGTCTTCCTACGAGCATCCGCAGCCGCATGCCTGCTTCATTCAGGGCGTGCAGGACGACCTCGTCAACGAGGGCGGCATCATGGATTTGTGGGTGCGTGAGGCGCGCCTGTTCAAATATGGCTCCGGCACCGGCTCGAACTTCTCGTTCCTGCGCGGCGAAGGCGAAAAGCTGTCGGGCGGCGGCCGCTCGTCGGGGCTGATGAGCTTCCTCAAGATCGGCGACCGCGCGGCGGGTGCCATCAAGTCGGGCGGCACGACGCGCCGCGCCGCGAAAATGGTCATCGTCGACGCCGACCACCCCGATATCGAGGAATTCATCGACTGGAAGGTCAATGAGGAGCAGAAGGTCGCCTCGCTGGTCACCGGCTCGAAGATCGTCAAGAAGCACCTCGAAGCGATCATGAGGGCCTGCATCAACTGCGAAGGCAATGGCGACGATTGCTTCGACCCGGCGGTCAACACCGCGCTGAAGCGCGAGATCAAGGCGGCCAAGAAGGACGCGGTGCCGGAGAACTACATCTACCGCGTCATCCAGTTCGCCAAGCAGGGCTACACCTCGATGTCGTTCAAGACCTACGACACCGACTGGGATTCGGACGCCTATCTCACCGTTTCGGGCCAGAATTCCAACAATTCGGTGTCGCTGAAGGACGATTTCCTGCGCGCCGTCGAGCAGGACGGCGACTGGCATCTCACCGCCCGCAAGGACGGCAAGGTGCTGAAGACGCTGAAGGCGCGCGATCTCTGGGAAAAGATCGGCTATGCCGCCTGGGCGTCGGCCGATCCCGGCCTGCATTTCAACACGACGATGAACGACTGGCACACCTGCGCCTCGGCCGGTGCGATCCGGGCGTCCAACCCGTGCTCGGAATACATGTTCCTCGACGACACCGCCTGCAATCTGGCGTCGATCAACCTACTGCCTTATCGCAACGCCGACGGCACCATCGACATCGCTGCCTACGAGCACACGGTGCGGCTGTGGACCATGGTGCTGGAAATCTCCGTCATGATGGCGCAGTTCCCGTCGAAGGAGATCGCCAAGCTTTCCTACGAGTACCGCACGCTCGGCCTTGGCTACGCCAACATCGGCGGCCTGCTGATGACCTCGGGCATTCCTTATGATTCCGACGAGGGCCGCGCCATTTGCGCCGCCCTCACCGCGATCATGACCGGCACCGCCTATGCCACTTCGGCTGAAATGGCCGCCGAGCTCGGCGCCTTCCCCGACTACGACCGCAATGCGCAGAACATGCTGCGTGTCATGCGCAACCACCGCCGCGCGGCCTATGGCGAAAGGGACGGCTACGAGAAGCTTGCCGTCAACCCGGTGCCGCTGGTCGCCTCGGATCTCAGGCAGCAGGAGCTTGCCGACCATGCCAAGGCCGCCTGGGACCGCGCCATCGAGCTTGGCGAGGAGCATGGCTACCGCAACGCGCAAGCAACGGTGATCGCACCGACCGGCACGATCGGCCTGGTGATGGATTGCGACACCACCGGTATCGAGCCCGACTTCGCGCTGGTGAAATTCAAGAAGCTCGCCGGCGGCGGCTATTTCAAGATCATCAACCGCGCCGTGCCCGAAGCGCTGCGAACCCTCGGCTATTCCGAGGCCCAGATCGCCGAGATCGAGGCCTATGCCGTCGGCCACGGCAATCTCAACCAGGCGCCGGGCATCAATCCCGGCTCGCTCAAGGCAAAAGGCTTTACCGACGAAAAGATCGCCGCACTCAATGCGGCATTGAAGTCGGCCTTCGATATCAAGTTCGTCTTCAATCAGTGGACGCTGGGCGCCGACTGGGTGAAGGAGACGTTCGGCTTCACCGACGAGCAGCTCAATGATTTCTCGTTCGAGATGCTGCCGGCGCTGGGTTTCTCGAAGAAGGACATCGAGGCCGCCAACATCCATGTCTGCGGAGCGATGACGCTGGAAGGCGCGCCGTTCCTGAAGGCCGAACACCTGCCTGTGTTCGACTGCGCCAGCCCGTGCGGCAAGATCGGCAAGCGTTCGCTGTCGATCAACAGCCACATCATGATGATGGCGGCGGCACAGCCCTTCATTTCCGGCGCCATTTCCAAGACCATCAACATGCCGAACGATGCGACGGTGGAAGACGCCAAGGGCGCCTACATGCTGTCGTGGAAGCTGGCGCTGAAGGCCAACGCGCTCTATCGCGACGGCTCGAAGCTGTCGCAGCCGCTCAACGCCTCGTTGCTTGCCGACGTCGAAGACGACGAGGACGAAGCGCTCGAGCAGCTGATCGCGGCACCGGCCGCGCAGCGCGCCGTGCAGGTGACCGAGAAGATCGTCGAGCGCGTCGTCGAGCGTCTCTACCGCGACCGCGAGAAACTGCCGAACCGCCGCAAGGGCTATACCCAGAAGGCGGTCGTCGGCGGCCACAAGGTCTATCTCAGGACCGGCGAATTCGATGACGGCCGCCTCGGCGAGATCTTCATCGACATGCACAAGGAAGGTGCCGCCTTCCGGGCGATGATGAACAACTTCGCCATCGCCATTTCGCTCGGCCTGCAATATGGCGTGCCGCTCGAGGAATTTGTCGAGGCCTTCACCTTCACCAAGTTCGAGCCGGCCGGCATGGTGCAGGGCAACGACGCCATCAAGAACGCCACGTCGATCCTCGACTATGTGTTCCGCGAACTCGCCGTCTCCTATCTCGGCCGCCACGACCTCGCCCATGTCGACCAGTCGGACTTCGACAAGACCGCACTCGGGCGCGGCATCAACGAAGGCAAGGCGACGCCCTTCTCCAAGGGCCTGACCCGCGGCGCCTCGCCGGTCAAGCTGGTGTCGGGCATGGGTGCCGAGCCCAAGGGCTTTGCCGGCGCGGGCTCCGGAACTCCGGCCCGTACCGCCCCGACCGCCTTCTCCGGCTCCAACGTGCTGACGCTGAAGCCCGCCAGTGACGAGGCCATTGCCTACAAGCGCGACTACGAGGAGCGCGCCAGGGAACTGGTCGAGGACATCGTCTACGCGGAAGCCTCCGACCCGACGGAGCTGTTCACCGACGAGGCCGCGAAAGAAGCAGCCGAAGCCAAAGCGCTCGCCGCCAACCGGCGCCAGCAATCATTGATGCAGGGCTACACCGGCAACGAATGCTCGGAATGCCATAACTTCACGATGGTGCGGAACGGGACTTGCGAGAAGTGCGACACTTGCGGGGCTACCAGCGGGTGTAGCTGAGATAGCTGATAGGCAAGTTCATCGCTTGGAGGTGGGTTGACGGCAACCCACCTCTAACGGCCAAAGCTCGCGACGTTGCTCGTGCGGTCGTTCAAACGCTGTGCTCGGCCCTAACCCAATACGCGGGTCAGTAGTCCCAGACAGCCGGCACGCAACGAAAGACATCGCCGTCCACCGCCACATGGCAGATAGACGGGAACGGCAGGTGAGTGGCCACCAGCGGCTCGCGGGTCGCCGCCAGCTCCCGCAAAAGATTGATCCGGACGCGGGCCGCCTCCTCGGGGTCGTGTTCGAAGCCGTTGTGCCAGTCGGGTTGGTCGAACCCGACCTGGAACACGGCGTCGCCGGCGAAGGTCAGCCGATCGCCGCCGGACGCTAGGCGGACCACGCTGTGCCCGGGGGTGTGGCCGCCGGTGAGCGTGACGACCACCCCCGGCGCCACCTCATGCTCCGTCTCAAACGGCCGCAACTGGCTGTGGTAGTCGTTCACGAACCGCTTGGCCGCCCGCCGCAGCGCATCCGGGAACCCCGTTGGCATGGAGACGCGGGAGAAATCGGGCGACTCCCAGAACTTGAGCTCGGCGGCCGCCACGTGAATCCGCAGATCCGGACGCAGCCGGTCCTTCACCCCGTCGATGAGGAGCCCGCCAATGTGGTCCATGTGCATATGGGTCAGCACCACGTCGGTGACGGATGCGAGATCGATGCCGGCGGCCTCCAGTCGCGAGACCAACCGCCCGGCCCTCGGCAAGTGCAAGTCCGGGTCCATCCCCAGCCCGGCGTCCACGAGTATGGTCCGGTCGCCGCTGCGTACGACGACCACGTTCAGCGGCCACTCGAGCACGTCCGGCGGCAGGAACATGTCGTCCAGCCAGGCCGCCCGGAGGGCCGGGTCGACGTTGTATGCCATAACCGGCGCTGGTATCGGCAGCACTCCATCGCTGACCACCAGCACGTCGATGTCGCCGACCTGCAGCGCGTAGCGCGACGGAACCAATTCGGGCTCCGGTCTACCGTTGCTGTGCTTGGCGTTCAGGCTGTCGGCGCAGTGCTGGATCGAGGGGTGTGAAGTGTTGTCCAAGCTCATGTTTGTTTCCTGCTGACCAGTCGTGCGGGTTTTTGTTTCTGCCTGCGACATGATGCGCTCCTGTTTTGCGTGATCGAGACGTGTGGGTCACAAGCCACGTCGGGGACCCTATGGGGAAGCGTGTCGGCTATCGAGCTACACCTGAGGATGGGTCAGCCTGTGCTCTCAGTGGACCGCAGCGAGGATTTGGTGGTGAAGAGGCTGGCATGAGGGAGTAGACGCTCTCGCCCACCGAACCGCGCCCCGTGCTCAGCGTTGGCTCGAAGCCGTCCTCAATATCCGTGACGATGTGCTCATTAGAGCAGGAAAGATCTCAGGAGGAGCTGCTGTTCAACTACGTCGGTGTAGATGATCGGCCGCTGGCCATAATGACATTTCCAACCGAAGAGGTCGCGCAATGCGTTACGTGGCAGTCATCGAAAAGCCGGAAACAATTTTTCCGCTTAGCTGCCGGACCTACCCGGCTGCATTGCGATCGGTGCTCGAGGTGGAAAAACCGAAATTCGCGACGCAATACGCTTTCACATCGAAGGCTTCGCGCGCCGATGGACTGGATGTGCCCAAAGGTATCAGTCTGGCGGAATATGCGGAATATATTGAGGCGTAAAAGCTGCGCCTCCCCTTCTCCCCTTGTGGGCCTGTTGCGCAGTAACCGGGGATGTTTGGATGGGGCGGGATCGCAGGGATTTCGCTCGTCTTTGTGAGCTCCGCCCCCTTGTTTGGGGTTTC
>NZ_JAMYOQ010000056.1:0-19650 GCF_040319905.1 Mesorhizobium sp. M0833 | reverse complement strand
ACTTCACCGCCGCCGAAACCGAAATGCCGAACCGTTTCGCGGCCGACCGGCGGCTCTCGCCACCCAAAACCGCCGCTACAACACGTTCGCGAAGACCATCCGAAAGAGGTCGCGTCATCCGATGCTGGCCTCCACTCCAGCCAGCATCTTGAATCACAAAACCGACTGATCCGGAATCCCCTTCGATTCCGTCAAATCAGGAACCGCTCTAGTCTGCTGAGTCAGATGCGGTTGCGGAGGGATTTGGTCGCGGATTTGTTAGAGTGCTGCTTCGTGATCAGGGAAGCGCCCCGCCATGCCCGACTGGGCATCCGAGAGTGAAGCCGCATTCGACGCCTATGTCGCGCTTTGATCGGGGTGATCGGTCACGCCTACCGAGCTGAGCCCCTGAAGGGGTCGGAACACCAGGTGTGGCGGGAGACCGGCAGGAGCAGATGGTGCAAATCCATTGCAATGAACGAGTGGCGATTTGAGCCCGAGTCATGCGGGGTCGGTCGTGCGGAGACCGGTAACCTTCGCTGGGGTCAAACACGGGTTGTTAGGCTAGAGCAGTCCATCAGCATCGTCTTGAGACAAAGCGATGGCGGTGGAATCGACTTACGATCGAGGGCCGGAACGAATTTGGCGACACATGCCGGAAGGAGGTCCGCATAGACAAGAGCTGGGAGAGCCTGTTCCACGGCGACATCGGCTTGTCGATCGGCGATAGCAAGAAGATCATGGCAGCGCTGCAGAACGCGGTCGTGAATCATGAGGCGGAGACGTATGCCCTCCTTCGCCGGGTTTGCCCGGATTGCCGTACGTTCCGACCGGTCAAGGACTGCACGACACGCCGGATCCGAACCGTCTTCGGCACCGTTGAGGTTCGCAATCCACGATGGATGCTGGTGCCTTCGCGCCGCTGAAGGAAATTTGCGGTCTTATGTAGCACCAAGTAATTTTTGAGGCAGGTTGCATTCCATCATCGCCTCGCCCTAGTGTTGCGCCTCGCGCTTGGGGGAGCACACATGGACCGTCTGAGCCTGTACCTTGACTTGGCGCTTGGTGAACTCGCCGACCTGGAGGTTTCGCAAAAGCTAGCTTGGCATTTGCGGACGCGGTTCGGGAAGCTACGTCGTAGATCCTTCACTCTTGATAAAGCTGGAACTTGAGAGCGGGACAGAAGCAGCCTCAGCCTAAACTCAGTCATCCGTTTCATCGAAAAAGCAGATTCCTGATCCGGTCACACGAAAAATCATCGTCGTTTCCGTCGTTCTATGGTTCATGAAAGAAGTCGGCGCGGCCGTGTTAGGCGTCGGGTGTGTCCCTCATTCTGACGAATGACCCCGCCATCACTGATCAGGACGCTGAACGCATCGCGGAAAGGGTACAGCAGCTCCCAGAACGAGAAGGTTGCCAAGAAACCAGTCCGAGGCGAGCCATTGGAACGCGCTGGAGGCCGACTACGCTTGGACCGAATCAACCCCTCGGAAAGCTACAGCGACGGCCACGGCAAGCATACCAATATGGTGGAGAGCTATTTCAGCCGCCTTCGCCGCATGGTCGCTGGCCAGCACCACCCCGTTTCGCACCGCTATCTCTACCAGTACGCCAATCAGGCAGCATGGCTGGAAGATCACCCTCGCAATTCCAACGGTGATACGCATTTAGGCTGCTTGGCGGAGCGATGCAGCATGGAGTGTCGCGTACGTGGAAAGGCTATTGGCAGCGAAACGTGGACAAAAATTAATTCGCAAATTCCCGCATTTCGCCAAATTAGCAACCAAAATGCTACGTACGCATTTATGACGCACCAGATTGCACGTTGCATGTTTGCAGAAAATTGACAAATATGTGCGTTGCTTGTATGGCGCGCCCAACTAGCATTTACCCCGCTGGGCCAGGGAACGGGAGAACGACGCATGATGATGGAGAAAGGTGTAAAGCCGAAGATCGCTGAAAGATGCGCTCTTCCGCGTGACATTTCAAGATTCAAGAAACTGCACGAAAACGGTCGCGCAGTTATCAAGCCGAATCCTGACAAGACTCTCGGTTATGTGTCTACCGCTGAATTGGTGAATGAAACGGTGAAAACCGCTTCGTAACCCTGATTTCTATTTGCTTTTAGAGGGCGAAGGTTTACCAACCTTCGCCCTCTTGCTGTTTGGGGCGGCTGGGAGTTCGAATTGAAATGATTCCGTTTGATGAGACAAAATTGGATGAATGGCTCTCCGACTACGAGTCGTTCAACTACGCGTTCCGTCAATTTTGCTACGCGAATTTCAAGGTCCATGAGCTCGACGCGCAATTCATTCCCAACGTTATAAAGCAAATTCACGCCCAGTGGGTCAGCGACAACGAAAAGTGGCTGAATGAAGAGACGCCCGAACATACGACTAGGCTATCGCACGTAAAAATTCTCGCCTTGCTTCTCTATAATCTGAACGCGGAACCGTTTCTCGGCAATTTCTTCGATCACGAATATCAGGAAGACGTCCCTTACGCTTTCAAGGGAACCGACGAGGAAAAGGCCGCTGCGCGCCGCGATCTCATAGATGGCCGCGAAGCAATTTTGGCTTTGGACTTCTGCCTTCTGATCATCAACTGGTTTGAGAAGAACCGGATGGATCGCGCGATCCCGTACCGACAGCCGATGACGCCCGACATGCGCCACGATCTTCTCGGGTACCTTTTGAATGGGAGCGTTGACCGCAAGGCCCTCTACCTGATTTTGAAGGCCATGTATCTTCGGCCAAGCAAGGGCGGCTCCGCCAATTAGCAATCCTTCGCTCTTTTAACGCTCTCCGCTGCCTTGGCTTTCCGCTTCCGCGAAACCTTCGCGGAATTGACGCACTGTCTAATCGGCTCGACAGGAACGCGTCCGTCCCAGCCCTTCGCCTGAACGATCCGCCCTTTGTTTGACTTGCTGCCTTCCGCCGCGTGCTTCATGATAAGCCTGTAAGCTCTCCGCGGAAGCGGTTGGGTTTGCGCCGCAATGGCCTGATCTGACGGGTCGCCCGTGCTATATGATACGCGAACAGATCATTTTGACTTGCTCGCTGGAGATACCTTTGCGTATCATCGCGCATTCGAATAGATCGTATAGGTATCATACTGGACTCTGGATCGGAAATTCTGCGAGAATCGGTGGGCTTTTCAGGCAAGCGAGACTGGCCGCTGCCATGACGCAGGAGCAGGTCGCTGATTTGGCGGGTATATCCCGTCCCCGCTATCGCGACATCGAAAAGGGAGCCGCAGCGGCGCGTGCGACGACGCTCATGAATATCGCTCGCGCGCTCGGTCTGGAAATGATGCTGGTTCCGCAAGTTATGGTGCCGGCTGTCCAGGCTCTATTGCGTCCGCATGACGATGACGATCGACCCGCCTTTGTTTCTCAACCTGGCGATGACGATCATGGCTCCAGTCTTTCGCGCACCTAAGATGATCCCGTCGCTGGACGTGCTCTTGAACGCACTGAAGATCGGCACAATCGTTAGGACGCCGGGCGTTCAATGCATTCAACTTCGATGAGGCCTACCGCGCGACGGGCGGCTTTCCGGTATTCAGCCTGTCGTTCCGGGCAGCCAGGGGAGGATTGCGGAAAGATCCGAAGCCTCTGGCGGGCGCCTTGCCCGCTTTCTTCGCGAACCTCCTGCCGGAGGAGAAATTGCGCGAGGCGATGGAAAAGCACCACGAAGGCAATGTGCGGCCAGGCAATGATTTCGACCTTTTAGCGGCGCTGGGCGCCGATCTGCCGGGAGCCGTACGGGCGTTGCCCAGTGACGGCGCGATAGCGGTTTCGCAGGATGCTTCAAAGGCTAAGCCCAAGGCACGGTTCTCGCTTGCCGGCGTGCAGATGAAGCTCTCCGTCATGAAGAACACTGGAAAAGGCGGCGGCCTCACCTTGCCGATGGACGAGCAAGGCCGGTACATCGCCAAGTTCCCTGCGACGGCGTTTCCAGGCGTTTCCGAAAATGAATTCGCCAACCTCGCGCTGGCCGCAGCGATCGGCATGGAGGTGCCTGAACGCGAACTTGTCGAGAAGTCCGATTTCGAGGGTATTCCCGAGGAATTCAACACGCTGTCAGAGGGCAAGGGCCTTCTCGTCAAACGCTTCGATCGCGGCGCCGATGGCGAGAGGATTCACATCGAGGATTTCGCTCAGGTCTTCGGCGTCTATCCCTCGCGCAAATATGAGGGGGCCGCTTATCACGACATAGCCTTGGCCCTTGGCGTGGCCGTCTCGCCTACGGCGGCTCTCCAATTCATCCGCCGCCTGGCGCTGACGGTCATCACCGGCAATGGCGACATGCATCTGAAGAACTGGTCTTTGATTTATCCCGGTAACGGCGACAAGCCGGTGCTTGCACCAATCTACGACGTTCTGTCGACCGTGCCATATATTCCCGCCGACGCCATGGCGCTTTCGCTTGGAGGGGAGCGCTCGTTCAAGGCGCTAGCAGCACCGCGATGGAAAGCATTTGCGAACCGTGCAAGGCTTCCGGAGCCGGCAGTCCTGAAGGCAGTGGTCGAGACCGTCGAACTCGTCAACGAGCACTGGTGGCATCTGCCTGAGCGCGACGTTGTCGCGGCGCAAGTGCTCGAGCGGATCGACGAACATGTGAAGGCGATGACGCCGATACTGAACTCCTGCGCCGATAAGTGAGCCGAGTCCCCTTGGGTTGGTGATATGGCGGAATTATCCGCCCGTGGCCCCGGATGGATGGCCGTGGATCGATGGTATGCCAGCGTGGCGCGCAAGATTCCGCGCAGTTTCGATGAGGACACGCGAGAACCAAGTACGTCAGCTCGCCGGAACAGAAGAGTTCGCAGCATCCCGCAATTAACGCTAGAGGTCGAGATGCTGTTCGCCCACCTCGACACAACGATGCGGTTCACGAATGCGGTGACTGAGGATCGCGATCCGACGCTTTATGTCGCCATTGTCGGGTCCGCTACACGGCTTGTTCCGACGATCCTTTCTTTGGCCTCAAGCTAAATCCCTGAAAAGCAACCATGAAATTATTGTTCGGTTCGATCAGCCAATTGGCACGAGTCTTGAGATCCTTGGGTGCGAGGCGGCGACAGCTGCCCGACCCGCATTCATGTCGCGGTAGCCGCGATGAATGGAACGAAGGAAGGAAAGCTACATGTCAGGTTTGCGTCAGATCGCCTTTTACGGCAAGGGCGGCATCGGCAAGTCCACCACGTCCCAAAATACGCTCGCCGCCCTTGTCGACCTCGGGCAGAGAATCCTCATCGTCGGCTGCGACCCCAAAGCCGACTCCACCCGCCTGATCCTGAACGCGAAGGCGCAGGATACAGTCCTGCACCTCGCGGCAGAGGAAGGTTCGGTGGAAGACCTGGAACTCGCGGACGTGCTCAAGGTCGGCTACAAAGGCATCAAATGCGTGGAGTCGGGCGGCCCTGAGCCGGGTGTCGGCTGCGCCGGCCGCGGCGTGATCACCTCGATCAACTTCCTCGAGGAGAACGGTGCCTACGACGATGTCGACTATGTCTCCTACGACGTGCTCGGGGACGTGGTGTGCGGCGGTTTCGCGATGCCGATCCGCGAGAACAAGGCCCAGGAAATCTATATCGTCATGTCCGGCGAGATGATGGCGCTCTATGCCGCCAACAACATCGCCAAGGGCATCCTGAAATACGCCCATTCGGGCGGCGTGCGGCTCGGCGGCCTGATCTGCAACGAGCGCCAAACCGATCGCGAGCTCGACCTCGCCGAAGCGCTGGCTTCCAGGCTCAATTCCAAGCTCATCCACTTCGTGCCGCGCGATAACATCGTCCAGCACGCCGAACTCAGGAAGATGTCTGTCATTCAATATGCGCCGGACTCCAAGCAGGCCGGGGAATACCGGGCGCTGGCCAAGAAGATCCATGCCAATTCGGGCCAGGGCACCATCCCCACCCCTATCACCATGGAGGAGCTCGAGGACATGCTGCTCGACTTCGGCATCATGAAGACCGACGAGCAGATGCTTGCCGAGCTTCAGGTCAAGGAAACGGCCAAGTCGGCCGCACAGTAACCACCGCTGCCGACATGAGGCGCGGCCTTGATCTGGTGCGCCTTTCGAAGAACGGCGCCTCGTTGGTGAGGCGTCACCCTGAACCTTGAAAGGGGTCCCATGAGCCTGGAATACGAGAATGACGGCGCCCTCCATGCGAAGCTTATCGAGGAGGTGCTGTCGCAATATCCTGACAAGGCGGCGAAGCGCCGAAGAAAGCACCTCAGCGTCGCAAAGAGCGGCGAAGAGGCTGGCGAGGAAAGCGAGGTCCTTTCCGAATGCGAGGTCAAATCGAACATCAAGTCCATCCCGGGAGTGATGACGATTCGCGGCTGCGCCTATGCCGGCTCGAAAGGCGTGGTGTGGGGCCCAGTCAAAGATATGGTCCATATCTCGCACGGCCCGGTCGGCTGCGGGCAATATTCCTGGTCTCAACGCCGCAACTACTATGTCGGCACGACGGGCATCGACACGTTCGTCACGATGCAGTTCACCTCCGATTTCCAGGAGAAGGACATTGTTTTCGGCGGCGACAAGAAGCTGGAACGGATCATCGACGAGATCGAAGAACTGTTTCCGCTGAACAAGGGCATGACCGTGCAATCCGAATGTCCGATCGGCCTGATTGGCGACGACACCGAAGCGGTGTCCCGCAACAAGGCCAAGGAGCACGAAAAGACGATCGTGCCGGTGCGCTGCGAGGGCTTCCGCGGCGTCTCGCAATCACTCGGCCACCACATCGCCAACGACGCGATCCGCGACTGGGTGTTCGACAAGAAGGACGTCGAGTTCGAGGCCAGCCCGTACGATGTCAATGTGATCGGCGACTACAATATCGGCGGCGACGCCTGGGCTTCGCGCATCCTGCTCGAGGAGATGGGCCTGCGCGTGGTCGGCAACTGGTCGGGCGACGCTACGCTGGCCGAAATAGAGCGAGCGCCGAAGGCCAAGCTCAATCTCATCCATTGCTACAGATCGATGAACTACATCTGCCGGCACATGGAGGAAAAGTATGGCATCGACTGGATGGAGTATAATTTCTTTGGCCCCTCCCAGACCGAAGCCTCTCTGCGCAAGATAGCCAAGCATTTCGGACCGGAAATCGAGGCCAAGGCCGAGGCGGTGATCGCCAAATACCGGCCCCTGGTCGATGCGGTCATAGCCAAGTACCGGCCGCGCCTCGAAGGGAGGACGGTGATGCTCTATGTCGGCGGGCTGCGCCCCCGTCACGTCGTCACGGCTTATGAGGACCTGGGCATGGTTATTGTCGGCACTGGCTACGAATTTGGCCATAACGACGATTATCAGCGCACCGGCCACTACGTGAAGAAGGGCACGCTGATCTATGACGACGTGACTGGTTACGAGCTGGAGAAGTTCATCGAGGGGATCCGTCCTGATCTCGTGGGCTCCGGCATCAAAGAAAAGTACCCGGTCCAGAAGATGGGCATACCGTTCCGTCAAATGCATTCCTGGGATTATTCCGGCCCGTATCACGGCTACGACGGCTTCGCCATCTTCGCCCGCGACATGGATCTGGCGATCAACAACCCGGTCTGGGGCCTCTACGACGCTCCCTGGAAGAAAAAAGCCGAGCCGTCGGCGGCGATCGCTGCGGAATGAAACCTGGCCTCCCGGAAGCCGGGAAGGCCGATGAACGCTTGCGGCCCTTTGTCCGCGGGAGACCTGAAACGTTTCGACGTCCCTGTGCCGCCGTATGGCGCGGCCAGATGGAGAAGAGGTAACCATCCATGCCGCAGTCGGCTGAAAAAGTTCTCGACCACGCGCCCCTGTTCCGCGAGCCGGAATACAGGCAGATGCTCGCCGAGAAGAGGCTAAATTTCGAATGTCCTCACCCGGACCAGGTCGTTACCGACCAACGCGAATTCACCAAGACGTGGGACTACCGCGAAAAGAACCTTGCTCGCGAAGCGCTTGTCGTGAACCCCGCCAAGGCCTGCCAGCCGCTCGGCGCGGTGTTCGCGGCCGCGGGCTTCGAGCGAACCATGTCCTTCGTCCACGGCAGCCAGGGCTGCGTGGCCTATTACCGCTCGCACCTGTCGCGCCATTTCAAGGAGCCTGCTTCGGCAGTTTCCTCTTCGATGACCGAGGACGCGGCAGTGTTCGGTGGCCTGAAGAACATGGTTGACGGGCTCGCCAACACGTACCAACTCTACGACCCGAAGATGATCGCCGTCTCGACCACTTGTATGGCCGAGGTCATTGGCGACGACCTGCACAGCTTCATCGAGAACGCCAAGGACGAAGGCTCGGTCCCGCGCGACTTCGACGTGCCCTTCGCCCACACGCCGGCCTTCGTCGGTAGTCATGTCGACGGCTATGACGTAACGGTCAAGGGCATTTTGGAGCACTTCTGGAAAGGCGAGGAGCGAACGGAAGCCGAGGGAACCATCAACATCATTCCGGGTTTCGACGGCTTCTGTGTTGGCAACAACCGGGAACTCAAGCGCCTGCTCGATCTGATAGGCGTTTCCTATACCTTTATCCAAGACGCCTCTGACCAGTTCGACACGCCGTCCGACGGCGAATACCGGATGTACGACGGCGGCACGAAGATCGAAGACGTGAGGAAGGCGCTCAACGCCGAGGCGACATTTTCGCTACAGCATTACAACACCCGAAAAACACTCGAGTATTGCGAGGGGGTGGGGCAGGCGACTGCCTCGTTCCATTACCCGCTCGGAGTCCAGGCGACCGACGACTTCCTGATGGAGGTCTCCGCGATTTCCGGCAAGCAAATCCCCGAGGCAATCCGCCTGGAGCGCGGCCGACTTGTTGACGCCATGGCGGACAGCCAATCCTGGCTGCACGGTAAGAAATACGCCATCTACGGCGATCCGGACTTTGTCTACGCCATGGCTCGCTTCATCATGGAGACGGGCGGCGAGCCGACCCATTGCCTCGCCACCAACGGCACCTCGGCATGGGAAGCGGAGTTGAAGGAACTGCTTGCATCATCGCCCTTCGGCAAGGGTGCTCAAGTCTGGGCGGGCAAGGACCTCTGGGCGATGCGCTCGCTGCTCTTCACCGAGCCGGTGGACCTGCTGATCGGCAACTCCTATGGCAAGTATCTGGAGCGCGACACCGGCACGCCGCTGATCCGGCTGACGTTTCCGATCTTCGACCGCCACCATCACCATCGGTTTGCGCTTATGGGCTACCAAGGCGGGTTGCGCGTCCTGACGACGATCCTCGACAAGATCTTCGACAAGCTCGATCGCGAGACAAGCGAGACGGGCGTGACGGACTATTCGTATGACCTCACCCGCTAAGCGTGACGGTCGGCTTTGGCCGGTCGTCTTCCCGAGGGACTTTGGAGACCGACGCAATGTCCTTGCTCAGAGCCAAAATCCAGGATGCCTTCAACGAGCCTGCCTGCGAGGAGAACCGCGGCAAGGATGCCAAGGCGCGCAAAAAGGGCTGTTCGAAGCCACTGACCCCCGGGGCGGCGGCCGGCGGCTGTGCCTTTGATGGCGCCAAGATCGTGCTGCAGCCGATCACCGACGTCGCGCACCTGATCCATGCGCCGCTCGCCTGCGAGGGCAATTCCTGGGACAACCGCGGTGCGGCTTCGTCCGGGCCAACGCTGTGGCGCACGAGCTTCACGACCGACCTCACCGAACTCGACGTGGTGATGGGGCAGGGCGAGCGGAAGCTCTTCAAAGCGATCCGCGAGATCAAGGAAGCGTATGGGCCGCCGGCTATCTTCGTCTATCCGACCTGTGTTACCGCGCTGATCGGGGACGACATCGAGGCCGTCTGCAAGCGGGCGGCGGAAAAGTTCGGCCTGCCGGTGGTGCCGGTCAATGCGCCGGGCTTCGTCGGCTCCAAGAATCTCGGCAACAAGCTTGCCGGCGAGGCGTTGCTCGAGCATGTCATCGGCACGGTAGAACCGGACGACGCGGGGCCCTATGACGTCAACATTCTTGGCGAATTCAACCTCTCGGGCGAATTCTGGCTGGTGAAGCCGCTCCTTGATCGGCTGGGCATCCGGGTGCGCGCCTGCATTCCGGGCGACGCGCGCTACCTCGACATTGCCTGCGCGCACCGCGCCCGGGCGGCTATGATGGTGTGCTCGACCGCGCTCATCAATCTCGCCCGCAAGATGGAGCAGCGCTGGGACATCCCGTTTTTCGAGGGCTCCTTTTACGGCATCACGGACACCTCGGAAGCGCTCCGACAGATATCTCAGCTGCTCGTGAAGAAGGGTGCCGATCCGGAGATCCTCGGCCGCACCGAGGCATTGATTGAAGAGGAGGAGGCGATTGCGTGGAAGAAGCTCGCGGCCTACCGGCCGAGGCTCGAAGGCAAGCGCGTGCTGCTCAACACCGGCGGTGTGAAGTCCTGGTCGGTCGTCCATGCCCTGATGGAGATCGGCATCGAGATCGTCGGCACCTCTGTCAAGAAGTCGACAGTCGAAGACAAGGAGCGCATCAAGCACATCCTCAAGGACGACAACCACATGTTTGAGCAGATGGCAGCGCGCGAGCTTTACGCCATGCTCTCAGAACACAAGGCCGATATCATGCTGTCGGGCGGGCGCACGCAGTTCATCGCGCTGAAGGCCAAGACACCCTGGCTCGATATCAACCAGGAGCGCCAACACCCTTACGCCGGCTATGACGGCATGGTGGAACTCGTACGCCAGGTTGACCTCGCCATTCATAACCCAATCTGGTGCCAGGTGCGGGAGCCGGCACCATGGGATTGCCAGCCTGCGGTGAGGGAGGAACTGCCGAGCACCAAAAGCGAGACCGCGACCTTGCATGCTGTCCAGGAATTCGCCGGCACGACGGCCGACGATCTCGGCCAGTGTTGAGGAAAGCCGATGGTCCGCATCCTTCCCCAGACCAAAGCGGCGGCGGTCAATCCGCTGAAGTCATCGCAGCCGCTGGGTGCCGCCTTGGCTTTTCTTGGCGTCGACGGCGCGATGCCGTTGTTCCACGGCAGCCAGGGGTGCACCAGCTTCGCGCTCGTGCTCTTCGTGCGGCATTTCAAGGAAGCCGTCCCCTTGCAGACGACGGCGATGGACGAGGTGGCGACGATCCTCGGCGGGGCAGACCATCTGGAAGACGCGATCCTCAATCTCAAGGCCCGCACAAAGCCAACGCTGATCGGGGTCTGCACGACGGCGCTGGTGGAAACCCGGGGCGAAGACTGCGCAGGCGATATCGCCAATATCAGGCTGAAGCGCAGGGAAGAACTCGCGGGTACGGAGGTGGTGCTAGCCAACACACCGGATTTCGACGGCGCGATCGAAGAGGGCTGGGCCAAGGCTGTCACCGCGATGATCGAAAGGATTACGCGGCCCGGCGATCAGGCGCGGCAATCGAAGAAGATCGTGATCCTGCCTGGCTGGAACCTCACTGTGGCTGATATCGAGCATTTGCGTGAGATGATTGAAAGCTTTGGACTTAAGCCGGTGATTCTGCCGGACGTCTCCGGCTCGCTCGACGGTACGGTGCCCGACCGCTGGATCACGACCACCTACGGCGGCACCAGTGTCGACGATATCCGCGAGCTTGGCACGGCCGAGCAATGCGTCGTCATCGGAGAGCATATGCGCCGCCCGGCCGAGCTGCTGCAGAGGTTGACCGGCGTGCCTTACGTGCTGTTCCGGTCGCTGACTGGATTGAAGGACGCAGACCGGTTCGTCTCGCTGCTGTGCGCGGTTTCGGGCGCGGCGGCGCCGGCTGGGGTGCGCCGTCGCCGGGCGCAGTTGCAGGACGCGTTGCTCGACGGACATTTCCACTTTGGAGGCAAGAAAATTGCGATCGCTGCTGAACCAGACCAACTCTACCAACTCGCGAGCTTCTTCATCGGAATGGGCTCCGAAATCGCGGCGGCGGTCACCACGACCGACATGTCGAAAATTTTGGAGGAAGTACCGGCGCAGTCGGTTCAAATCGGCGATCTCGGCGATTTGGAAGCTCTTGGCGCCGGCGCTGATCTTCTCGTCACCCCTTCCCACGGCCGCCAGGCGGCGCAGCGCCTCGGCATTCCGCTCATGCGGGTCGGCTTCCCGATCTTCGACCGGCTCGGCAGCCAGCACAAGCTCACAATCCTCTACCAGGGGACCCGCGACCTGATCTTCGAGGTCGCCAACATTTTTGAAGCCAACCGGCACGCGCCGACGCCCGAGGCGCTTGATCCACTCCGTAAGCGAGAAATGCCAGATGAGCTCCGTTCGTCGCCTCTCGCTCGTCACTGACGAGGTTCACGCACCGACGCCGGAACGCCAAGCCGGCGCATTGCGCGTGGCGATCGCCACGCAGGACATGAAGAACCTCAACGCCCATTTCGGGTCGGCCAGGCGCTTTGCTGTCTACGACGTGATGCGCGAGGAGTGGAATCTCGTGGAAGCCGTGGCCTTCGATGACGTTTCCGACGAGAGCGGGAAGCATCGGACTGAGGGCGACGACCGCATCACCCCCAAGGTGGAGGCGCTGAAGGGCTGTCATCTCCTGTTTTGTCTGGCTATCGGGGGGCCTTCGGCAGCCAAGGTTGTTTCGGCAAAAATTCATCCGATCAAAGTGCCGCACCCCCAAACCATCCAAGAGGTGCTGTTGCGCACGCAGATGATGCTCAGGACGTGTCCTCCCCCTTGGCTGCGCAAGGTGCTGGCGCAGGCAGGTGTCGCCGAACACAAACCGTCCTTCGAGGACGGGGACTGAAATGAGGAGTAGGCGAAATGTCTGACGCCGTCGTTAGCCCTGCTGTCGCCGAAGACGAGGCGGCCCTTGCCACCCCGTTCGTGAAATGCCTCGTGCGGCTGGTCCGGGCTCATGATTCCCACGGGTCTTGGGAAGGCAAATCGGACGCCGAGCTGCTGGCCGACTTCATCATCACCAAGGAACAGCGCCGCGCGATCCCGATCATCGGCGATCCCGATCCGGATGTACTGTGGAGGCTCGAGATTTTTTACGCCGCCGTCGGGCTTGCGATCGAGGAGCGCTCCGGCCTGATGGCATCGCCGATGATGGAGATGAGCCATGAGGGCTTTGGGCGCGTGCTTCTCACGGCCGGGCGGTTGGTCGTTCTGTGGAAGACCCTGCGCGACGTCCACCGGTTCGGCTTCGAGACGTTCTGGAAACTCGCCGCGGCCGGTACCAAACTAGCCGGCGATGCGACCGCAGCCATTGAGGCTCATCCCGAGGTGGCGCGGGCGTGATGGAACCGATTTTCGATCAAGGGCATCATGTCAGGCCTTGAGGACATGCGATGGCCAGCCCTCTCAATGGAGGCGGTCGAGGCCGATGTGGTTCTTGGGGTAGCGCTGATGAAGCCACTGGTCCTGATCTGTTCGCAAGATGCTGAGTTGTATCTGTTCCTCAGCCACATTCTGGAGGTGGACGGCTTCACGATTCAACTGGCCGGCGGCGTGGAGGAGGCGCTTGCATTGGCCAGTGAACGGGAGCCGAAGGCCGTGGTGCTGGACTGCCAGCCAACAAGCGCGACAGGCTCCACAATCTGCGCCCGGTTCAAGGGGGAGCCCCGGACCGGCGGCCTGCCCGTAATTGCGCTGATCGCGCCCGGCGCCGAGAACCAGCACCTGGATCTCTTGAAGGCTGGTATTGACGAGAGCTTTGTGCGGCCCTTCGCGCCGGCCAAGCTGCTCGACTGTCTACGGACGAAGCTGGCGCTGCCGAAGCCGGGTTCAAACGGGATTGAAAACGGCGGCTGGATCTCCTGTGGCGATCTTGAGATAAGGCTCGATGCCCACCGGGTTCGGGGTAATGGCCACGAAGTCCACCTTGGGCCGATCGAGTTCAACCTGCTGCGGCTTTTGCTTGAGAGTCCCGGCAAGGTCTTCACCAGAGACGAGCTGATCAGCGCGGCCTGGCCGGCCAATATCCATGTCGGTGTACGCACCGTTGATGTCCATATCAGCCGGCTCAGAAGGGCGCTGAAGGCGGCCTCCCCCTCCAGCGTCATTCGTACCGTCAGGTCGGCCGGCTACTCGCTCGAGTGGCCGGACGGCTGAATAGATAACCGATGTGGTGCCACTCCGCATTTCCGCCGTGCTGAGGGCAAGTCTTGCGGCTTCGAAACGCGCCGGCAGGTACGACATATTCAGAAAGAAGCAGTCAAATGGCTTTCAGAAGCGTACTCAGTGTGACGGGAGCTGACCACTCCGATCAGGATGTCAGAACAGCTGCCAGCTTGTGTGCCGAAGTCGGCGCGTATCTTTCCGTACTGGTGATGTCGCCTCCGCCGCTCATTATGCCTTCTCCGCTGCTCGGCGATGGCATCCCCGAGTGGCCTGGACAACGCGCACAGGCCATCGCCAGACTGGACAAACGGTTTAGGCAGATCGAAAAATTTTCACACGACATAGCCAGCTTGGAAAAAACATCCAGGGAAATGCACAAACTGCTGAGAGCCACGTGGCGGTGCTATGATGTCGATATTGCCAACTGCGATCAGGCCAGCGTCGGTGAGGCGGTGCGACAGCGGGCGCTCTGCAACGACCTGACAATCGTCGGCCCCGCACTTCTCAACGACATTAACCTCGGACCCCTTGTTATCAACGGCAGCCTGTTCGATACCGGAAAGCCGGTGCTTGTCGTGCCGGAGGGCGCTGAGGCGACTCTGTCGCCACAGCGCGTGCTGGTCGGCTGGGATTCGCGAGCCGAGGCGTCCCGCGCGGTCCGGGAAGCGCTGGATCTGCTATCCGCCGCCGAGGAAGTTCGTGTCGCCCTCGTCGATCCTGTGGCGACCTGGACCGGAAGCGGCGCCGAGCCGGGAGTCGACATCGCTGCCTATCTCACTCGGCACGGTGCTCGGGTGTCGGTTGACCTGCTGCCGAGTGCCGGCAAACCGGTGGCCACGGTGCTCGCGCAGCACGCAATCGACACGTCTGCCGACATGATAGTCATGGGCGCTTACGGCAGCCGCCGGCTGCGCGAGCGGCTCTTCGGTGGCGTGACGAGATGGATAGTTAGGAAGCCGCCATTGCCGCTGTTTTTGGCTCGCTGACGGGTTCCGAAGCAGCACCGACGCTGTTCGAAGCTCTACTCTGGGTCACTTTCCTGATGCCAAGTCGGAGAAAGATCGCGGCAAACGTGCAAGCTTCGCGAAGCTTCTCGGAGCCAATCTGCACCGCGCCGCCCGAGAACATCCGCGCACGCCTCTAGTGGTTCTGCTCGCCCGAGATTGGTCCGTGATGCTGAGACCAGCGGCCGGGCTGAGGTATGGGCAGTCCTCACTGCAGCCACGATCACGGCGCAGGTCGGCGTCAGGTCAAAGAGGGTCGTTCAGCGCGACCGAGTTCGGACCCATAGCGGCATCGTATGCGCGCCATCACGATCTCCTCATTACTGGCCGGGAGGCTTAACAACGCAACGACCGTGCCGTGGCCGACGCCCTCAACTTCGAGTGGGAACGGTCGGGCTCCTGCCGCGGTCGGCGGGAACCGATCGCATAAATCACGTTGGCATGGTCTAGAACGGCAGGCGGTTAGGGGTGCGGACGGCCGAATCTTCAGCGTTTTAAGTCGGTCCGTCCCGACCCGCGTGGCGACCGAGCGGTCTTCGGGGCTGGTCAACTTCCGACAACGCTCACATTCGTACCGGGCGGTCCCTGCAGCGCCTGAGCACAGGGAACACAGAAAATATAGGCACAAAGCAGGAACCCCGGAGAGCTCACCGGCCGCACATGCCGGCACTTATCCTGGCCTTTTCCGCCATGATCATCATCGTCGATCTGAGGAGCGGTATTGGCGAGCTACAGCTGGACCGGCTTCGGTCGTGAAGAACTCCCATGACGCCAGCCCAGGAATTCAATCGCAAGGCGGGCGAGGGGGCACAGGCTGCGCTCGGATGGAGCGGCCCCTTGCAATCGCAAATGGCGAGATCGCTACCGCCTCCGGACCGGAACGGCAAGACGCTCAAGCCGGTGGCGTGAAGCGGACGATGATGACGAGCCTGGCGGCAGCCAACGCAGTCATAATGTCCATCTGCTATCGTTCCTCAGCCCGAATATGTGTCGAGTCGTCCGTGGCCACGCTTCTCTGGCGACGCGCGTGATGCGTGTCCAAGACCTGACAGTGGCAGAAAACACGTCGCGTTCAATACAACCGGCTATCTTGGGCACTCCAAAAGTTTTTAAGTATAATCAAGCATTTACTGAGCGCTGAGCGCGTTGGCACGGCCTTTGCGAATTGAGATTCAGCAACACTGAGTAAAGGCTGACTGCACGCGATGCGCAAGACGAGCGATGCTCTCCATTCCTTGAACCCTCGTGCCCCGTCTCAAAGGGGGAACAAGCTTGCGCATAAGGTCAGGCAACTTTTGGCAACAGCTTTGGAGACAACATGGTATTGCAGATGGGGTCACCGGCTCCTTCGATCAAAATGGAGGACTGGCTGCGTGGCGAGCCCCTTGCGAACTTCCGGCCCGGCAAAGTCTATATCGTCGAATTTTGGGCAACTTGGTGCGAACTATGCATGGCGGAGATGCTCGATCTGATGCGGCTCCAGGAAAAATACAGGGACAGCGGACTTGAGGTCGTCGGCGTCGCGGCTAATGAAGACGCTCCAACGGCCGTTGAGGCTCGCACCAGGTTGGACGCGTGGTTGACCGAAAAGTGCTCGCATCTGAGTTATCGGATCGCGTTCGACCACACAGGTGAAATGAATAAGTTTTGGATGAAACCCAGCTTTTCCGCCCGGATTCCGACTTCGTACGTGGTCGACCGAGACGGCCAGATCGCCTTTATCGGTCATCCAAGCCAACTCGATGAGGTTTTGCCGGAAGTGCTCAACGGCAGCTGGCGCACCAGCGACAAAGCGAAAGCCGCCGATACGGAGCGGATCGCCACAAGCGAACCCATTGCGCGCCAACAAGCGTTGAAGAAGCCGATCGATGACAGATTCTGGGCGGCGGTGAAGTTAGAAGATTGGAAGACGGCGCTCTGGGCGATCGAAGAAGGCATCGCCTTGATGCCGGACGACATCAATTTCCGTCTGGCTCGTTCGCATCTGTTGCTTCACAAAATTCAAGACATGTGGACCGGCTTGCCCGTGATGAGCCAATTGGTTCGCGACGCGATCGACAAAAACTCTGAGGACTGGATGGTTTCGGCGCTAGACCAACTTTTCCATCCGGCGAATGACCATTCGCGCCTTCCCCCTGCTGAGCGCTTCGCGATGGGCAAGGAGCTGTCCGAACACATCCTGGCGCTGAATCCCCCGCAAGGCGACAGCCCTAAGTTCCGGTCCTATCCCGGGGTCGCCCGGTACTATCACGAGAACGGCAACAATGATCGCGCGATCGAGTTGGTCGAACTGGCACTGACGTCGCTGGACGGTCCGGAGCCTATCCCGGCCGAATTGAAAGAGCAGCATCTGCCGGATTTGCTGCAGGCCCTCGCCAAGTACAGGGGGGGAAGGTTTGTTGCGGCGCACTCTGTGCGGCTCCGCAAAACCATTTCCCGAAGGTGCCAAAGCGCGGTCGGCCGAGGAGGAAAGATAAAAAAGGGTAATTGGTCGAAATGGCTTACTGGGCAATTCGTCCATTTCCTTGGCGTGACCGCAGCAGGAGGTCCATGCAGCACTTGGTCGATCGTCTGCAGCAGGATCGGGGCTCGAAACTTCATGGCCTCCGGCCGCATTGCGGCGGAAGTGATGTTCGACGCGAATTCACGTTGAAGACTTCGCAGTCAAGGACGTGTTCAAGGTCGGCCAGAGGGATATCAATTGCGTGGCATCAGCCGCGCCGAGCCGGGCGTCGGCTGCGCAAGTGTGCCCGAAGTAGGCATCCCAGAAAACAGACATCGTGCTTCGACGAAGAGGACTGAAATGAGGAGAAGGCGAAATGTCTAGTGCTGCGGCTGCGGTCAGCCCGGCTGTCAACGAGGACGAGGCGGCCCTTGCCATGCCTTTGTCAGATGCCTCGTGCGGCTGATCCGCGCTCAGGATGCCTCCGGGTCACTGGGAGGCAAATCGGACGCCGAACTGCTGGGCGACTTCACCATCACCAGAAAACAGCTCCGTGCGATCCCCATCATCGGCGATCCCGATCCGGACGTGCTGTGGAAGCTCAATATTTCTACACGGCCGTCGGGCTTTGGATCGAGGAACGCTCCGGCCTGATGACATCGCCAACGATGGAGATGGAACCCATGGGGCTTCGGACGCCTGGTGTTCACGGCCGGGCGGTTGGTCGCTCTGTCGAGACATCCACCGGTTCGGCTTCGAGAGGTTCAGGAAGCTCGCGGCGGCCGCTACGAAACTGGTCGACAATGCGACTGCAGCCATTGAAGCCTTGCCCGACGTGGGGCGGGCGTGAAGAAACCGATTTCGAGGAAGGATTTATGTCAAACGTAGATGAGATGGGGAAGAAAGTCCGAAAGCTTCAGCTGCGCGCGGCAGTTGCCAAGATGAAATTGCGCGACCTTGCAGAGAATCTCCCGGGAAAATGGACGGAGATAGAGGAAGTGGCCGAGGAAACGTCGGCCGTTTTTGCCGAGTTGGATCGTGCCAGGAGAGAGCTCGCTGCAATGAAGAAGTTACGATGAGGAGCACATTCACCACCCGCGACGGCTCCGGATGGGTGCCGGAATATCTCACCGCTATAGACGGCACGACCTGCATCGGCTGCGGCCGCTGTTTCAAAGTCTGCTCGCGCGAGGTCATGCATCTTTACGGCGTCGATGACGCCGGTGAAGTCCTCGGCGCCTGCGACGGCGAAGACGACGATTTCGATGGCGAGCTCAATCGCATGATCATGGTCGTCGATCATGACGGCCGCTGCATTGGCTGCGGAGCCTGCGCCCGCGTCTGCCCGAAGAACTGCCAGACCCATGTTGCGGCCGACCAGGTCGCAGCATGATCTGAGGAGACAAAACCAGGAGAACGCGTTGCCCTTTAGAATCTTTTGTCGCGTCCTGGGGCTGGTGCTGTGCAGCACCGCACTGACCGTCTACTTCGCTTCTCATTCCATCGGCACAGTAGTCGTCACGACGCTGGCTTGTTCGCTGCTCCTTCAGCTGGCGTATTTCGCAAGCGTGCTCTTTCTGATCTGGCGATCTGGCTGCGTTAGCCGAGCTGGCCAAAGCGCTGAGCATTTCGGCAGTTGGAAGGAAGTTGGATCCGAGCCGCCAGACCTTGATGAGGTGACGAATGAATCCGCAGATTTGCTCCAGCGCGATCAAATGCTGGCCATATCGCTGCTGCTGCCTTGATGCGCCATGACCAAGGTCAGTGCTCAAGTTAGCGCCACTTTGGACCAACCATGAACATTTTGAGCGGACATTAAGGAATACTATGGTTGGTATGGTCAGAGGCGACCGCATTCTAGTCTTTCCAATCCCGGGAGATGCAGTTTCGGTCGATAGGAACTGGTAGCCTATCGCAGCACGCGGGCATGCGCGTAGCTTGGTCCCGATGACGAACGAAAGGAAATAATGATGGAACCTTTTCTGGCACGTCGGAGAACGCAGCTAGCCTCAAATCAAATTCGTGCACAGCTATTTCAGCTCAATTAAGTGTTGCCGGAGAGAACATGCTGGAAAAGTTCGAACGCTATCCGCTGCGCCAGACCTATGTGCGGGTCGGCAAGCTGGCGCTGATCAAGCACCAGCGCTATGCCCACGCCAAGCAATTCAAGCGGGCCAATAAGGCCCT
>NZ_JAMYOQ010000055.1:0-20750 GCF_040319905.1 Mesorhizobium sp. M0833 | reverse complement strand
TCGCTTGACTAGCGCTCGACCCATCGATTGCCTTATGCGACGTTGGCTTGACCACTCTGACCTAAACCATACTCAGAGACGAAATAGCGTTATCCGCGTCCAACGCGCGACTACTTCTTTAGTTTCGCTGCAGGCCGTATTGAGCTTTTCGCGATCATTGCCGACCCGCTTGATTAGCGCCTCGGCCTGCGGCCGTGCTCCTGCCTCCGGCCCTTCCATCTTCCCGATTTGCGCGCACAGCTCACTGGCAATAATCTTTGCGCCCGATGGCAGTCATTCCTGCGGTCCCGTCCATTCACCAAAAGCGGACATCGCAGTTATGCGCCCGACAACTGTCTCGAATGACGGGAGTCGATCCTATGCGGACCATCCCACTAATGGCTCGGAGCTATCTTCCATTGGCCTAACCGCTCTATGTTGAGAAGGCGCGCCTCGTCGGACAGCAGTGCCAGACTGGATAGAGGGAGCACGACATGAGCGAGACCCGCAAAATAGCAGCGATCCTTGTCTCGGATGTGGTCGGCTACAGCCGGCTAGCCGGCGCAGATGAAGATCGCATCTTGGCACGGCTGCGGGCGCTGCGCAGCGATCTCATCGATCCCACCATCGCTGTTCATCGTGGTCGCGTCGTCAAGCGCACAGGCGACGGGAGCCTCGTCGAATTCAGCAGCGTGGTCGAAGCAGTGCGCTGCGCGATTGAAGTGCAGAACGCCATGCTTGAGCGCAATGCCGGGGTACCGGATGATCGCCGCATCGAGTTCCGGATCGGCATTCACTTGGGCGACGTCGTGCAAGAACGCGATGGCGACCTGATGGGCGATGGCGTCAATATCGCCGCGCGCCTAGAAGGCATCTGCGAACCTGGCAATATCTGTCTTTCCGAGCAAGCCTATTGGCAGGTAAAGTCAAGGCTCGATATCGCGATCAACGATCGCGGCGAGGTTCAGCTCAAGAACATCGCCGAGCCGGTCCGGGTTTATTCGCTACAGGTCGGCGTTCCCACTAAGGCCAAGACCGCGGCACCAGCTCAGCCCCTTGTGCTGGAGAAGCTTTCGCAGCCGCTCGCGCTGCCCGACAAGCCTTCGATTGCCGTGCTGCCCTTCGTCAACATGAGTGGCGATGCCGAACAGGAATTCTTTACCGATGGGCTGACGGAGGACATCATCACCGATCTATCGAATGTGCCCGGCTTCTTCGTCATCGCCCGCAACTCCACCTTCGCTTACAAAGGCAAGCCCACCGACGTCCGTCAGATCGCTCGCGATCTGGGCGTCAAATACCTTCTCGAGGGTAGCGCCCGACGATCCAACAAGCGGTTGCGTGTCAATGTGCAGCTAATCAATGCGGCGGAAGGCGGCAATCACCTGTGGGCCGAGCGCTTCGACCGCGAAATCGCCGACATCTTTGAAGTTCAGGACGAGGTCACGCGACGCGTTGTTCAAGCGATTTCTGGCAAGCTTGGTGAAAAGAATATTGTTGTCCGTTCCCGACCGTCAAATCTCGAAGCCTATGATCTTTGTGTTAGGTCGCGAGGCAAATGGAACATTTCCAGATCAGACAACAGCGAGGCGCGTTCAGCTTTGGAACGTGCCGTTGCACTCGATCCAAACTATTGTGAAGCGCACGGCAATCTTGCGCTTGCACTGCTATTTGGCTGGATTATTTGGGGAGAACCCCAGATACCCGGTCGCGCAAAGGCGCTGATGCACGCACAACGAGCCATGGAAATCGATCCCGGCGATTCCAACGTTCGCAGGATCCTGGGCTGCGTTCAGCTTTTTGAGCGCAATTGGGATGAAGCAAAATTCCAATTCGATGCTGCCATTCGGATAAATCCTAACAATGCAGATGCGGTTGCATGGATTGGTGAGCTTCAAATCTACTTAGGCAAGCCGCAAGAGGCGCTGATAGCTTGTGCAGAGGCGCTCCGTTTAAATCCTCGTCCACCTGGTTGGTATTTTTGGATCGTGGGAATTGCGCAGATTACCACCGGTCACTACGAAGAAGCTGTTGTGTCCTTGAGCCGGGAAGAAACCTACGGGACAGGTTCGAGGGAGCACCTGATTGCCGCGCTTGCCCTTGCCGGCCGCCTGCCTGAGGCACAGGAGGAAGCCCGCCTATTTCTTGCGGGCAATCCAAATTGGAGGGTCGGTGATTGGGCGGCGAACTCGCCCTTTAGGAGCATGAGCACTGCGCAGCCGTTCCTTGATGGCTGGCGTCTGGCGGGCCTGCCGGACTAGGCGGCATGGCAAAGGGCCGTTTTCCAAGGCCCTCGCAATTAATCTATGTCGAAAGAATCAGACAGTGCGTCGGGCTGGACAGCTATTGGCAGCAAGACGGACGAAACGGCGCTGGGCATCAAGTGTCCTCCTCGGGCCCAGTTACCACATGTGACCTTGAAGGTTGAAGATCCGCTATCGTATTGCGTGCCGTTATGCGTTCTTGCGTCTCGACTGCGGACTGCAGCGCATCGACGGCGCTGGGAAACTCGATCAGCAGACTGTCGCCCGCGGTGTCGACCAGCCGACCCCTGAATTGCGCGATCTTTGGATCGATCACTTCGGCGCGCAGTGCCTTTATATGGGCACTACGAGCCCGAACGAGCCCGCGAATCTGGTTGGATATCTGCAACCGCATCTTGAGAAGCTCGCGCCGTGCGGTGATCAGCGTGTGGATCAGCATGCTGTCGAAACCTTCGACCCGAACCTCTCGGTAGAAGCCGACCTCGGCCAGATGTGCCAGGCCATCGGCATCATTCGCATCGGTCTTGTTCGCGGCCATATCCAGCGCGGCCTTGGCATGCCGCGCGTCGATGCAGATTGCAGGCCTTCTGCCGTCAGCGCGTGGTAGAACCACACCGACAGCGGCCCCGTCTCGAATACCACCCGCCGGACCTGGGGTGCGCGCTTGCGGATTGCCGCCGCAATCAGTTGCGGGTCCGACGCGCACTTGCCCCGCCAGATCCTCTTGCCCTCCTGACGAATCGAAATTGCCGTCTGTTTCGTGGATACGTCGAGACCGATATACTGCGCCATGGCTGTCCTCCGTTCGATGCCTGGGCCCGGTGTCAATCGAGAGCCCGCTTTTCATCCTAGAGCACGTCCTGTGATCGATGAATCGATTGTGATGTGACGGCTGCGTTTTGTGCTGATTCAACATCCACCCCGATGGAGGTGGACGATGGGAAGAGCATTGAGCGGTGATCTTCGGTCGCGGGTCTTGAAGGCTTCGGACGGGGGCATGTCGGCGCGGCAAGCGGCGGCGCGGTTCGGCGTGGGAGTGTCCAGCGCGATCCGCTGGATTGCGCGGGCGAAGATCGGCGAACTGGCGCCACGCCCGCAGGGCCGCCGCCGCGCCTCCAGCCTCGATGCGCATGAAGCCTTCATCGTCGGGCTGATCGAGGAGCGCAAGGACATCACGCTGAACGAGATGGTGGAGCGGCTCGTCGCCGAGCAGTCAGTGCGGATCAGCCGCAGCGCCTTGAGCGCCTGGCTTCGCGGTCACGGCTGCGGGCGAAGGACCGGCTTCTTGTGAAGGCTTCGAACGCCATGGGCCTGGATGAAGTCGTAACGCGCTTGCGCCGGCAATTTGGACGCTAGTCCGCCGCGATATAGCATCGATTTTGAGATCGAGAGTGCCCGAAACGTTGAGATTCGTCGAATTTCGCTGTTTTTTTGGACCAAAGCAGAAACATTGACCGGAGATCAGCTCCGCCTATGACTGGTTCCACTACCAAACAGTCTCAGGCACTTGGCGGAACATTGTGCTTCGCCGCCTGATTCGATCTCTGCTGCCTCCGGGTGACCAGGGTAGCGCCGGCTGGATACCGCCAAACCGAAGAGCTGCGCACAGTCATGCCCGCTCGGTCATTTCGGCCATGCATATAACGGCAGCCGCCGGGAATGGTTGGTTGGTCCGAGCCCAATGCAGCAACAACAAAGATATAGCCCTGTGCCGAGCACTGACATCAGTATTGCTTCAGCGAAGGAGCACTATTCCTAAGTCTCCAAGGCCTTTCGGCGGAGTCGCACCATACCAGTCCAGGGCCACACTCGAGTTGCCACCATAGAAAAATTGCCAGGCAACAATCCAACCTGAATTGGCAGTCGACTTCAGGTCTTTTGTCCCTCTCATCCGAAAACGATGGTGGGGCAGGTAGATAGCCCCTTCAATTAAGTAGTTTTTGTTTCCGGATAACGAGACCGTTGGCACAGAGGGCGTAACTGTGCGTGACCCGAAGATAGCGATGCCAGCGTAAATGCCGCTCGTGGGAGCCGAAATCCTTATGCCCCCTGGGCCAGCTGCCTGAATAATGCTTGACCCGGAGTCGACGAATATCGTGACTTCGTCGCCCGAGAGATTCATATAGCTGCCAATGCTCACTGTTGCGTTTTGAAGATAGTGAACTCCGGGAGAAAGTACGACATTTCCATTGAGGTCGATGTTTCCACAGAACACCCGGCCCGCCGGAATGGTAACATCGGAAAGCATCTGATTGCTGTAATCACAACCGTTCGGAGGAACGGGCTCTGGTATATTGACAAGCGGGTCGGCGAGCAGAGGTTGGTTGGTTTTCGGGACGATGGTGTAACCGCCGCCTTGGTAATTGCCCACTACAGAGATTTCCCTGGCGATGATCTTTCCGGTTCCATCGTGCCTCAGCGCCCTTGGACTGGAGGAATTCACTTGGATACCGCAATTTGGCACCGAAAGGCCCCCGGAACCCATTACCGTCAGCGCTCCATTTGAGGCAGGATCGAGGACATAGAAGCAATAATCTGGCGCGGCTTTTCGGGCCGTTGCCGCCACGTGAAGGTTAATACTCCGAATTCCAGCAAGACTCATGAAAGCGGTTGGCATTCCAGCTGAGATTTCAACCGCCGCCTCTCGCGTCCCAGCAGTAGGAGTGGTGATGCTCACCCCAACGACAGCGCCGGTCACGAAGGAGCCATTGGCCAGCGCCCAATTCTTCGCGGCGTGGACGGCTTCTTCGTTTCCTCCATCGCTCTCGACAGCAGCAAGAGCCGCCGAATCGGCCATCTCCTGCAGCTTGGATTTCCAGGAAGCGGCATTGGTAAAGTCTATGCTGAGGCCCAAGGCCAAGCTTAGTGGCACAGCCAGCAAGGCGGTCGTTACGGCAAAGGTCCCCCGCTGGTTGAGCACCAGATCTTTCAGCTTCCGCATGGAAAATGCCCTCTTCTGGAGAACACTCAAGATCGAAGATAATTTGGATTATTCTCGACCAGGGCCCGATTTGCCGAGCGACGGATTGAAAAAATTAACTATCAGAGGAACCTGATCCCAGCTGCTGTTTTCTCATTTAAGACCAAAGGCTTGCTCCGCCTGATCGGACCGCAACATGTCACTTGCCGAATGTCCGACACCAGGCAAAATCAGCAGGCGCCAGTTTAATGGCCACCCATTAGCTGTCGCGACAGCTTGCGCCAGCTCAAATGTGAACTCACCCCTTTCCAAGCGTGTCGCTCCCTGACGCATAGCAGCGGCGCTTTCGCTCAAATTCTCATCACCTGTATCGTCCTCTCCGAGGTAGATCGTCATTGGCAGCGCTAGATAAGCCTTTAATTGCTGCGTTACTTCTGTGGAACTGTATAAGCATTGCGGCCCGTTGGACGAAGGCGCACAGCCGAACCCGTAGGCAGCGGCCTCTGCCAGCGACGGCAGCACATAAGTGGAGGGATTGGCGACCACCAGTCTATTCCCATCAGCAAGAGAGTATGCCGCCACGCGGGATATGAATTGCCCTCCCGCCGAGTGTCCAAACAGATAATAGGGGGCTGCCGGTAAGCCCTCCCGCACTCTCGCCCAGCTCACGAGGCCCTTTACATATCCAACCGTCCATTGATCCTTCGGCTGAATCACGCTGTAGTGGATGACCCCACCCCGCTGGTACTTCCAGCTAGGGAAGCGCTCCTCATCGAATAGCGGCGAAAAGACGATCATACAGTTTCGATCCGCAAGAGCTTGCGCATAGTCTCTATAAGATGAAGCAGTCCGACCCACCCCATGAAAAACGAAGAGGATCGATGGGTTGCTGCAGTACTTGGGGTGATAGGTGTATACCGTCAACTTCGTCCCATTGACGGTTGCTGAGGTCGAACCCTTGCCGACTTTCCAGGCAAGGGCCAAGCCTGAATGCATCAAGCCACAGCCCAGGATGGCTGCGACTAACAGACGGATTAAGAATCGCACCTGTCGCTCCTATGGACAATCAGCCACGAGTGGATAGCGTATTAGTGGCAGCTAAACAAAACAAAAACGACCAATTGGTAAAGAGTTCGTTTCAGCATATCTGGCCCCAGGCAAAATCCCCGAAAGCGCCGTGAGAATCGAGGCCCCTGAGCTAAACATGGACGCGCGTCCATTGACCTCAGCACGCGGGAATAGATAATCTAAGGCATCTGTCTTGGACGGTTGCGGCTATATCGGCGAGTCCAGGCGACAGCGCGAGCAACCGGTCGATTGTCGCGCGGCCAGCCGCTCCGCCCATCACCTTTGGTTGGTAATCAACGCGAGGATCCCGATTTTGAACGTAGATAGGATAAATATCCAAATCTATTTTTTTAATGCCAAAGCGAAAGCATGGCAGGATACATTCACCCTTGCTGTTTCCAGATCCAAAAGCGAGATTTCCAACGCTGTATAATATCGGCCGGCCTTTATAGATTTCGACCGGCTGGAGGATGTGCGGATGATGGCCTATGACTGCATCAGCTCCCAGGTCGATAAACCGCCGTGCTTTCATGCGGTCTTCCTCGGTAGGTTGGCGCTGGTACGGTATACCCCAATGCACCATCACGGCGATCCGATCGACCAGCGGACGCAGTCGTGCGAGGTCCCGCTCGACGAACTCGGGTAGGTCTTGTGCGGAGCCAGGCATGTCGCCCCGGGCCGCGGTTCGACGGTTCCAGTAGTATCCGAGAAGTCCGATCCGGATATCCACGCCATCAAAAATCGCTGGATCGTGCGCGGTATCCTGGTTCCGGCCACCGCCGTACGGTTTGATGGAGTGTCGCTCCAAAGTGTCGAGCGTCTCAAGGACGCCACCTCGACCGCAATCCTGAATGTGATTGTTCGCGATGGTCATCGCGGCGAACCCAGCACGGCGCAAGACAAAGGCTGACTTGGGATCGACCTTGTATGAGTAGTTCCGAGTGGTCTCTGCTTTCTCGGAGTTAGAGGAGAACGGCCCTTCAAGATTTCCTGTTATCAAGGCGCAGCGCCGGAAGATCGGCTGGACCCAGGCGAAAGGATAGTCGGGGCCGAATTTCCGGATACGATGCCGCATCCGCATTCCCGTCATGACGTCTCCGACCGCTACCAGATTGTAAGGGGCGCTGGCGGACGAGGAGAGGAACAGTTCAAGTTGGTCGGGGTCTATCAGATCGGTGTCGTCCGGAATTATGACCTCTGCAAATGTTTCGCGAATTCTTGCTACGTGGCGCTGGACGTCTTCGGACTCACTCAACCGATAAGGAAGTGGCGGAACCGAAGGTTGCAGTGCATCAAAACTAAAGCCTACCCCACGCCTCTGAAATACATTGCGGATCAGCGTTTCGTAGCGGCTGCGGAATCTCGTTCGGTCCACATGAAGCAAACAAGAGGCAAAATTCTCGGGAGACGACCTGATGGCGCGAGTTCGAGCCCGGGAGGGGGCGTACGGACTGTCAGAAAGTCGACCCATCGCCAAAAGGGCAGCGATAACTAATGAAGTGCAGGTACGCTCGTCTCCGGGAAAGGCCTTGTGCAAATCCCACATTGCCCCCGCCATGACCCGCGCGACCAGCGCCTCCGCTGCCGGCATGGCGGCATCGTCCAAGTGGGAATCATTGGCAAGAGTATCAGAGGGTACGAACTCTGCATCGTGGCGGAGATGCCAGCACCATATGTGGGGCGTCGAGAGCATCGAGGCCGCCAGGTACGTGCTCAGGGCGTACTCAAGCGCGCCCGGCCTGCTGAAACTGGTGCACGGCGCATGCAGCCGATCAGCTTGGATGTCAGCGGTGTGGCGCAGCACGTGAAGTGCGAAGGCCTGATATATGAAACTGGCATTGTGGGATGGGCCACAGAGATAAGCGCCGCCTGAAATTCGTGGCAGCCACCCTTCCGTGGTGACGGAAAGCCCCGGCCCAAACAGCAATTCCCCACAAACCGGAATCGAAAAACGGTCGAGATTTTCCATTCTTGCGGGATATCGGTACTTGGCTCCCTTGACGGGCCCCCAGCCGGCGGCATCCTTCTGCGCGGCCCGGCCGTCTCTCTTCGGCTGGTACGCATTGATGACCGCCCTGACCTTCGGCAAGGGGTTCTCCCCAAGTGAACGAAGCACCTCGTTCATGCGCTGAGCCATCAACGAGACGTGATAGTAGACGTTGACCTGACCGAAGCGTCCGGCAGCATCATAACCTTCCTGTCCACCAAGAATTCCGCCCCCAAAAGGGTTGAAAACATAGTTGCCGTGTTCGTCCGGCAGAGTTTCGCTCTTCCGGCCAGTTGACCAGCGCATCTCTGCCACTGGCAATCCGGCCGGGGAACCATTGCCAATCACATCCACGTACCGCCCGAGCAGGCCTCCTGGCCCTGCGGCGTTTGCGTCTAGAAAGGGTAGTTCAACCTTGCTCAAATGGACCCGCCCGCCAGTAAGGTCCGAATCGCAACGCTCCCAGACGTAGACAGAGCCAATGGCCATACCTGCACCGCCTACTGCAGGGGCCACAATCTGTCTCGAATAACCTGAGACAGTTCGCGTATTCGGGTTCCCCTATGCGACCCTTTTAGAAAGATTAGGGTGTTATCGACAAGCGACGAACGTACAAGCGAAACTACGTGCACGGGGTCGCTCGACTCGACTGCATTCAAGCCATAACATCTCAACGCATCCGCAAGCCGCTCTAATCCATTGTCGAACAAGACTACTGAAAATGGCGAAAGGCGCCAGATTTCTTCGGCTAGTGTATCGTAGACAGTGTTCTCCATACCGTCTATATGAACAATCTTACCAACTATTATCACGATCCGCGACACACAATGCTTGTTCATTTGCACATGATCTAATGCACTCCGGAATGATACCAGCGTAGCATTGTGGGAGTCGTCGAGAAAAGAAACGCGCATTTGTTCAATCGTCGTCGTGTGCGACTCCATCTTGCGACGCGCCATTTTCAAGTGGGATATGCCCTCGACCAAATCACTGAAAGGTAAACCAAAATCCGAAGCGCACTGCGCAGCCAGTGATAAGTTACTTAGTTGACCCGATCCGACGACTGACACATCGGCTTCATCGGATTTAGAGCCGCAAGATATACTAATGAGACTCGAAGCTACACCAGAACGAAGCAAATTTATTGCGATTGCTCCTGCGTTCGGCTGGCCGATTATTGTCAATTGCCTGCCATCGGCCGCTGCATCGAGAATTTCGTGGCATTGGATTTCGAATGGACGATATGCACGACCGTCATCTGGTAGGGCTGAAAATAATTTTGATTTCACCGCCGCAACACTTTCAGCAGTCGGTGTTCGCGACGTAAGGTTTACCCCAATAGAAGTTATGATGGCGTCATGATGCCTAACCATTTCTACAGCAGAGCGACCGCGCATGCCTAAAATCGCTCCTCCACTGACCTCAATCACTGCAAATTCGTCCTCGGACGACAGGTTGGCCAAATTGAACGCAATTCCTTCAACAGTATTCCAGTTTCCGACAGACGCGTAAGTAGGTCCTTTTATATCTAGAAGTGCTCCAAGAAAATCTTTCGTCGAGCTTTTTCCAGCAGTACCTGTGATTGCAACAATTCTACCGGAGAAGCTAGCTCGTCGGTGCTCGGCCATTGCAAACAAGGATTCGTACGTGGATTCTACGACCAAGACCGGCAAATCGGTCTTGGTCGTAGGTACCTCAGACGTCACGATCAGGAGACCTGGTACAGAACCAAATCTAAGGATTAGCTCATCTATATTCGAACGGTGCTGCCCAGACCCATCAATACTTTTGGTGGGCCACCCACGACCCACCACGTGCAATAGAACGGCACGTTCCTGAACATAACGGACAGGAAAGGTCACCCTCGTGTACACTGATCCGAGGCTTGGCTCGATGTGCCATCTTCCCCCCGTTACCCGGATAATCTCTTCTGCGCTCCAGACAGATCGATCGTTCATCCAGGCCTCACAAATCCTTATGACCTACGTGCCCCGAATTCGCGTCGGGGACAGATTAATGCGCTGCCACTTGGGTCTACTGACCCCTCGCCAGCCGCTCTTTTCTTCTTGTTTTCCCGTTTGCTGCGCTTCCGGCCATCGCCGTTAGCTCACCGTTGTCCGACGAATTGTGAACGTCACTTGATTCACCAAGCTCTTCCCGAGCGTTGTCCAGCGCCTTCGCCAGAGATCCCTCCCTGATCAGCTTCAGTTCTTCCGCCGCCATCTTCGATTTTGACAAAGGCCATTTGTCGAGGGAGGCGGCGCGCACGAAGCCGTAAGCCGATGGCATACGGACCATCAGCCAGCCTAGCTTCAACAATTCCTCCGTGAAGCCTTTCACGAACGCTGCCCCGCCGACACGCCGTCCAGTTAGGCGCCTGAATGTCTTGTACGACATTCTTGAACGGGTTCGCGGCTGTCCCGCTTTGTTTGTGGTGCGTTTCAAGGTCAAAGCAACGAGTGTCGCCGCATCATTTAGCGAAACAGTCGGTGTGGCAGTTGGCGAAACAGTATCCATAACTTTACTCTCCTTTGTTTCAGCAGAATCGATAAACTCATTACTGCTATCGAACGTCGTTCGTCTCGGGCCGAACCGAAGGAACCGGGGGCACTTCATCGAACCAGCCATCCTTTTTTGCCAAATACGACATTACCATTGCGTGCATGGCAGCCCTTATTTGCGGTGGCCGCGACTGAGACATAGATGCGACGGGTTCCGCGGCTAGCTCACCAGATCTCGACACAAGCGCCATTTTGGTGCCCGATCCGTCAGTGCTCCATCTCAAAGTTAGAACCAAACCACCACTCTGTAGGTGCCGCCGTAGGTCGGTATCAATATCAGGCTCGGAACTGACCAATATTAGCCGCGTAGTCGGCAAGGTCGACAGCGCACGGCGGGGCCATTCATCTTCGCTGTTGACAATGAAATAACCCTGGTTGCCGCACTGCAACACCCGCTGAGCGAGATCTTCGAGAACTGTACCATTATCTGCATCCGTTCGAGTCATCGAGACCGCACGGCAGGCACCCAGACAAAGACCGCTCGCCCAAAGTCTGTCTGGAGAGGCTGCATAAACCAGGGCTTCCAGGAACGGGTCTCTGGCCAGCATTTGCGGGGTTGTCCGCCGGCCAAATTCCTGGGGTACAGTGTTGATGTAAGCGCCTCTTTTCGACAAGAGACCAACTCTTCGCCCTTCCGCCTGGAACCGATGATCGATTGCTGTCGCAACCGCACCAGTGTGTCGATCGCCAATGACGAGTACGGTGGCGATTTCCGATGAGCCGGGCTCATTGTACATATTGGCCAGGATTATCTCACTCACATCTCTCGAGATCCCCGCTCGCGGCCAAAGATGAAACTCGATCCCCGGCCGTGCATTTACCTCGATGACAGTGCACCCGACCTCTTTGTAAGATCTTGCAATGTCGGGCATGATGAGGTCTATCCCGGCAATACTGAGGCCGATGACCTTGGCGATGCGCTCGCACAGTTGCTTGTTATCCGGATGAACGGAGCTTGTAACATCGACCGGGATGCCTCCACGGGCGAGGTGACCGGTAGGCCGGAGAACCAAAGGCTGCCCGGAAATTGGGACGGACTCCGGCGTAAGACGATGCAACGCTAGATGCCGCAGCAGCTCATCGTCAATTTCTACAGGAGAAAGACGTCTCCCGTCCCTGTCCGGTTCTCGATTCAAATCATCGATCAGGTCGAGTATCGTTTTTTCACCGTCGCCAATGACTTGGGAGGGGCAACACATGACCGCTGCCACGAGATGAGAGTCAACGACTGTAGCTCGAAATTCCGGGCCGGCGATGAACTGCTCAACCAAGACGCCATACCGCTCTGAGTGAGGTATGTCGTGCGCTATGTCGAATGCAGCCTCAACTGCACGGCGTCCCCGCAGTTTAACCGAAACTCCCCGCCCCTGATTTCCCTGAGCCGGTTTGACCACCACGGTCTTGCCCAGCTGTTTGGCGGCAGCGACGGCCTCAGATTTGGTGCGAACGGTAATTTGACGGGGTACTGTGATCCCCGCTTGCGCCAAGAGTCTGTTGCCCAACCTTTTGTCCAAGGCCACTTTCGCCGACGCAAACGATGTAGAACCCGATATTGTTGAGAACAGCTGCTTCTGGTGCTTGCCTTGGCCAAGGCGAAGGTGGTTACGGGCAACGAACTCGAACGGGATGCGATTTCTCTTAGCTGCAGCTACCAGCACAGCGGTCGAATTTGAAAGACGCCGTTTCTTTGCCCTTTCCAGGTTTAGCTCCCGCGCCTGAGCGTATTTCGGTGCCCCGTCCTCGCCTTGCGCCGCCTCACCAACCGCTTCAACGACAGCCGAAGCAGCCGCGCGCGACATCTGCGGGTCATCCGACTCCCAAACGATCGCAAGATGGCTTTCGGACGGATCGCCTACTAGCGACGCCATCGGCGAAAACGAATAAAAATTCATCGCGCGGCGAAGCTCAAGATCAGCGGACAGGATTGCATCGGCGATGTACTGAGGGACCAAAGCGTCTTGTGCACAACCGGGGAACATTTCGGACAGCGCTGAGCGAGCCAGCGCAGTAAAATCGGAGATGCGAGAACCCGCTGGCCGCCCGACATTCAGGGTTAATTTGACCACCGTGTTCGTGCTATGCACATTCAGTCCCGATAGCACTTTAAAACTGGTAATCTCGATTTTTCCCAACTCTTCAGATAGGTTGACCATAACCCCACTTTTGACCCCCGGATGTTCACGCCCCGCCTGCTTTTCGGCCGTCTCCCACAATACAGACTTCCTGACCACGCTGCCGCTGCAGCCACTTCAAATGCATCTCGAAACGGGCACCGCATCGATGGGCATGAGCGGCTTCGGCAAGACCCGATGTGAAGGGGCGAAGATGTGGCGCATTCCACCACATTTAAGCACGCTTTATATCTGATCCCCCGCGTTCAGTCGGCCTAAACGCTACGGCCGCAGCATCCGGAAGTCGCGTTCTTATTCTCTTGAAAGACCAGTGGATTTCCCGCTGGCCTGATCCGGACAATGCAGCTGGATGGTATGTGGCCTCGCGGGGAGATGTCGTCATGCATTCGAATGGCAGAGATCCAGACATTATAGTGTTAATAGCCGTTGCAAGACGTCATCATGGGTATGTATTTTATGCATCTAATGCTAGTTATCTAATCATATTGGTTATCTAACACTAGTTATCTAATCATATTGGTTATTTAATAATCGATTGCAAACGGAGATCAGCATAAGGAATGATTTAAGCTTATAACATCGAACAGAAAAAGACTTCTAAATGCCATCGTAAGTATAAGTTGGGGGGGATTCATGTCCGTTTCAAGAATTAAGCGCGGGCGCCTGAAGAGAGCTAAACGCGCATTCGCTACCCGCCGGGTCGCGGCATCTCACATGCGGACACTCGTCACCGGGCCCATACAGCCCGTCGCTGGCGATCTTGTTTTGGCGCGCGTTGATGAACTCGGCAATCACAGCAGACTGGAGCTCATCTGCGGGCGAAAAGCGATCATGTTTCGCGGAGATGAGATAATCCTCTGTTATGGAAACAGGTATGCTCCTGACCAGTTCGAGGCCGTAATAGGCCCCGATCTGGGGCCGTGCGACTTGGTAGCGGGGGGAGGCATCGCGGCATGTGAGCTTTCCAGGCATGCTCGCATGCTGGCGCCAACCAAGATCACCCCTCTCGGCCTGATTGGCGACAAGTTCGGTCGCCGGCTAAACGTGTGGGATTACAAGGTCAGCTCCGACGATTTGCCCCCTTCCCTGCCGATTGTTCTGTCGCTTGGGACGTCAATGAACGCCGGCAAGACATTGACGGCAACGTCATTGGTCCGAGGGTTCAAAAAGGCGGGACTGAAGGTCGCGGCACTGAAAATTACTGGAACCGGCTCGGGTGGCGACACCTGGATTGTACGTGATGCCGGAGCCGACATTGTTCTTGATTTCACAGATGCAGGATTTGCAACGACGTATTTAGCCCCTGTAGAATTGATCGAAAAGGGCGCGTTCCGCCTACTGAACCATGCCGCTGAAAATGGATGTGATGTCGCCGTTATTGAGATCGCCGACGGGCTGCAGCAGAAGGAAACTTCCGAGCTAATTCTGGCTGAATCATTTCGTAGCATGGCTCTTGGCGCCATTTTCGCTTCTTATGACGCGATGGGCGCAAAGTATGGAGTTGATACACTCCGCGCTGCTGGCCACAAGGTACTTGCAATTAGCGGCAGGATCGGCCGATCGCCGCTGGGAGTGAGGGAGGCTGAGGAAGCCACAGGCCTGCATGTCTATTCCCCATGGGAGCTCCAGGATGGGGCGCTCAGCCCCGTTCTAAAGGCCCGCGCTTCTGAAAAATTGGCTAACGGGCAGGGTAATAACCCATATCTTCGGCGTATTGCTGACTCCCCAAATCCAATGGTGGCCCTCGGCCAGGGTCGAGCCCATTCTTCCCAGCTGCGACTTGATTTTCTGGGGCAACTCGCGCACGAACTGGTTCAGGCAGAGTTGGGAGAAACACCTGGTCCGAGGCCCGGCGGCGACAGCAGGGCGACATGGCCCAGTCCCTTTGGGAGCGTCTCCGTCACTCTGCCCGAGATGCTATCGCCTGGCTCGAACCCCTTATTTATGTCGATTCAGGCGCCGGTCGAATTGATCGAAGCGGCAGTGGTGGCAAAAACCCGTAGGGCCCTCAAGTCATCTCTGGGCAGCCTGGTCCAAGCCCTCGGGTGCCCTCCTCTGTCCGCCACCCAAATGGATAATCTCGTGAGCGGAGCTTGGTCGATGTTGCAGGCAGTTGATCAGCAAAATGTTCATGCAGGGCCTGCTTTCAGCCCTCATGACGATTTGGACGAGATGATCATGAATTTCTCAGGGATTTTCAACGAGGGTGCCGACCAGCATGCCCCGCTTGGGCGGGCGTGAAAGACGGTGGCCTTGGTGAGAACACGCGGCCCGCGGTACAGTGCGCCCCTCAGCGAAATGTGGCGAAGATCGGTTCCTGGGTTTGCCGCCATAGTAGTTTTCGGTGTGTTTATCAATGCACTCCGATTTGCTGGTCCGCTTTATCTCATACAAATATTCGACCGAGTCATTTCCAGCCGCAGCGTAGAAACCTTGGTCGTTCTGACCTTGGCTGCCTTGCTCGCGCTGGTAGCTGGCGCTGCGCTGGAAACTATCCGCCGGCGTATGCTTTCCCGATGGGGCATCTGGATCGAGCACCAGTTGACCAGCCAATCCGTGAAGGCCGGATTGACTGCAGGCGCCGCCAATCCGCCTATCTTGACCAGTATCGAAAAGGTCTCCAGCTTCGTCGAGCGAGGGCTATCCGCCTGGCTGGACGTGTTCTGGGCCCCTGTTTTTCTGTCGTGCGTATACCTTATCCATCCGATTCTCGGCCTGATCGCGTTGGCAGGCATGGTCTTGCTGATCTGCATAAGTCTGCTCAAGGAAAAGCTCACACGAGAACCCCGCCGAGCCGAACGTGATGCTGCCAAGCAAGCGAAAGATGTGTTGGTCTCCGCGGAGAGGCACAAAGACGTGGTCGGCGCCTTCGCAATGGCAGACGCGATCGTTGGTCGGTGGGGCAGGAACAGAGTGGACGGCTTCTTGCAACGGGATCGGCTTAACGCCAGAGGATCGAGCCTTGATTCGGTGATCCGGGCGCTTAACCGCGGGTTGTCCATAGTCCTGCTGGCATCGGGCGTCTGGCTGTTCCTAAACGACGGGGCATCGCTCGGTGGGCTGTTTGCAGCACGGCTTATTGCTAGATTCGCTTATAGAATGGTGGAAAAGGCGGCTCGGGAGTTCAGAAGTCTAAGGGAAGCGCGCGAAGCATACTTCAAAATTAAGGCTGAACTTGTCAAACCATCGGACATAGAGCCGCCATTGCTTCCTGGAACGTCGCAAGGCTCGTTGGTCCTCGATGAGGTCACGTTCAGGCATGCTGGATCGAGGGGTGATGTATTCAGGAAACTGTCGCTTGCCCTCGCGCCGGGAGAATTGCTGTTGGTCATCGGGCGCGCAGCAACGGGCAAGACAACGCTTTCCCGCCTTCTGATAGGTCTGCTCAAGCCACGCACCGGTCAAATCCGCTTGGGGGACATGAACATCACCCGGCTTCCTGACTATGTGCGAGCTGAGGTAATTGGCTATTTGCCTCAGCACGTTGAACTTTTCGAGGGAACCGTCGCGGAAAATATTGCGCGGTTTCAACAAAGTTCTATCGACGACGTAGTTTCCGCAGCAAAAATTGCTGGGATACACGAGGTTATTATTCGTTTGGGTCAGGGCTATGAGACTCTGCTTGACGACTCGGTCGGGCTATCCGGCAGCGAGCGAAAGCGAGTAGCTCTTGCCAGGGCACTGTTTCGCGCGCCGAGGCTTATTGTCCTGGACGAGCCCTTCGCCAATTTGGACAGTTCCTCCAGAAAGACTCTCGAAGCGACGGTTAGACTTATGAAGGCGTCGGGATGTTCAGTAATTGTCACCATGTCCGGACATTCCAAGCGTCTTGCGGGGCTAGTAGACAGGTCACTGATTCTAGGAGGTCGATCGCCTGAGCCCATCGAGGGTTCCGTTCGTCCCGTTCGCTTCGGGAAAACTGAATTGCGGAGCGTTAAGTGATAGGTCCGCTCGCCCTTGGCACCAAACACCCCGGCACCCAGCAAGCCGAAGATCCGCCGCCGTTTGGTAGGCGTTTAGTAATCTCTGGCTTCGCGATAGTCGCTGCCTTCTCGACCGCGACCGGCTTGTGGCTTGTCGCGGCACCCATCCAGGGTGCGGTCGTGGCTACCGGGATAGTAAATGTCGCGTCTAGCGTAAAGACGGTTCAGCACCTCGAAGGCGGCATCATATCGGAGATATTGGCTCAAGAAGGAGATCGCGTGTCGCCAGGCCAGGTGTTGATACGATTGCAAAACACCGCTTCGACGGCCGCTGCAAATGAAATCAAGGCGCAGTGGTACGAGGCGAAGGCTACCGAAGCGCGCTTGGTCGCGGAAAGAGATGGAAAGGACACGATCGAAATTCCGCCTGAATTGAAAGTGTCCGGCAAATTGGCAGCGGATGCTGTTTCCGGGCAGGAGAGTGTCTTTCGGACACGTCAAAACCTCTTCAGAGAGCAGCTCTCCCTGCTGCAGCAAGCAACCGGAAGCATGGCGAAGGAGATAGAGGGCTTTGAAGGACAAGTCGTAGCGGCTACTCGGAAACTGGCGCTAATCGAGGAGCAATTGGGCGATGTCCGCAGCCTATATGAAAGGAAGTTGGTGATCAGGACACGCCTTGTAGATTTGGAAAGAGAAAAGGCAGACGTGGGAGGTGCCCTGAGCGGGTATGTAGCATCGATCGGCGCGACCCAGCAAAAGATGGAGGAGACGAAATTCAAGATCGCCGAACTTAACGCCTCGACGACGGCCGATATTGTCGAGGCACTCGGAGAAACACGCGCCAAAATATACGAATACGAGCAGCGAATGGCCGCTGCTGATGACGTGGCGACGCGTACCGAGATACGCGCTCCTATCGCAGGCACCATAGTGGGACTTAAGGTCCACACGAATGGGGGGGTCGTAGCGGCCGGAGAGCCGCTAATGGACATCGTCCCTCAAGAGGACAACTTCGTTGTTGTCGCGAACGTTGACCCCCTCGACGTCGATCAGGTGAAAGTAGGGCTGCACGCGACTGTTTGGCTGAGCGCTGTGAGCAGACGTTACCAGCAACCGATGAGCGGTGACGTTCGCACTCTTTCAGCTGACCGACTAATTGACCCTCGGACCGGTCAAGCTTTCTATTCAGTTCGAATTGTTCTGAGACCGGAGTCTTTGAAAGCAGCGCCTGTGGCATTGCAAGCTGGGATGAGCACGCAGGTCATGATCGAAACTGGAGCGAGGTCAGCATGGGAGTATCTCAGCGCTCCTGTCTACGCCGCTATGGATCGCGCCCTTCGTGGATAAAGAGAACGAGCAATAGACAAAGGCTTTTACGCTCTCGTTCAAGTATAATTTGGGCGAGTATCGAGTATTATGTCTTCTTCCAGATTCGCGGCCACCAGTCGACGCATCGCCGCCGCTCGGCCCTGTCGACGGCGCGCATGCGCAGGCCGAACTCGACATTCTCGCGCACGGTGAGGAATGGAAACAGCGCCAAGCTCTGCCAGGCCATCGGTGTGTCCCGCTGCCAGGTGACGGCTTTCGTCGATCAGCACGGCCATTGAACACCATAGTCGCTGGATCGCTGCCATTCGACTGCACGACGACATCCGTCCCGACAGCCCCATATCGTCCAACTGAAACGCAAATTGTATTTCATTTCTTTGATTAAGGCCATCTCAATAAGGGTGGAAACCATTGGCCAGCAACGCCAAACTCGCTGAATCAGCTGGCGAAACGCCAAAGCTTAACATGAAAACCGATCGAGGAGATTGACAGCAAGCAAATCTCCACGGCAATCCGACAAAATCGGCCGTCTGTTGTTCGAGGCTGGGTTGCAGCCTCCGACGGTTGGGGATTGGATGACCCCAAATGGGCGCGGCATACCGGGCAGGTTACGGTGGTTCCATGGGACGAGACCACGGTTTCCACTGCATCATATGTCTTACGCAAGAGCGGGATGACACACGAAATGACCTTCCGTGAGTTGTTCGAGCGGATCCTAGGCCAGGGGGAATGGCAACCACTGATCGATGCAAATGAGCGCTACTACATGTTTGGCGGGAAAGTCCCGAGCAGTCTTCTGGAGGCATTGCCTTGGCCAAGCGACCTGGAGTTCGTTGGCTCGTCTCCCTATGTTGCTTCCGAAGGGGTTACCGCCTAGGCGCATTATGATCATTGGTACGCATTCCTGGTGCAGCTACACGGGACAAAAGCCGTAAAAATGGTCCCCCCTTGGGATTATAGTTTCATCTATCCGCAGCATGAAAAGACGGCCGACAAGCCCAGGCGGGCGCTTGTGGATTTGAATAATCCCGATTTTGACCAGTTCCCGTTGTTGAATCAACTGCATGGAGAGATTGCCGTACTGAATTCAGGTGACGTTTTGTATATGCCGGTCGATTGGTGGCATGAGGTTGAAACCGAGGGATTCTCTGTCAGCATCAACCGGCGTTTGTGACGGAGTGCGCTGGACTGGGCCGGCGCTCTGCTTGTATTCGGCTATCAGGTCCTGCAAGGCGCATACCGTTACGGCATCGACCGATCCCCACCGACGAAATTAAGACTCTGGCCCAGCATGCCTATGTTGAGTGGAAGAGCGACACCGGCAAAACGGAATACGATCAATGGTGCGCATTCCTGGCGCAGTTGGGGCGGGACCAAGCAAAGGCGTTGCGGATCCCCGAAGATCTCGGAGTCCTCATGGCGCGGTGTTTTCAGACCGAGCAAGACCTAACGAAGGCAGAGTTTGAGGCGCTCTCGCATCCCGCGGTTGGACTACTTGTTCGGCAGTGACCTGCATCCCGGATTTCTGACCATTCTGAGCTGGAATTTTCCACTGAGTTGAAGTTTTCGGAGGTGCAGATCGCCTTCCTCCTGCGACAAGCTGAGGAGGGGACGGCGGTTACGCGATGGTTTGGCTGAGCGCTGTGAGCAGAATGTTGAATTGACGCTGACGCGAATGGGATTCTGCGGCAGGGTTCGCTGGTATCTGTCGGTGCCTGATCCAGCCGTGCATGTTCCCGCATGGCTCGCCGTGTGGTCTGTCGCGCTGGGTACTCTTGGATTGATCCTGAGCGTTATTTCTCTGGCCCGTAAGCCCACTGGCGAGCACGCGCCGTGCGCATAGGTAACGTCGCTCTGCCCGGCGCAGGGGGGGGTAAGCGCTGTTGTGGGACCACCTTTCGGGCGTGGTCGCGATCTGTGAGGTTGCCGATCCTGTATTGGGATCGGAGATCGGCTTGTGTCTGGACTTGACCTTATGCTTGACCCGGAGCGGCAGCTTCGGCGTTTCGAGGTGATCAACGGTGCCGGCGGTCGGCGTCATTGGTCGGTGGATGACAAGGCGCGGATCATCGCGGAGACGCTGGAGCCGAACGCAATCATTTCCGAGGTCGCCCGTCGGTATGGCCTTAGGCCGCAGCAGGTCTTCGCCTGGCGCCGCCAAACGCGCAAACAGGCCGCTTCGGTGCAGCAAGATTCTCCTGCCTTTGTGCCGGCGGTTGTGACGGCGCCGGAACCTGTAGCCAAGCGTCCAGCGAAGCAGCGGAAACGGCAAGCCACCCGAGATGCGGGCATGATCGAGCTTGAGATCGACGGCATCGCGATGCGCGTCGGCCGGGCGCCGATACCAAGACGGTGGCCGCAGTGATCCGCGCGCTGAAGGCGACGTCGTGATCGGGCCGACGGGTGCGGTCAAGGTCTTGGTGGCGACGAAGCCGGTCGACTTCCGCAAGGGTGCGGAGGGATTGGCGGCGCTGGTGCGAGAGACGATGGGGGCCGATCCGTTCTTATGCGTCGGGCGAGATTATGTGGCGGAGCCGCCCTGACGCCCGTCAGGGCCGGCCAAACCCAGCTTGCCTCCGCCACATAA
>NZ_JAMYOQ010000054.1:0-20827 GCF_040319905.1 Mesorhizobium sp. M0833 | reverse complement strand
ACACTCTCTCCACGGCATCAACACCTCCCGGCAAAAACCGAAAAGTGTTACCTATGTGTCCGGTACAAATCGTCACCTATGTCTCGGGCCGCTCAATGCGATCGGCATTGTTGCCAGGTTTCCGGCATAAGTTCGCCGCTGGTGGCGCCGGTCCTGGTATTTGCCTCGATAGTTGAACAGCGCCAGCAGCTGCACTTCCAGAAGCCACTGGGATGCGTCCCATGCATCGTAGCTGTCCAGATCATATTTGAACGGCGTCGAGTGGGTGACACCGTTGCGAAAGTCGGTCAGCAGAGAAAATCCGTCCCGGGCCGGCTGCCCCTTCTTGGCTTTCAGGCGCTTTCGCAGGAGCTCTGACTGGTCGGTCGGATCGCCCTCGATCTTGAGCAAGCGGGTACAGGCCCGGATTTGCTCCGCCAGGCTGACGTTCCTGAGCATCGACTGAGTCCAGCCTCCCTTCGTCCCCAGGACGTAAGCGGCTAACGTTTCCAACGCGGCTGCAGACATGATGACCGCAGTTTCCGCAGCGTCGGCGCGGGAGAGGTTCGCAATCTTGTAGTAGGCGAGCGCCCGCCCGATGCCACGATGGGCTTCAGACAGCTGGAAGGCCGCCATATAGCCGGAAAAGAGTGCCGGCAAGTTGTCCAGGATTGCCCAATGGTACCAATTTTTTGGCGCGTCCAGCCGATCGGCTCGGCTGAAGCCAAGGGAGCGGAAACCGTCCCTGGCTGCGTTCCGGACTTCGCCGTATCCGACCCTGGTGCCTTTGATGAACCCAAGAAAATCACAGACATGGCCGAGGAAATCGTATGCTTTCTTGGCCCTTAGGGGCCGCCCGTCCAGCGAACGCAGCTCAATACGATGGGACGTGGTGCGCATCAGCGGCGGACGCGTGCCTGCGCCTATTATAGCATGGAAGTGATCAAAAGGCCGCACGATTGCTGCCAGATTGTCGGCCTGCAGCTCGATCTCGACGGCTTTAGGGTGAATCGATGGACCGTTCAAAATGACGGCCCCCGCGCAGGCCCTCGATTTTGCCCGTCAACTCCAAGGGCGAAAATCGGGATGTCGCGACAAAATCTTCACGTCCTACAACATGATACCGATGCTTCATGATCAGAAACTCGGCCGTCGTGCCTCCCTCGAAAGTGACTTTGAGATCCTGATCGATCCTTCTGAATCCGCCCCCGAGACTTCCTGTCCATGTCAGTTGAAGGTCGAGGTGCTCATCGAGCCGCAGCGAAGCATCCCGGAACTCAAACGGCTTGCCGTCTAGAGTGATGGCGACAACCTTGTCGGGCTGCTCGATAGGCCCGTGCGGCTTGCCCTCATAGAACGATGCGTCCTGTTCCGCGGTCAACCGCCCCTCCCCTTACGAACCAATCGACTGCGCGATGTCTGCCTGGAGCCGTGCGAGCTCGCCTGCGGCTTCCAGCCGCCGTTTCGCTTCGGCGCTTTCGAAGACGAGACCGATGAACATCGTCCGTTCGTAGAACCGCAACAGCCATCCAGATTCCAGTCCGGCGCTGTCCTCGATCCGCCCGTAGCGGTAGGTGAGAATGTCAGGCTCGGCGTCCGTGGCTTGCAGGCTTAAGACGATCTCGTCAGGCACGTTGGCCTTCAGGACATCCGCGAAGACCTCGTCGTCACCCACCGCGGACCGCAAGCCATGGTGGTGGCTCAAGCCCCTGACGATCTTGCGCAGCGTGCACAGGATCCTCGGGTCACGCCCCGGATAAACCTGGTACCGGTTGCTGGGGTCCCGCAGCACCGGCTGCATCAAGGCATACATGTCCAATGCCCGCCTTCGGCCATCGACTTGCCCGAAACTGCGCCTAATCGGCCCGTCCCATAACTCCTTGACCGCAGCGTTCGCGTCGCCGGCAATGCTGACGACGTTCCTGAAATGCGCATCATCGTCCGAGGTCCCGTTGTTGCAGGTCCCGCAAGTCGGGATCACGATGCGCTGGAAGCGGCTATTGGCCTTTGAATCCGGGTAGAGCCCGCGAGGCACCACGTGCTCCCGCGTGACCAGTCGCAGTTCTCCGCACAGTGCACAGTGAGCCGGGCGCCGCTTGGCCATTGTCAGATCCTTGAACCAGATCCACTCACTCTGCCATGGCTGGCGATCGCCGCGGTAGGTGCTGGAGGCCCTCGACCGCAAGCTCCCCACAGATTTAGTTGGCTGCGGGTGGGCCCCCTCCGAGATCGCCGACCAGATTGAGCGCCTCTGTCAGGAACTGCCCCTTGTCCGAAAAACGCCAATATATTTCGGACACGCAACTGCCAGCGGCTGCTTCGTGCCAGCGGACGGTCAATCCTCGATCTCTGGATCGGCGTTTTGATGATTGGAAGGAAAGTCGGGCATGATGTCGCCGGCCAGGAGCTTCTCCTTCGACAGCAGCCCAGCATCCTCGAGCGACTCGAAATCCGGCAGCTGGCGCAGCGTGTCGAGCCCGAACTGCGACAGAAAATTTTTGGTCGTTACATAGGTATAAGGCGCCCCCGGCTGCGGGCTGCGCGGGCCCGAGGCGATCAGTTCCTGCGCGCGCAGCACGCCGATCAGATCGCGCGACACCTCCTTGCCGAAGAAGGTCGACAGCTCTGCGCGGGTGATCGGCTGGAAATAGGCAATGCACATCAACACCAGCGCCTCGGATTGCGACAATTCCTTCGCACCCTGCCCCGCAGGTGTACCGAATGCGGCGTGGATGATGTCTCCGAAGGCTTTCTTGGTCCGGTGCTGCCAGCCGCCGGCGACCGCGACCAGCTCGTAGGGGCGGCCGGCGAGCTCGGCGCGGATGTCGTCGATGATCAGCTCGAGATTGCAGTTCCTTCCCACCACCCGCACGAGGACACTACGTGTCACCGGTTCGCTGGCGGAAAAAATCACCGCTTCGACCCGGGCCATCCATTCGCGCCAGCGCAGTTCCGCCGGCAGATGTTCCAGTTCGGTGTCGAGCAGCGCCGGCTGATCGTTTGGATTGCGGCGGGCGGACGCTTCGCTCATCGCTACAGCCCGAACAGCCGGAATGTGGTGCGGCCGGAAAGCTCGCGCACGGCCTCGAGCTGTTGCAGCCGGTCGAACAGGCGCCGCGCCGCAAACCGCGACAGGCTTTTGGTCGTCAGCGACCCGGACACGGCGTCTTCACTGAGCAGCAGAAAGATTACGTCGCCGGCGCCTTTGGCTCGCAGTTTCGGCGCCACCGCCAGGAGTTTTTCGGCCCGGCGCGACAGCTCGGCGGCCAACCGGCAGGCGTCAGCCGCCGCTTGCGCCAGCGCCAGGCACACTGCCCGCTCAAACCCTTTTTCGCCTGGCCGGATCCGCTTGCCGCCGCCAGACTTGGACCGAAACGCCGGGCCAAAAGCGTGTGCCATCAGCAGCGGCAGCGGTCGCGGCCAGCGCAGGTTTTGCGCTAGCACCAGGTCGGCGAGCCACCAGCCAAAGAGCTCGGCATCGGGACGCATGGCGGCGACCTCAGCGGCGATTGCCGCCGCGGCGAACGGCGCCGGCCGCCCCGAGCGCGCCAGGTCGTCGATGTGTTCACAAACCGCGGCCAGCGCCTCAACGTCCCAATGGAGACCCATCTGGTCGACGATCTTTTCGAGCTGATCGGCGCTGGCGGCGGGCGGCTGCCCGGCCAACTGCCGCCAGGCGCCAAAGGTGGCGCCGGCGGGGCCCGGATCGGCTCCGGCCTCGCGCAGATGCCATGCGTCGCGCAAGGCGGCCTCGTCCTCCGAGCGCCCGGCCAGCCGCATGCTGGCGGCAGCGCATTTCAGCGCCAGCCGCTGGCGCCAGGCGCCGGCCCAGCCGGCTTGCGTGCGCGCGAGCGTCTCGAGCGCGCTCAAGGCGGCGCCGGCACAGAAGGCGGCGCCGGCGTCGGTGACGACAGCGCCGTTGGCCAGCGCCCAGGCCGGGACGACCGGCTCGAGAACGGGAACGGCGGCGGCGGGGTCGAGGCGAATCATGATTTGGAGGGTAAAGTGCCGGTGCGCTTTTCGCCATGATTTTCATGCCAAAACGCACAGGCCGTCGGACCAGCACAACGAATGATAATGTTGCATTATCATTCGTTGTTTACGAGGGCTAGGGAACCATGGTAGAATACGCCAGAAAGGTAGAATTTTGGAGTCTTTCGTGTCCCTGAACATCAAAAATCCGGCCACCGTGGCTCTCGCCGACGAACTCGCACGCCGCCAGGGTATCAGTAAGACAGCAGCCATTCATCAGGCCCTGAGCGAGCGCTTGCATCGCTTGGGCTTTGGAGAGACCGCTCAGGAGCGTCTGCTGGCAGAATTGCGCGCCATCCGAGAAAGAGTGGCACGATTGCCTGAACTGGATAGTCGCAGCGACGAGGAGATCATCGGGTATGACGAGCATGGAATCCCTAACTGATGGTGATCGACACCTCAGCTGTTGTAGCGATCCTTCGGAGCGAGCCTGAGGCAGCAAGGCTGGAACGAGCGCTGGTCTTGGACCCAATCCGTCTGGTCCCGGCAACCTGCGTGCTCGAGGCACGCATGGTGCTGGTCAGCAGGCGCGGCGAACACGCATTGGCCGAGATCGATCTTTGGCTGCGCAAAATCGAGGCCGACATCATTCCTGTCGACTCCGAATTGGTTGATCTGGCGACCCAGGGTTGGCTGACCTACGGCAAGGGCCACCACCCGGCGGCGCTGAATTTTGCCGATTGCCTGTCCTATGCTTTGGCAAAGCGTGCGGATGAACCGCTGCTTTTCATCGGCAAAGACTTCTCCCAAACGGATATCGAAGCGGCATGAGCATGGCTGGCGACGCGCAACGATCATCCGCTGCTTCCGGCGATGACGACATGCCCGACATCGTCGATATCGTCATGCAGATGGGCGATGCCGACCTAGCCTCGTCCCCTCCCCTTCCAGCCATTGCCAATCCCAGCCTGCCTGCGCATCTTGAGGCGCTCGCCGGCCGCGCGCGCGATTATATCGAGGCGGCGAGTTCGGCCAACACGCGCCGCGCCTACGCAGCCGACTGGAAGCATTTTTCGAGCTGGTGCCGGCGCCAAGGCATCGAGATGTTCCCGCCCGATCCTCAGGTCGTCGGGCTCTATATCGCCGCCTGCGCGTCAGGTACGGCCACTGGCGACAAAAAGCCCAACACCGTTTCAACCATCGAGCGCCGGCTTTCGTCGCTCTCCTGGAATTGTGCCCAGCGCGGCCAGCCGCTGGACCGCAAGGATCGGCATATCGCCACGGTGATGGCTGGCGTTCGCAACACCCACGCCTCCCCTCCCCGGCAGAAGGAAGCGATCCTGCCTGAGGATCTGATCGCCATGCTCGAGACCCTCGACCGCGGCACGCTGCGTGGTCTGCGCGACCGCGCCATGCTGCTTTTGGGTTTCGCCGGCGGCCTTCGCCGATCCGAAATCGTCGGCCTCGACGTCGGCAGGGATCAGACCGAGGACGGACGCGGCTGGGTCGAGATTTTTGCCGATAAGGGTCTGCTTGTCACATTGCGCGGCAAAACCGGCTGGCGCGAGGTCGAAATCGGCCGCGGCTCCTCCGACGCCACCTGCCCGGTGGTCGCTCTGCAGACCTGGCTGAAGCTGGCGCGGATCGGCCATGGCCCTTTGTTCCGAAGGGTAATAGGGCAAGGCAGAGCCGTCGGTGCCGATCGCTTGAACGACCAGGAAGTTGCGCGGCTGGTCACGCGCACGGCGCTCGCCGCCGGCGTGCGTGGCGATCTGTCGGAGGGCGAACGCGGTCAAAAGTTTGCTGGCCATTCGCTGCGCGCCGGCCTCGCCTCGTCGGCCGAGGTCGACGAGCGCTATGTGCAAAAGCAGCTCGGTCACGCCTCGGCCGAGATGACGCGAAAGTATCAGCGCCGGCGCGATCGTTTCCGCGTCAATCTCACCAAGGCGTCCGGGCTCTGAAAAGCCCCCCTCCCTGCCCCGTTTTGTCCGCTGGGATGAGGTGGTCAGATCTCAGGCGATAACAATACCTCATCGAGCACAGCGAGCGCTGTATCCAGACTATCGGCGGCCGACGCTTCGTAGTCAGGTATGATCATCAACTGCGTTATGGCACGCCCCACAAGAGGGCATCGCGATAAAAGTACGCCAAACAACGCTAAGGGAGAACAAGCGGTGATCTGATTTCGTTCGACGCTCGTTTTCGAGAGCCGTTCTGGGTCGTTCGCAATCAACTGTGTAGGCCAGCGGAGCGAGCAAGGAGCGCCAGATCCGGACAGGGCTGAGTGGGGTGTTTCTCCGAAAGCTGGGCCATGCCCTAAGGGACACGAGATGTAGTGGACTCGTCGATCCGCGCGGTTTCGATTCGCACCCGGGCACAACGCTTGGATAAGTCCATCAAATGCTCTCCGGTGCCCGTCATCTGTATAGCTGACATTGGGCCGAGGGCTTCCAGCACGAGCCACATGGCGCGGGTATCGACCGTGACCCATGGTGCGCCGCCCCTGCCGCCAGTTCCAGCGGCGGCACGTGACACCGGAATCATCGCACCAGATGACTTCGCCGGGTTCGGGATGCTCGGTTACCATTTCACCTTGCTCGATCGTGTCGAATGGCTCCGCTCCCTTCGCAATTAAAAGTCTCGGGACCCCTGGTAGAGATCGAGATCTTCCCCGCCAATCGGAAGGCCATACAACACGCTGACGGCATTGTAGGCATCAACCAGTGGGGAAATCCGCGGGAGAGAGCCATCTTTCCGCACCCGCTTGAGAAGCGCGGCGGCCGAGCACGGCGTTCGATTGGCCTTTGTGCCGAAAGCCTCGTAGGCAACGGCCCACGCCGCAAGACGCGCGTCCCTTTGGGCGTCATCGCGAAGCGCCGCCTGTTCCGCCGCCGCAATCGTGTCGTTCAACGCCTGTGCATCCGGCACGTCGATTTCAGCGTTCCGCACCACAATGCTGATCAGATGAAAATCCGGGTAGCGGGCCTTGATCTCGGGGTCAATCAATGGCGTGAAAGACATGGGAAGCTCTTTTCTCATGGGGAGGCTTTGCGCTGCGGGTCGTTCGGGAAATGTATGAAGAAAGGTGCTTGTCGAGGCGTTGGTGCGTGGAACAATTTTTCAAGGGTTTGCCGATAGGCAGGCGAGATCGCCAACGACATGATCTTCGCCCGATGCCCTACAAACACAATGCCAGCCGCCGTCACCGAGGCGCGAAGATGAAATTCAAGGTGACAAACTGGCCGGAATACGAGGCGGGCCTTCGGCGGCGCGGCAGTCTGACGCTGTGGTTGACAGAAGAAGCCTTGGCCAGGTGGCATGCGCCGCGAAGAACGACCCGCGGCGGCCAGCCCCGCTATTCCGATCTCGCCATCGAGGCGGTCTTGACACTGGGATGCGTCTTCGGGCTTCGTCTGCGCCAGAGCGAGGGATTGGCGACCTCGCTGCTCGATCTGATGGGGCTTGATCTACCGGTTCCCGATCACACGACGCTAAGCCGCCGGGCGAAGATATGGGAACCATCGGCCAAGCGGCAGCGGCATCCGAGGACGGTCCGCTGCATGTGCTGATCGATAGCACCGGATGAAAGTCTACGGCGCCGGCCAATGGCTGGAAGACAAGCACGGTGCCAGATCACGCCGGACCTGGCGCAAGCTGCATTTGGTTCTCAATGCCGACAGCGGCGAGATCATCGCCCATTGTCTGACCGACTAGGACGGCGACGATCCCTCGCAGGTGAAGCCGCTGCTCGACCGGATCGACGCAGAGATCGACCAATTCACGGCCGACGGAGCATATGATGGCGGTCCCACCTACTGCGCGGTGCTGCAACACAGCGTCACCGCAAGGATAGTCATCCCGCCACGTTCAACGGCCGTGGAGAGTGATGACACCGGACCACCCGGTCAAAGGGACGGTCACATCACGGCGATCGCCAATGATGGAAGGCTGAATTGGCAGGCGTCCACCGGCTATGGCAAGCGCGCCCTGATCGAGACCGCCGTCGGGCGCTACAAGGGGCTGATCGGACGTCGCCTGCGAGCCCGCTCCTTTTCGGCTCAGCAGACCGAGGTCGCCATCGGCTGCGCCGTTCTCAACCGCATGACGGCGTGCGCACGCCCGGAGTCCGTTCGCTGCCCGGCAAGGCCGACATAGCAGGCGGCATCAAAGAGCTGATTGTGCCTAATGCCACATTTGTGCACCAACGCCTTGTGGCGCGGGCAGCCACAGGCACAGGCTACGCGGAAAATGAAAAGCGGGGCCAACCCATTCGCTTGCACACAGCCTGCGTTTTGCCAGCTCCTCAACCGCAACGTGCTGTCAATCTTCGTCTTGCCATGTCTTGAACGCCGAACTGTTCACGCCATTGGCGCCGCTTTGTCATCCCGTGCCCCGAAATGAGGCCGTCGTTCGAACGATATGCGCAGTTGCTTATCCGCCAGAAACCGGCGAGCCAGATCGGTGTCGCGCTTACCCACGCGTGACACCCAGTCCGAAAACAGGCGAACCGCGCGCCGGTTCATATGCCGCGAAGGACAGACCAGCCAGTATCCCGGAAACTCGATGACCTCGAACTCTATCGAGACCGGAACCAGAGAACCCGACACCAGGTCCTCGAATGCGATGGATGTGCTTTCCAGGACCACACCTGCACCGTCCTTCGCCAGTTGAACCGACATTGACGAACGGTCGAAACGATAGGGATACGTCATGCGGGCGCCCTGGATACCGTTGCACGGCAGCCAATAATCCCACCGGAAATAGGCCTTCACACTGTCGATCAACCGCGCATGGCGAAGCTGCTCGCGCGGATCCGGTGAGATCGCGCGCAGTTCGGCAAGATAGGAAGGCGAGCACATCGGCAGGATCAGATCGTTGACGACGCAATCCGAATAAAGGCCGGCCCAGCCGCCGTCGCCATAACGAAGATCGAGATCGATGACCTCCGTTTCGAAATCCGAGAAATTGGGCGTGGCGTCGACGCGCAAATTCCAGCTCGGATAGCCCTTGCTGAACTCGGCCAACCGCGGCGCCAGCCATTTCTCGCCGAAGGAAGGACTGACGCGCAGGCTAAGCTGGAAGCTTTCGCGCTGCCGCACAATGGCATTACGCACCTCGCGTATGGATTCGAAAGCCTGGGTCGTGGTCTGGAAGAGCCGCTCACCGTCGATCGTGAGCGAGAGATGGCGCTTTTCGCGCTGAAAAAGCCGCACCCCGAGTTGGTGTTCGAGCAGCCGCAGCTGCTGGCTAACCGCCGAAGGTGTCACCTGCAATTCCTGAGCGGCCTTTGCCACGCCGCCGAGCCGCGCGACTGCCTCGAAATGCGTCATCGAATTGAACTTGATGTCTGACCTCGTCCTCGTCAGTTAAGCTCAGCTACACAGAATGTTAAGAAACGAAAATTGAGCCGAATGTCAATCGGTCGCACAGTGGTCCCGGAAGGAGATACAGGATGGAGCCGAGTTCAACCCAAAGCTTGGGTAGCGCCGGCAACGTGCCGGGAGTTGGACAGGTATTGACCAGGAAGCCCCTGATCGAAGCTGCGAATATCGAGAAGAGTTATGACGCAACCCGTGTCCTGCGGGGTGTGAGTTTTCAGGTCCGGGCCGACGAAATCCACGCGCTCCTGGGCGGCAACGGCGCCGGCAAAAGCACTCTCATCCGCATCGTCACAGGGCTGACCTCACGCGAAGCCGGCGAGATTGGCTTCGCCTCGTCGAAGGCCGACCACAACAGCCCGATCATGGCGGTGGTGCATCAGGAGCTGGCGCTGTTGCCCGAGCTGTCCGGTCGCGGAAAACATCGGCATTGTGCATGCGAGGTCGGGCTGGTCGCAGATCAGCCGTCGCCGCACGCGCGAAACTGCGCTCGGAGCGCTCCAGCTGATCGACCCAGCGATCGGCGAAGCGATCGTCGATAATGCCGGCACGCAAATTGTCCCTCCACGAAGGCCAGATCGTCCAGATCGCTCGTGCCCTTTCCACCGGAGCCGAAGTGCTGCTTCTCGATCCCGGCGATCCGGTTGGGGAAACGCGCTGGCTGCAGGAGATCGCCAACAAGCGAGGCTTTCCGCATGGCATCGTCGGCTATGCCGACCTGTCCCAACCCGACGTCGGCGACCTCCTCGACCGCCACATGGAATATCCGAACTTCCGCGGCATGCGGCAGCCGATGAATTATCATCCCGACCCCGCCAAGACCTATCTGGCGCGGCCGGAGGTCAGTCGTACGCCCGAATGGCGGCGCGGCTTCCGGGAGCTGGCGAAGCGCGGGCTGAGCTTCGACCCGCAGCTCTACTATCCGCAGATGAGCGAGTTCCTCGAACTGGCGCGCGACTTTCCCGACGTGCAGATTATTCTCAATCACACCGGCATGCAGGTCGACGGCGCCGAGCATTTTGGCGCCTGGAAAAAAGGCATGCACCAGTTAGCGCAAGCGCCGAACGTCGCCTGGATCTCGGGCCTCGGCATGGGCGACTGGACTTGGACCACGTTCTCGATCCGTCCTTATGTCGAGGAGGCGATCGCAGTCTTCGGCGTCGGCCGCTCGATGTTCGCGACGAACTTCCCCGTCGACAAGCTGTTCTCGAGCTTCGACGCCATTTTGAACGCCTTCAAGGAAATTACGATCGCCCACCCGCACGAGGAGCGGCTCGCGCTGTTCCATGACAACGCCGCCCGGTTCTACCGACTTTAGATCGCCGGCAAACAGAAATAGCAGGAGAGTTCGACTTGTTGCTGAAGGGCAAGGCCGTGGTGATTTCGGGGGCCGCGGGCCCCCGGGGAATTGGCCGCTCCACGGCAGCGCTGATGGTACAGCACGGGGCTCGCGTTGCAATACTCGACCTCGATGACGGGCAAGCGCGTGACGCCGCTGCGTCGCTTGGACCCGACCATATCGGCCTTGCGTGCAACGTCGCGGACCTCGACGCCTGCAAGAGGGCGGCGGCGCAAGTGACAGAAACCTTGGGCAGGATCGATGTGCTCTGCAACAATGCGGGCGTCACGCAGCCCGCAAAGACACTGGATATCGGCCCGGCTGACTGGGACCGCATGCTCGATGTCAACCTACGCGGCGTGCTCTATCTCAGCCAGGCATTCATCCCGAACATGCGCGAAAATGGCGGCGGCTCGATCATCTGCATGTCGTCGGTTTCGGCCCAGCGCGGCGGCGGCATCTTCGGTGGCCCGCACTATTCGGCTGCCAAGGCGGGTGTTCTGGGGCTTGCCAAGGCCATGGCGCGCGAATTCGGGCCCGACCGCATCCGCGTCAACTGCGTCACACCGGGCCTGATCCAGACCGACATCACTGGGGGCAAACTGACCGAGGCCATGCGCGCCGACATCATCAAGGGAATCCCGCTCAGCCGGCTGGGCGACGCACGCGACGTCGCCGGCGCCTATCTCTTTCTGGCGTCCGATCTGGCCAGCTACATCACCGGCGCCGTGATCGACGTCAACGGTGGGATGCTGATCCATGGCTGAGAGGACACCGGATCTTGAGATGCCTCGCGCTGGCAGCAATGTCAGCCTGGCCGAACGAGCCTATCGTATCCGCCGACATGCCGTCCGGATGGGTCAAGTCCAGGGCCAAGGTTACGTCGGACAGGCACTGGGTATCGCCGACGTGCTTGCCGTCGCCTATTTCCATGCGCTTCACTACCGGCCGGACGACACGCTGTGGGAGGGACGCGACCGCTTCCTGCTGTCGATCGGACACTACGCCATCGCGCTCTACGCGGCGCTGATCGAAGCGGGCGTGCTACCGGAGGAAGAGCTCGAGACCTATGGCAGCGACGATAGCCGCATGCCGATGTCCGGCATGGCGGCATACACGCCCGGCATGGAGATCACCGGCGGCTCGCTCGGTCACGGCCTTGGCATCGCTGTCGGTATGTGCATGGGGCTGAGGCGCAAGCAGAGCGACAGTTTCGTCTATAACCTCCTGTCCGACGGCGAACTCGGCGAGGGTTCGACCTGGGAAGCGGCGATGTCGGCGGCCCACCACAAGCTCGACAATCTCATTGCCATCGTCGACTTCAACAACCAGCAGGCCGACGGTCCATCGACGGCCATGCTTTCCTCCGAGCCGGTGACAGACAAGTTCGAGGCGTTCGGCTGGCACGCGCAGCGCGTCGACGGCAACGACATCGAAGCGGTCCGCGTGACCTTCGACCTGGCGCGCGGGCTGAAGGAGCCTCGTCCACGTGTGATCGTCTGCGATACCCGCATGGCCAAGGGCGTGCCGTTCCTGGAAACCCGCGACATCACGCATTTCATCCGCGTCGAACCGCATGAATGGGCGCTGGCGCTCGAAGCTTTGGAGAAGGGACGCCCACAGTGAGGCTGTCAAAATTCGCGCCGCGCCACGCCGCCAATGCCGGTGAGCGCAAGACCACCTCGGCGATGATCGCGTCGATCGCGCCCGATGGCGTACCGACACGCAATGCGCCGTTTGGACAGACACTGGCCAGACTGGCGCACCAGCGGCCCGGGATCGTCGGAATGACGGCAGACCTCGCGAAATACACCGATCTCCATGTCTTCGCACAGGAGCATCCGGACCGCTTCTATCAGATGGGCATGGCGGAGCAGGTGCTGATGAGCGCCGCCGCCGGCTTGGCGCGGGAGGGTTTTACGCCCTTCGCCACCACCTACGCCGTCTTCGCATCGCGACGTGCCTACGATTTCATCTGCATGGCGATCGCCGAGGAGAAACTCAATGTGAAGATCGTCTGCGCCTTACCGGGGCTGACGACCGGCTACGGCCCCAGCCACCAGGCGACGGAGGACATCGCGATCTTCCGCGGGATGCCGAACCTGACGATCATCGACCCTTGCGACGCGCTCGACATCGAACAGGCCACGGAGGCGATCGCGGACTACAACGGGCCGGTCTACATGCGGCTTTCGCGCGGTAAGGTTCCTGTCGTGCTCGACGAAGACGACTATACATTTGAAATCGGCAAGGCGCGAATGCTGCGCGAGGGCGCGGACGTATTGTTCATTTCCAGCGGCCTGATGACCATGCGCGCGCTGGAGGCCGCGAAGGCGCTTGAAGCCGACAGGATCGGCTGCGCCGTTCTGCACGTTCCGACGATCAAACCTCTGGATACGGAGGCGATACTCGCTGCCGCGCGCCGTTCGGGACGGCTGGTGGTGGCGGCGGAGAACCACACCATCATTGGTGGCCTTGGCGAAGGCGTTGCCGCGCTGCTGATGCGCGAGAGAGTGACCCCAGTCTTTCGCCAGATCGCCCTGCCCGACGAGTTCCTCGACGCTGGCGCGCTGCCGACGCTTCACGATCGCTACGGGATCTCAACTTCCGAGCTCGTGCGCCGCGTCCGCATTTGGAGCGAATGAGAAGTAAGAGCTCTCCCCACACAACAGTTGAGTCATCGACCTTGACCTTGCCCCTCTTATCTAATCCGGTTTGAAGTTCGTTCTGGCCCATCGAGAGGACCAGGACATGAAACGTAGCCGCTTCTCTGAAGAGCAGATCATCGGAATTTTGAAGGAACATGAGGCCGGGGTATCGGTTGCCGATCTGTGCCGCAAGCACGGGGTCAGCGACGCCTCGATTTACAACTGGAAGGCCCGCTTCGGCGGGATGGATGTCTGCGAGGCTCGGCGACTGAAGGCTCTGGAGGACGAGAACACGCGGCTGAAGCGGCTTTTGGCCGACGCCATGCTCGACAATGCCGCGTTGAAGGATCTTGTGGGAAAGAAATGGTGACGCCCGCGGCCAAGCGGAAACCTTTCCAGCGACCAGATCGATCAACTTCAACGCCGACTGCAACGGACCAGGCGATCAAGGAAAGGTGCATCATGAAGCATTCGCGGAGCCGACAATAGCCGACGCCATTCTCGACCGGATCATCCACAACGCCCATCGCATCACCCTCGAAGGCGACAGCATGAGAAAGCAAAAAACACCGCCGCCCTTGACCGGCGCCGAAAACGGCGAAATCAATCGCAAATGACTTCAACCAGGCAACCGAGCGCCGACCCCATCCTGCTGTCCGCGAATTAGTGAAACTGCTGTCCGCGATTTAGCGGAACGACTGTCCCGTTTTTGCGAAATACGCACGTCCGACGCAGCTTGCGTTGACAGAGGCGGTTTTACGCGCAGTTGCAATAGCACTTCCGCCGGCCTATTTTTGTGGAGTTCAATTGTGGTTCGGCCAAGGGCGCTTTGGGCGCCGGACCGGCCCCGTGTAAACCTCATTAAAGAGAGACGAACCCTGCCATGGAAGAATTCTTATCGCGCATCGCCACTGGTGCCGGCATCGGCCCGGCTCTCGCAGAGAAGGCCGTTGGGTTAATGCTGGGTTTCCTGCAACGCCACGCGGCCGACGGTCCCGTTGCGCGCATGATCGCGGCCATTCCCGGAGCTTCGGAATTAGTGGCGAAGTATCATGGCAACGACCCAGAGGGCGGAGGCGGCCTCATGGGGCTCGGCCAGCAATTGATGAGTGAGGGTCTCAGCATTCTAAAGATCGCCGCCATCGCCAACGAGACGATCGCCTTCGCCAAGGAACATGCCGGCGACGAACTCGTGGACGAGGTCCTCAATTCCGTTCCTGGCCTTCCCCAGTTCGTCTGATCAGCGGCAGCCGGGGGCGCATGACCTCGTGCGCCCGTGCCGGCCCGTCTGCGCAGGTAGGCATTCTCCGCCGAGCGCTCCGTACCGATCTCGCCAGACCACCAACCGCCGGGCACGCGAAGCGAGCGTTGGAGTACTTCATTCGTCTCTCCCAAAATCGACCGCAGGCGAACCGATGTGTATAACTTCCGGCGGTAAGGGTTTATCGTGAACGCTTTCGATGAAGCCCGCGAGATAAGCAAACGTATTGTATTTCTCAAGAACCAACCGCTTCGCCTCTTGTATTGCGCCGCGACGCTCCTTCCAGAGGTCCGAGTCGATGATTTCTTGAATTTTTTGGATTACGTTCTTGTCCTCTGGGTCAATCAGAACCATTGAGTCGGAAGGGAAGAACCTCGTGATTGCCGGGCTGCCGTAATAGATCGGCATTGTTTCAGCAACGAAGCAGTCCATAAGCTTCTCTGTAAAATAGTAATCAGCACGAGTATTCTCGAAAGCTATACTGTAACGGTACGGTGCGAGTGCGTCCCATTTATCTCCAATCAGCCGAAAACCTCGGCCGAACAGGTCAAAATCGAGCTCCTCTCTCAGCCGTTCCAGAAACGCCAGCCGATATCGATGCCCTTTAAGCAGGGCGATGTTACTGGTAATCCATGAGAGCCGAAGCGGCTTGTCCACGACTTCGCTGACCAGAAGTTGGTCATATGTCTTTGTTACAGACCAAGACCGAGTGATAGGTGGAGACAAAACGAATCGGCGCTCTGCATTCTGCCGAGCAGCCAGCTCTGCGTCAGACGTCAGGACGATGGTATTTTTCCCCTGCCCTTCATGAAATGCGCGATGAGCTTTCGTCGGCGGTTCGCCGATTGCAAAAATTGTCCTGTTTGGACTCGCTTCGATATCAACAGGGAGCCCAAAAATAGAAGCAGAGTTAAAGACAATATGCCAATCGGGCGCGAAGGATGTCCTGCGTACAAAAGCGACATTGTTCCAGATTCCACTGCCCTTTGGAGTGAGATGGTGGATTGCATCATCCAAAACGCCCCAAGAATCCAGACATGTAGCAACAATGGGCGCCGGACGTTCCGTCAACAATTTGGTCGACAAAGCAGTTCCACCCCATTCACTTCCGTTGGACCGGGAGCAACTCGTGCATCGGGCGCAAGACCTCTCTGCGCCTGAAATAGCTCGCGATCCTGATCGGTATCAAACACACGATTCTGTGCGACTTCGCGATTCTGTGCGACTTCGCGCCATTCGACAACTCATCTCTAAGACCGCGGGAATCCCTTCACTCGTGAAGGTACTCAATCGCCATTTCGGATTGCGGTAAGATTGGGCAGCATAAACCTTCCGGGACCCGCTGTCGAGGCAATTGTCGCTTTGCACCTAACCAGGTTCTTCCTCACTTTGTGTGGTGATCAGGCCGGTTGAGTGGCAGCATGCGTGCCCTCTAAAATATGGAAGTTGACTACATTCTTATTATTAATCGGGATATACGACCAGTTTAGAGGCGGCTCGCCTCTCACAGGCGACGTTTGCAGCGGCGACGGCAGATCGAGATATTGGCGGGTTGATGCCGGGGCTTTGTCCGAAATCTGTGGTCCGATTTCGGACGAAGTGACGGTCAAGATGTCCGAAATATGCTACGAATTTCGGACAAGCTTCACACACAAAGCGCCGCGGCTTTGCCCGACATCATCGATATCGTCATGCAGATGGGCGATGCCGACCTAGCCTCGTCCCCTCCCCTTCCAGCCATTGCCAATCCCAGCCTGCCTGCGCAGCTTGAGGCGCTCGCCGGCCGCGCGCGCGATTATATCGAGGCGGCGAGTTCGGCCAACACGCGCCGCGCCTACGCAGCCGACTGGAAGCATTTTTCGAGCTGGTGCCGGCGCCAAGGCATCGAGATGTTCCCGCCCGATCCTGAGGTCGTCGGGCTCTATATCGCCGCCTGCGCGTCAGGTACGGCCACTGGCGACAAAAAGCCCAACACCGTTTCAACCATCGAGCGCCGGCTTTCGTCGCTCTCCTGGAATTTTGCCCAGCGCGGCCAGCCGCTGGACCGCAAGGACCGGCATATCGCCACGGTGATGGCTGGCGTTCGCAACACCCACGCCTCCCCTCCCCGGCAAGGAAGCGATCCTGCCCGAGGATCTGATCGCATGTTCGACCCTCGACCGCGGCACGCTGCGTGGTCTGCGCGACCGCGCCATGCTGCTTTTGGGTTTCGCCGGCGGCCTTCGCCGATCCGAAATCGTCGGCCTCGACGTCGGCAGGGATCAGACCGAGGTCGGGCGCGGCTGGGTCGAGATTTTTGCCGATAAGGGTCTGCTTGTCACATTGCGCGGCAAAACCGGCTGGCGCGAGGTCGAAATCGGCCGCGGCTCCTCCGACGCCACCTGCCCTGTGGTCGCTCTGCAGACCTGGCTAAGACTGGCGCGCATTGCGCACGGACCGCTGTTTCGGCGCGTTGCTGGTCAAGGCAGAGCCGTCGGTGCCGATCGCTTGAACGACCAGGAGGTCGCACGCCTGGTCAAGCGCACGGCGCTCGCCGCCGGCGTGCGCGGCGATCTGTCGGAGGGCGAACGGGCCAAGAAATTCGCCGGCCACTCACTGCGCGCCGGCCTCGCCTCGTCGGCCGAGGTCGACGAACGCTATGTGCAAAAACAGCTCGGCCATGCCTCCGCGGAGATGACGCGAAATTATCAGCGCCGGCGCGATCGTTTCCGCGTAAATCTCACCAAGGCGTCCGGGCTCTGATGCCCCCGTTTTGTCCGCTGGGATGAGGCGGTCAGATCTCAGGCGATAACAATTACCTCATCGAGCACAGCGAGCGCTGTGTCCAGACTATCGGCGGCCGACGCTTCGTAGTCAGGCATGATCATCAACTGCGTTATGGCACGGCCCACAAATTCCGGGTTTAGCTTTTCCAACCGATCCTTGGTCCGGGAGACCTGTTCCGGGAATGCGCGCAGATTGAAGCGAACAAATGACGAGGTCTCTTATCCCCGACACGAATAGCTCGCGATCTCATCGGGATTTCCCTTACCGCCATAGGCAGCTTGAGTGGGATAAGCGCAGATCGGCTGGTGCTTGCCGGGGAATGCCTTGCTGCCAGCCGCGAGAGAATCCGGAGCCTTGTCTTGGTTTATCCAGCCCTCGATGGCGGCCAAAGGATCAAAGTCGTCGAAGGCTTGGCCATCGCCGCAGTGGGTCATCCCCGGGATTATGAACATGCGCACGAAACGGCGAGTCGCTTCCAAATCGCCGCCGCTTGTGACCTCGACGACTTGCTTGTACCAGCGCACCAGATCGTTGGCTGAGAAGACCGGATCGGAAAGTCCCTGAAACAAGAGCAGCTTTCCACCGTGGGCAGCGAAGCTGGCGAGATACGTGCCGGTCGCATCATTGAGCTTGGCCGTATCCGCAACGCGTGCCGGATCCTTGTCGAAGTCGAACTTCAGGGGGTCAAAATTCGGCGCCGGGGGCGTCATGAAGTAGTATTGAAGCGAGCGGGCTCCCAGAACGATGTTATTTGCATCCGACTGGGAAGTGGGGGAATTGCCCAGCTTCCACATTCTCCAGTCCGCGCCCGCAACGCCCGTATCATATGGCCAATCGCTGTAAAGCTTTTCGCCATCGGAGCTTTCCGGACCCGCGAACGCGCGGCTCATGGCCTGCACTTGACCAGCCGTGAGGCAGCTGTCCGTCTTATCGCCTTGGCAGGACAGGACCTTTGGGTCGAACCGGCACTGCTGCCAGGCGTTGATGACGCCATCCTCAATGCCATCGCGGGCATCACAGGCAGCGAGAACCGCCTTGGCGACGATGTTCAGATCCTGCTGGGAGAAGGCGCGGGATAGAATGGGATGGCCGGCCTCATCCTTGGGAGCGATGCTCATGTACTGGCGAGTATCCCAGGCTTCGGCAATGTTGGCGGCACTGAGACGAAAACCCGGGCTACCTGCAACAATGCCGTCGAACTCGAGCGGATATCGCTGAGCCGCTATCAACGCCTCACGACCGCCATTCGAGCATCCCATGAACACCGACTTTTTCGGAGCCGCCCCATAGAACTTGGCAATCACCTGCTTCGAGACAGAAGTGACTTTGCCAATGGAGGCGTACGCAAAATCAATGCGTGCGGCTTGATCGACCCCGAAAGCCGGATCGGGGCTTGGGTGCCCGCCATCCATGCTTACAACAGCGTAGCCGCGCAAGAGCCCGGGAGCCGCGGTCGAGTTCCGGCAAGGAATGGTCCCGACGGCCGGCGCCAGGAAGCCATCAACTGCGCCGCCGCCCTGGAAAAGGAACATGTCGTTCCAGGTTGTCGGAAGACGCACCTCAAACCGGGTGCCATATGATTGACCATCGACCCCCTGGCGTTTCCCGATAACACCTCGGACAAGGCAGTGCCCGCCCACTTTTACCGCCTGAGGCGAGGCGCCGGTGAATGCAGTGAAGGGATCTGCGGGGATCTCCTGCGGCTTTTGAAGGCTAGCCTCGGTAAAGATCACGCTTGGAATTTTGAGCTTGGCGATGGACCGGCACGCCTGATCCGACGCGTTTGCCGCCAGTGCAGGCGCACATACACATATGATCGCCAACATCAGTGTCAGCGTGCACCCGCGGTCCCGCAGCTTGAGCCCGTTAGCCAAGAACATACCCATCCTCCCTGGATGCGCCCGATAGCCCGAAAGCTGATCGCATTGGTAGCTAGTTGTGAGCTTTCAGTAGGTTGTCCATCCGGTCCGAACCGGGAAAGCTGAGATTGTCGAAGCTTCAGTGACTCCAGGGGGACCGGATGAACATCCATAAGAATACCGGTCTGACGCCGCTCGGTCGAGAGCGGATTTTTTGCGCCTGGGCGCGCCGGCAGCACCTCGACGTGTTGCCGCCTGATCCGCAGACCGTCGGCCTCTACATCACGGCCTGTGCATCCAGAAAGGTTACAGGAGACAAGAAACCAAACTCTGTGGCGACGATCGAGCGCCGTCTCTCCTCCCTGGCGTGGAATTATACGCAGCATGGCGAGCCGCTCGATCGAAAGGACCGCCATATCGCCACCGTGCCCGCCGGCATCCGTAACAGCCACGCAAAACCGTCTGTGCAGAATGAGGCCATACTTCCCGAAGACCTGATCGCCATGCTGGAGACGGTGCTCCGCAAGACCCATCAGGTCGCCCCAGGCCAGAGCAACCGGCTCGTCCCCGGGGAGGACGAAACGGTCGACCACTCCGCTTGTTCGACTTGTGTTCGGGCGACTATCCCGGCTTCTATGCATCGCGCTTCGGCGCGGCGAGCTTTGTCCAACGCGCCAAGCCTTTGAACCGAATCGCTGTAGACGGAAGTCGCGGCGAGCTTCGCGTTGTTGATCGGAGCATCGAACCAGGCGTCGTATCCGCGGTATCCACCCCATCGTCTGTCGCGCAATCTGTTGGCGAGCGCGTCCTCAGCCGTTCGATCGAGGCCGTCTTTGCCGCAAACTATTATATGGCGGCCGCCGATGCCATTCGGGCGCGCAATATCTCAGGGGTTGAAGGATCGTCGATCAGTTTTCCGATGTCTTGGCGGGCCGCGATGATCTGCACATGACCCTGCAAAGATTGCGCGTAGTAGGAAATACTGGTGCAACTGGTCACCCCAGGCGTCAGGATAATCGTAGAACCAATCGAACGAATGCACGCATCGCGGTTTGCCTACAGCACTGCTCTCCTGTCCCGATAGCGCAAATTCGCGGTTACCTCCGGCCACGAACAGTCGGGCCAATTTTATTTGTAGGTTAGACCTTCGTCCTCGGCAAGATTGGCCAAGCGATGACTCGCTGCTGAATTGCCGGCCCACGCGTGATGAGCGCGAAGGCGTCAGGTGCCCCCGCCGTCAAGACTCAAGCCGCAACGTAATCAGGCGGGAGTGCCTTCCGCTAGGTGGGGATGGACTGGCCGCCGAAGTCAGAAGCAGCAAGCCTGGAGCATAATGGAAGACCTCGACCATGTGAAGCAGGCCGCGAAGCGCGTCCGGGCCTATTTGCAGCCACCTGCTCAAAACCGCCATGAAGCCAGCCGCCAGCCTGCCATGTTCGACGGCAATCGTTTTAGCTTGCTGCCGCCGACCGTTTGAAAACGATGGTCACCTTCGTCCCTTTGTTGGCGCTGGACTCGACAGCTAGCTGCGCCTTGGCGTTCTCGGTCAGCGATCGCGCGATCAGCGCTCCGAGCTTGCCTGGCTTGGGCCACATCTCGCCTTCCGGCAGGCCGATTCCGTCGTC
>NZ_JAMYOQ010000053.1:0-20864 GCF_040319905.1 Mesorhizobium sp. M0833 | reverse complement strand
TTATTCGTGCTGGATCGAGCGAAATAGCGTCTCGATTGCTCAACCTCGCCGATTAAGCGCCCGGAGCAGGTGATGCCCACTTGCGAGATTTACGTCGGGTGCGCTGCTCGAAACACGCTTTGCGTCAGCCGGCGAACAGTTCCTTGTAGCCGGTCGTCACCATCCAGTTCGCCCGGTCGATATGGCTGCGAAGAGCCTTGCGGGCGCGGACCGGTTCAAGGGCCGGGTCGATGCCGAGAATGAGATCAGCCATCTCCTCTTCGCTGGCATTGTCGGCGCAGGCATCCAGGATCCGCAGGTAGATCGTGAAATGCTCCCTGTCGTAGCTCGTGAGGTTCTCCGACCAGGGGACTTCGTCGCACAGAGTTGAGTTTCGATTCTCATCTGTTCCCATTGATCGATTCATGCCTGCGAACCTCGCCTGTTGAGCGCCCGCAGCATATCCCAAAATGGGATAATCCGAAACCGGGATTAGTCGCTGATCCGGTCTTTACCCGACCGGTTCGCCTACATGCCCAAGTCTCTTCGATCGCCCCGCCACCAGCGGTTTCTGGCCCAGTTGGTTTCCCTGCGCAAGGCCAAAGGCCTGACTCAGGCGCAGGTGGCCGAGAAGCTTGATCGTCCCCAATCCTTCGTGGCCAAGTACGAGGGCGGAGAGCGGCGTCTCGACGTCATCGAGTTTCTCGACTTAACTGCGGCGCTTGACGCTGATCCGTGCGAGATTCTGTCCAGCCTGCGGGCTAATGGGCGCCCGCGCGTCTAACGGGCTCGCGCCGGTACCGTGAACCGAGCGCGCTTTTCTTCGGCAAGCTGCCATTCCGCTGCGGGTGGGTCTTTACCAAGCCATGCCGATATAGGATGATAATCCTAGGTGGGGCGATTCCTCAACGGAGATCGCAATGGCTAGGACCAAACTTTCCAAGCAGCTTTCACAGGCTGAAATCGAGCGCTTTCTCGCGGAGGCGGAACGGCTGCACAAGAGCATCGTCCAGCCGCTTCTATCACCTACCAGCAACCATTACCGGGCTCTCCAACGCACCCATGAAGCGCTGTTAAAGACGGTGAAGGATATCACGGGTAAGGATGCGCCGTTCATTCAATGGTTCGGAACAGGACCGGTGAATTAGACCCGACTTGTAGACTCCACGCTGCAAACGTCCCATTCTCTCTTCGGAGGGAAGGGGCGTGAGCAACCATCGCTTTCAAGACAACTCCTGGCTGGCTTTCTTGCCTTCGAATCGACCCTGCCGCTGTCGGCTGCAACATCAAAGCCAATATAAGCTACAAAACGGGCGAGCGCGTCTATCATGATCCCGGACATGAATTACTGAGACACGCGCCTCAACCTGTTGAAAGGCGAGCGCTGGTTTTGTTCGGAGCAAGCCGCGCGCACGGCGGCGATGTCGTCGAGTTTCTCGACGTAACTGCGGCGCTTGACGATGATCCGTGCGAAAAATCTGTCCAGCCTGCCGTCCTGGCGGGCGCCCGCGCGCCTGACGTCGCGCGCCAGGTGCTCGTGAACCGAGCCCGCTTTTCTTCGGCAAGCTCAGGCGGTCTCGGCCATTCGGCTTCGCCCCTTGGCGTGGGCAGCCCTTCGGGCTGTGACGGCCGCCGCCCTTGCGGGCGGCGCGGTTTGTCTGTTGGCCTTTCCCGGTGGCGCGGGGTGGGCGGCACTCCCTTCTAGGCCCGCCGCGGCAGCCCGCAACCCTTCGCGTGCCGCTCAGGGTCCTCCTCTTTGTTCCGGTCCTTCGGATGCGGTCCGCCTACCACGGCGGGCCTTTCCGGTCGCGACTCGCCGCCCACCCCGCTTCCGGGGAAAGGCGCGGCGATTGGCGAGCGGAGGATGAAACGATGCATGCAAACAGCAAGCGTTGTGCCAGCACAGAGGCTGGCGCAGGCAAAAGGCGGGCGCCCGGGCGTCAGCCTTTATCAGGAGATCACCGACCGCATCATTGCCGAGCTGGAGCGCGGCACCGTGCCATGGGTCAAGCCATGGGGCAGCGCAAAGGCAGGCCTTGGCCTGCCGAGGAATGCATCCTCTGGGCGCATCTATTCCGGCATCAATATCCTCATCCTGTGGGGCGCGGTGATCGAGCGCAGCTATCCCAGCCAGAACTGGCTCACCTTCCGGCAGGCGCTCGTCCTTGGCGGCAATGTCAGGAAGGGCGAGCGCGGCACGACCATCGTGCATGCCGACCGCTTTGTCCCCAAGGACGAGAAGGAGCGCGCACGCCACGAGGGCGATGAACCACAGGCCGTGCCTTTTCTGAAGCGCTTCACCGTCTTCAATGTCGCGCAGTGCGATAATCTTCCGGAACACCTCTATGCCGCCGCCGAGCCGCTGCCTCAGCGCGAGATCGTCCCGCAGGCCGAGACGCTCATTCGCGCCAGCGGTGCGGATTTCAGGGTCGGCGGCGATCCCGCTTTCTACATGCCGGGCAGCGACCACATTCAGGTGCCGCCGCAGCCGGCGTTCCATCACCAGATCGACTATTACCGGACCTGCTTTCACGAGCTTGGCCACTGGACCGGCCACCCGACGCGGCTTGCTCGCGACCTCTCCGGCTCGTTCGGCTCCAAGGCTTACGCGCGTGAAGAATTGGTCGCCGAAATCACTGCCGCCTTCGTCTGCAGCAATCTCGGTATCGAGCCGACCGTGCGTCATGCCGATTACATCGGCTCATGGCTGAAGGTGCTGCGCGAGGACAACCGCGCGATCTTCCGTGCCGCCAGTCTTGCCTCCAAGGCCGCCGATTTCCTGTTTGGCCTTCAGGCCGATGCCGAAGGCGAGGCGCAGGAAGGGATTGCGGCATGACGATGCGCGATCCTCAACTGACCGCGAGCGAGCCGACGCCGCAAGGCGAGCAGATGCTCATTCCCGGTGTCCGGCCGATCACCACGCGCGATCGGCTCACCCTCCTGATGGACGCGCCGATGTGTCCGCGCGCGGCGCAAAAGCCGCTCGATATCGGCCTCTTCGATGAAGCCAGCAGAAATCAACTCGACCTGTTCTGACAAGGAGTCTTTCCATGATCCTGATCACCGATCCACTGCGCGCACGACTGCTCGCCAATAGCGCCGCCGGCGCCGACATCGACCATTTTCCCGTTGTGAAACTGTTTAATCCGACAGGTGCCGCCACGTGGCTTCTGACCGAACTCGACGCCGATGGCGACACGCTGTTCGGCCTTTGCGATCTCGGCTTCGGCTTCCCCGAACTCGGCAGCGTCAGTCTGGCCGAGCTTGCATCCGTAAAAGGTCCGCTTGGCCTCGGCATAGAGCGCGACCTGCATTTCCAGGCGCGCTTTCCGCTCTCCGTCTATGCCGAAGCCGCCCGTATTTGCCGCCATATCACCGAGGCCGAGCGACTTCTGCGGCAGGCAGCAGACGCCCTTTCAAAGCCCCATTCCGAGCTTCCGTCCGACACGGCGGAACAGCAGCGCCGATAGGCGCAAAAACCGTCCCGCCGCGCCGGCCGTCGGCCTCTGCGGCGGGGACAACCTCACCAAAGCGAAAGAGAGTAACCATGCAGCTTGCCCACATCCCCTTGGACCAGCTCAACATTTCCGCGCTCAACATGCGCCGTGGAAAACGCGCGCCCGACATATCCGACATCCTGCCATCCGTGCGTGCGCGCGGCGTGCTGGTGCCTCTCCTTGTGCGGCCCAACGGCCAACCGGAAACCTTCGAGATCGTTGCCGGCAGGCGGCGCTATTTCGCCGCGAAATCGCTTGCCGACGAGCGCGGCGAAGGCGATCCCTTGCCCTGCGCCATCATGGAGGATGGCGACGACGCCGATGCGCTGGAAGCTTCGCTGATCGAAAACCTCGCCCGCCTCGATCAAGACGAAGTATCGCAATGGAGACGTTTTCGCGGCTCGTCAGGCAAGGCCGCACCGTTCCAGACATCGCTGCGACCTTCGGCATCACTGACCTGAAGGTCAAACGCATTCTGGCGCTTGGCGACCTCTTGCCCAAAATCCGCGAAGCCTATCGCCGCGAGGAGATCGACGCCGAGACGGTGCGCCATCTCACCATGGCGTCCAAGGCGCAGCAGAAGGACTGGCTGGCACTCTGTGCCGATCCCGATCAATACGCGCCGCGTGGCTTTCAATTGAAGCAATGGCTGTTCGGCGGCCAGTCGATTTCCACCAAGGTGGCGCTGTTTGCCATCGACGAATATCCCGGCCTGATCACCTCGGACCTGTTCGGCGAGGACAGCTATTTCGCCGATGCCGACCTGTTCTGGCAAAAGCAGAACGAAGCGATTGCCGCCAGACGCGACACCTATCTCAACGACGGCTGGAGCGAGGTGGTGCTGCTGGAGCCGGGCCAGTATTTCCACCCATGGGACCACGAGAAGACCCCGAAGAAGAAGGGCGGCAAGGTCGTCATCACTGTCTCGCATCGCGGCGAGGTCGAGTGTCACGAGGGTTGGCTGTCACGCAAGGAAGCCCGCCGCGCCCGCGAGGGCGGTGAGCAAGAAGAAACAGCCGCCAAGCCGCCGCGCCCCGAACTCACCGGCCCGATGCAGAACTATGTCGATCTGCATCGCCATGCGGCCGTGCGCGCGGCCATGCTCGACCATCCCGCCGTGGCGCTGCGACTCGTGGTGGCGCACGCCATCACCGGTTCCGGCTTGTGGCTGGTGCGCCGTGAGCCACAGCGCGCGGCCAACGAGACGGTGACTGCCAGCCTTGCCGGCTGCAAGGCTGAAGCTGCATTCGGCAAAAAACGGCGCGAAGTGTTGGCCCTGCTCGGATCACCGGATGAGGATGGCGTGGTCGCCGGCGGCGATGGCGACGCCTTTGCTATCGCCGGCGTGTTCGCGCGCCTCTTGGCGCTCTGCGACGACGATGTCATGCGCGTTCTCACCCTTGTCATGGCCGAGACGCTTGCAGCCGGCAGCGCCGTCATCGAGGCGCTCGGCAACCATCTGAACGTCGATATGGGCACATGGTGGCAACCGGACGATGCCTTCTTCGACCTCTTGCGCGATAAGGAAATCGCCAATTCGATGCTGGCCGAGGTCGGCGGCAAGCTGGTCGCGGATGGCAATGTCGCCGACAAGGTCAAGACGCAAAAGAAGATCATCCGCGACTTCCTGGCGGGCGAGAATGGCCGCCAGAAGGTCGAGACCTGGCTGCCGCGCTGGATGGAATTCCCCGCCGAAAGCTACACCAGCCGCGGCGGCTTCCGCACCGCCGATCAGTGGACACAGGTACAGCCGCTGTTCGTCCGCGAATAATCGATCAGCCTCAAGCGGCGGTTCTCTCGAGTGCCGCCGCTCAGATCGCGCGCGCCGCTCCGGGCCGCGCCGGCTGCCGATTGGTCGTCTTGTCGAGTCAGTGCCGCGCGAGAAATCCCGACGCCAACTCGCCCCCATTTCGGCAGCCCTGCACCACGCCGGGTTGCTTGCTGAGGCGCCCCGCGCATGGGGCCAATTGTCCGATCCGGTTGCCGAGAGAGCCCGCGCAGCCGGCGCCCTGCGTTGCCGCCTGTTCGTTGCGCCGCCGATCGCGCTACCTGTCTCCATGTGTCTCAGGAACCATTCCCCTGCGGCTGGCTTGACGACCTATGGGCGGATCCGGCCCGCCCGAAACCCTCGCCAGCAGCTTTTTTCCCCGCCGCCTGCGGCGGCTTCCTCGCGCCGCTTCGCTTCAAAAAAGCTGTCCGCTCGGGTCCTCCGCTATCGCTGCGGCCGTCCCGGTTCCGGCGGTCCGGACGCGCCCATCACGGTCCGCCATCGCAGGGGAATGGTCCCCGGCGAGCACCAAAAGGAGACTAAAAATGACCGCGATCGGATACGTCACCAAACAGGAAAACGGCGGCTACAAGGGCCAGCTCAAGACGCTCAGCGTGCGCGCCGACATCGACATCGTGCCCAATCAGGCAAAGAGCGCCGACACCCATCCCGACTTCCGGGTGCTGACGCAAGGGGTCGAAGTAGGGGCCTGCTGGATCCGCACCGGCGAGACCTCCGGCAAGGACTATGTGAGCCTGTCGATTGCCGCCCCGGAGTTCGGTCCGCGCAAGCTCTACGCCAATCTCGGCCGCGCCGCCGGCCAGGATGACGACGACACATACGCCATCATCTGGAACCCCGTCGACTGAACCGCCAGCCTCGAGCCCCGCGCCGCAACCGGCGCGGGGCTCTTCTCAAGAAGGGGCGGCGAAAACTCGCCCCCCACTCTTCGCCCGTCCCCAAAACGATCTCGCTCGCCGATCCTCGCCTTCGCTTCTCCGTAGCGAAACGAGGATCATCATGGACGACGAAAACGAACGCGCGGCCCGTGCCAAGAAGGGCAGTCCGTTTCTCAACACCGCGCAGGCCGCCTTCTATATCGGGCTGTCCCAGCGCACGCTGGAGAAGATGCGGCTCAAAGGCGGTGGCCCGCAATTTCGCAAGCACGGCCGCTATGTCCGCTATCACATCGACGAGCTCGACGACTGGTCGAAGGGACGCGCGCAGGAGACCAGGCCCGAGGATGGCGGGCACAATTTCGGCTCGGCCGGTGAGGGAGGCCGCTCATGAGCCGGCGTCCCACTATCCGCCTGATCGGCAGCCATCTGCGGCGCATTCGGGCGCGCAAGACGATCGCCGTGGCCACAATAGGCCTCGGCCTGATCGGCTTCGCCGCTTTCGACAACCCATCGCCCTGGCTGGTGTGGAACGCCTCGGAGAGTGCGCCGGTCGGCCTCTATCGCGTCGCGTCCGGATCACCGGCTCGTGGCGATCTGGTGCTCGTCCGCCCGCCAAAACCGGTCGCCGATCTCGCCGCCGAACGCTTCTACCTGCCCAGCAATGTGCCGCTGGTCAAGCGCCTTGCCGCGCTGCCTGGCGAGCATGTCTGCGCCTTCGGCGACGCCATCATCATCGGCGGCGAGATTGTCGCGCGCCGGCTGGCAACCGACACGCAGCACCGTCCGCTGCCTTGGTGGAATGCCTGCCGCAAGCTCGCCGCCGACGAGTTTTTCCTGCTCGGTAACGATAGAAACCGCTCCTTCGACAGCCGCTATTTCGGGCCGGTGCCGGCCGAAAATATTGCCGGGAGGCTCGTGCCGCTATGGACCGAGTAACCCTCCTGATGCTGGGCATGGTCGCGATAGCGCCATGCGCCTGTTCCGCCGCGACCGACGCTCAGCCGGCCGCCATCTCCCGTGGTCCGCAGCTGGCAAGATGGCAGCACTACGTAGCTGAGGCAAGCCGGCGTTTCAGCATTCCACAGCCCTGGATTTATGCCGTCATGGATGCCGAAAGCCGAGGGCAGACAAAGCTGAATGGACGGCCGATCGCGTCACACGCCGGCGCCATTGGCCTCATGCAGGTGATGCCCGGCACCTATGAGGAGATGCGCGCAGAGCTTGGCCTGGGGGCCGATCCGCACGACCCTCGCGACAACATTCTGGCAGGCACTGCCTATCTGCGCGCCATGTATGACCGCTTCGGCTTTCCCGGCCTGTTTGCCGCCTATAACGCTGGGCCGGACCGCTACGAACAGCATTTGCAGCGTGGGCGACCGCTGCCCAGCGAGACGGTTTCGTATCTGGAAGAGGTCAAGGCTGCGGGGATCTCGGCCGCCGACATGGACGCGTTCACCGGCAAATCCCGTTCCGGAAAAGCGCCGGAAATCCCGTCCGGGCAGTCGCTGTTTTTCCTGCGAAACGGTGTTTCCGCGACCGATCCGAATGGCCAAATTGTGGTGCCGCTCGGATCGGAGCGAGCAAGGTCAGGCCGGCCGGATCGCAGGTGAGGGCAGGGGTACCGTGGGTCGGGCGGGGCAGGGAGGCAGGTCCGCGGAAGGCAAGATAAAGGCATCGCCTCCTGGAGGCGGCGAAGTCTTTGTCTGCACATCGTTTTTCATGGAGGCTGCCTTCAGCGTCAGGAGAGCTGCTGCCGACAAACCTCTGATATTGCTTAAGATTACTAGGAGGCTCAATGCAGGATGAAGAGTTCAAGCCGAGCCTGGGCAAAATCGGATCGCGCGGCTCGAAGGCAGGCAAGCGTTTCGCCGGCCAGATCCGCGCCGCGATCAACCGAGCCGGCGGCGGCAGCGGTCGCCGTGGCCGCTTCATCGGAAGCCGGGCGGGGCGCGGCGGGGCTGCTGCCGCCGTTCTCAGAGCGCGCGACCCCCACGCGGCGTTTCGGCAGCGGCGCGCCGTCGTCAAGGCGCGTATCGTCAAGCTGGCTGGCAAGGGTGTTGACGGGGCACGTGCACACCTTCGCTACCTCCAGCGCGACGGCGTCACCCGCGAAGGCGAGCCTGGCGAGCTCTATAGCGCCGACAGCGACCGCGTTGATGGCAAAGCCTTCATCGATCGTGCCGATGGCGACCGGCATCAGTTCCGCTTCATCGTCGCCCCTGAAGACGGCATCGAGTATGATGACTTGAAGCCGCTCACGCGGCGCCTCATGGCGCAGATGGAAGAAGACGTCGGCACTAGGCTCGACTGGGTGGCCGTCGATCATTTCAACACTGGTCATCCGCATACCCATATTATCGTCCGCGGCAAGGACGACCGCGGCGAAAATCTTGTCATCGCGCGAGACTACATCTCGTCTGGAATCCGTGAACGGGCGGCCGAGCTGGTCAGCCTCGACCTTGGCCCGAGAACGGACCGCGAGATCGAGCAACGCCTGCGCCAGGAAATGGAGCGGGAACGCTTCACCAGCATCGATCGGCAGCTGCTCCGCATGCGCGACCATGATGGGCATGTCTCACCGGCCAGCCGAGACACGTTTCGCCAGACGCTGCACCAGGGCCGCCTGCGCAAGCTCGAGCGGATGGGTCTGGCTGAGGAAGTCGGCTCGGGCCGCTGGCGCCTTGATGGCGAGCTTGAAGCGACGCTGCGCCGCATCGGCGAGCGGGGCGACATCATCAAGACCATGCACCGCGAACTGACCGGCAAGGGGCTCGCCCGCAGTGCCGCCGACTATGTTGTCCATGATCGATCTGCAGAGCAGATGCAGCCTGTCGTCGGCCGCATCATTGCGCGCGGCCTGGCCGACGAAATCAATGACCGCCATTACCTCGTCGTCGACGGCGTGGACGGCAAAAGCCACTATGTCGATATCGGCAAAGGCGAGGCCACCCAACCGGCGCCAGAGGGCTGCATAGTGCGGGTCACGCCGAGGGACACCGGGCCAAGGCAAGTCGACCGCACAATTGCCGAGATCGCCACGGCCCATGACGGGCGCTACAGCATCGATATCCATCTCAAGCATGACCCGTCAGCCACCCAACGCTTTGCCGAAACGCACGTGCGGCGACTGGAGGCGATCCGCCGGGCGACCGGTGGTGTCGAGCGCGAGCCGGACGGTACATGGACTATCGCGCCGGACCATCTCGACCGCGTCGCGGGCTACGAGCGTCAGCGAGCGAGGGCCGAGCCTGTTGTCGTCGACAAGCTCTCATCAATGCTGCTGGAGAGCCAAGTCAGCTTCGACGGCGCCACCTGGCTCGATCGAGAGCTGGTTTCCGACACACCGGAGGCCTTGCACAGCTCTGGTTTCGGCCGCGATGTCCGAGAGGCGCAAGGCCGCCGACGGCAGTGGCTGATTGCGCAAGGTCTTGCTCGGGAAGAGCAGGACCGGATCGTCTATCGCGCCAACATGCTTTCGATCCTGCGTCAACGTGAGCTGAACCGTGTTGCCGGTCAACTGTCTGACGAATTCGGTCTGCCCTATTCTGAAGCCCAGACTGGAGATCGAATAGAAGGCACGCTCCGCCGCTCCGTCGAGCTCGCCGGCGGAAAATACGCTGTCATTGAGAAATCGCGCGAGTTCACGCTGGTACCATGGAGGCCAGTGCTTGATCGGCATATTGGCAAGGAGGTGTCTGGTGTCATGGGTGGGGAGGGGATTTCATGGACCATCGGCCGGCAGAGAAGCGGACCAAGCATTTCGTGACATGGCTACACAACTTCTTGCCCACGTTGAAACGGGTACTCAGTCCGGACGGAGTTCGCCTGCTAACTGCCCGCGGCATGGAATTGGCGAGGGATAAATGGCTGGTCGTGCAAGACTTATCGTTCGCTCTACAAAAGCGCCGCGATCATCCATCGTGTTCCATGGTTCTGAGCCCAAAACCCTCGTGCGCCACCACGGCACTCTTCCGGTGCCACGGAAGCCGCGTCGACGACGGCGGTGCCGCCTGGTTGCGCAGGGCTGCCCCCGACCCAAACAGTTGCGGCGCATTGAGGACATTGCAATCACTGCCGGTCCGGCCATCGGCGCGCTCGATGCGATGGTCCGCCAGCTAGAGAGGTGGGCTGGCGCCTGGTGACAGCGCCTAGGGGCTTTCGGCGGCCGCGGTACGGCGAAGCAGGCTCGCGGCGTCGAGGATGAAGCCGCACTTCGCGATGTTCTTCTGGTCACACGACCGGGAGACGAGGTCGGCGCCGCGGGCCGGATGCTATTGGCCGGGCGTGAACTGGCAGCCCATCCCGCTGAGCCCGTGACGACGAGGCGGTCAGCGACCTGGCCGGACGAGCTTCGGCAGCTTTCCGCTGCGGCATGGTGACCGGCGCGATCATGACCGCCGAGCGACATCGCTTCGGCCGCACCTTCAGATGCTGGCTCGCCGACGCTTTACTGGCTGGGTTGGGGCCATGCGGTGCCGCTACTGGGCACCGAGGCAGCTTTGGGCATGCGACCCGATCAATCGCGCCGGGCCCGACGGTCATTGCGGCATCTGGAGTCGAGGCCGGGTCAGACCGGGCGAAAAACCTGCTCGTCGCGCAGGAGCCCCGCGTTGCGCCGTCGATCTTTCCGCCCAACTCAGCGCCGCGCCGACCAGGGCTTGCCATTCCCCGAAACTGAGGCCAAGGCGACGGACCCCACTGCGTATACCGACGCCATACGCGCGCCCGTCGGCGAGGGAACCGTGGACCTCACACGATCTGAGGTGCTGGTGACGATGTGCATCGCCCACTTCCATCCGCACTCCACCCACGAGCTCACCCGTGCGCCCGCGGTGCTGCGAACCCGCCGACGAATATTTGGCAGAAGCCGGAGTGGGCGCTCAGCCGCGACGTTTTTTTGGCCTTGACCGGGCCGGGCGGCGACCCGAGCGTCGGGACAAAAACCCGCAAAGGCGGAGGGCACCGGCCCGGTTGAGGCGAGGCCATGATGATGTGAGGACGATCTCCGGGCAAAAATTTGCGGAGATCGATGCTGTCCTGGCGCGCTCGTCGAAGATTCTGAGCGGCGCCGACCTGGCTGCTCGAAGGGAGAACACTTTACTGCGTGACCGGCCGGACCTGATTGCGATCTCCATTGGAATAAAGAAGAACGACGGCCGAATGGCAGGGTTGATCGCCAAGGTGCGCGATCTGCCGGCTGTCCTGCGCGCATGCGGCACTCGCCACCATGAGCTTTACGACAAAATTGCCGGCACAGGCTGATTTCAAGAAGGTCTTGCTCTATGCTATCAGGAGGCGATCGCACGCAGCGCAAGATCGGCCAGTGCGGATGCTGGCCAAGCTGCCCGGCGCGTCGTGAGATGTTGCCCGTCGGATGGTGACGCTTTAGATCAGGCGGATCTCCACCCAGCGCCGCGCAGGTCGAACCCAGCGATTTTGTGGCACGCGCTCGAAAGGTGCTGCACCGCGGGAATTGCCGCCTCATCCATGCACTGCAAGAGTCACGAAAGGACGGTGACCCCCGAAGCAAAGTCCCATCCGTGGGCACTCACGTGCGCCTGATGCGCACGTATCCATCGTGCGCATGCGTTCCATAAACACAATCGATTTTACCGGCCAAAGAGAATAGCGGATACCGCCCGTTTCTTGAGGAAGGCTTATGGACCGACCGGCGCCGCTTGACCATTCGAAACCAATCGAAGTTGGCCGGCGCGAGCCCTGAGTTCCGGTTGATCTACATTCCAGGCGGCCTCACTGCCGCTATTGAGGCGATGAGGACGAAGTTCAATGGAAATATTGCGGCCTTCTAGCCCAGAACAGGCCTGTTCCGCTTGTGTCGTGCTGCGGCCCTCCATCCTCTCCATTACCGGCTGCATTGGGGTGCGACAATCCAGAATGGGACCCGAAGATGCCGTGCGTGAACCACTCTAGAAGCAAAGTGGGAGCGGTAACGGCAGGATATCGGCTGGAGGTCTGATGCTTAATCACAAAACAGTCGGTTCGAAGGGGCGAGACTCGCGCCCAGAAGCGGCAAAGGCCCGAGACCTAAGCTTCGATTTCGCCAAAGGCGTACTCATTATCTTCGTGATAGTTGGGCATCTATTGCAATATGTTGTCTATCGAGGCACCGACGCCTTTTGGCTGTCGCCATATTTTAAGTCGATCTACATGTTTCACATGCCTCTGTTTATGGCGATAAGTGGATATCTTTCTTCGGGAGCGATTCTGCGCAAATCGTTCCCTCAAGGCGTCAGTGATCGAGCAATGCAACTAGTATTGCCAATGCTTTTTTGGTGTGCGTTGATTTGGATATCGAAGGCCGCCGTAATGTCTTCGGCGAACAGTTTAACCAGTGGAATGTTGGATTTTTTTAGGGAGTTCATTTCATCTGGGCAGCTTTCGCGTCCTTCGTCCTGATAAAGTTGCTCACGACTTTCAATGGCTCGTCGGTGTGGATCATAGGCGCATCTGCAATTGCGATCGCATTCGCGCCCGTCCCGTGGTCAATAACCCCGTTGATACGATACACATACCCATTCTTTTGTTTGGGGTTCTTGTTTGCGCAGCCGATCGGATGGCAGGCAGCTAGCATCAGGCGCCACAAGGCTATTTTTGTGGTGTTACTTTCGATGGCTGCGTTCACGTGCTTTCTTGTTTGGGGGAAAGGAAACGTACGTCTACAACAATCTTGTTTTGATCTACGATGCACAGTCGGCCAAACAAGTGTTGCTGATGTTCGCTGGCTCGGTAGCAACTTCTGCAGTGGCGATGCAGCTTATATTCCTATGCTGGAGAGTTGGCTATTCAACTCGCGTAGCTCGCTTTGTCGCGCTGGAGCTTGGTCAGAGCACACTGCTGCTTTTACCTGCTTCAGGGTGCCGTGTTTCGCTTCATGGATCTAATACCGTTCGGAGAGCTTTGGGATCTCGCGAGCAGAATCGAGTTCGCCACTTTGCTTGGTTTGGCGATTGTTGTCACAGCGATGACAGTTCGCAGTATTGTGCGCCACCTTGGATATGTGTCGCGGAGCTATGCTTAATTTATGATGTGACTGCCGACAGTTGGCATTGAAGTCATTGGCGAGCCATGCCGGCGTGGCATTCCCCTCACGGATCACTTGATCCGCCGCCCGAAGTAAGGCGTGCCTGTAGGCCGGGATCGGTCCCGAATGCTCGTAGGACGGCAATTCGCTCGGGAGCCCGATCAGATTTGAAGCTCCGCGACCGTCTGGCGCCGACCGCAGCCAATGAAAGAGCGTCTGACCGATCGTCGCGTTCATCTCCAGAAGCCCGCCTAGTATGTTGTGACCACTGCTGTGGCAATGCAGCAGTCCTGGATGGCTGCATCAAATAGGTCCAAGATGCCCCGGGTGCGCTTCCACCGCATCACCGGGACCTTCGCTGCAGCTAAATGCAGAAAATCCAGGCGCGCGCTGAAGCATCGTGAAAAATTCATGGATTATGTCAGCTGATAAAATGACCCGATCCAATTTCAGTCGATCAATCAGCGCCCTTCGTCGGGGCTGTCGGTCCGCATCGCGCCTGGCGACGGCGCTATGCTGGTGCTCCTACGGCCGCCCTGTTGAACCGCTTTCTCCAGCACCGAACTGAATTGGTCCCGCTGGCGGACATTTCGATGCTTCCGCCTTGCGGGCCTTCTTTGTTGCGGCCGGCTCTGCGGCACGGCTGCGCCGACGTGAACGTGCTTGGCGGCACGTTTTGTGAGGGAGGGAAAGAGGCGCGCGGCCCTCTCCCTGCAAGTCGCCGCTGGCGGATTCCTCCGTCTGCCCGCTTCGCTCCGTGCAGACCGGGGAAGACCCCTCCGCCCCCTTGCTCGCGCTGCTCGCCACGATGCCGGGGGACAGGCGACCTGAACCCGTGCCCAAGCCGATCTGATGGCAGCGGTGGGGCTGGACATGGGCCCGTGGTGGACGTACGTGCCACACAAATCCTCATGCTCGCCTAACCGGCCGCAACGTATGGCAATCCGGGCAGTCCCGACTAAAGATGGAGTAGGTCTCGGCCATTCCCGTGTCCGAACCCAGAAAAGTTACTGGTTTCCTTACGGGCGCGATACAAAGGGCACAGGCTGGACTTGGCTGCCGGGGGCGGGGCTTGTCGACCGCTCGATCGAAAGTGAGAGACGAGGAGGAGAATCACCGACCTGCAGAGCGGCAAGGCGCTCGCCTACCTCCCTGTCAGTCACCGTTAGCCGATGGTTTAGACGAAGATAGTCCGTCCATGTCGGCGTGCGGAATGTCTCGGTCCAAAGAGTCGAGTTCTGAAGATCGCGCTGGAGAGTCCAGTCCCGCGCACCGGCACGGCTCTGAACGCGCCGCCTTTCGCGCATGCAGCTCAGAAATTCCTCGATATTCTCCTCGGGTATCGAGTACTCCACCTTGATCACGATCGGGCCGCTCCTGGGCTTCAAATCGAGGGCCAGTTCTGGTGGCCTGAAGTCGAAGGCCCCTTGATCCGATTCCTCCCATAGCCGTACCGGCAATAGCTTTCCCACGGCTGCAACCAGCAACAGCGCCGCTGCAGCACCTTCCAAAGCCCACGTCAGGGAATAGTACTGCGCGACAGCACCCCAGATCCAGCTGCCCGCTGCCATGCCGCCGTAGGTCAGGGCGTAATAGATCGACAGGGTGCGACCAACGACCCACCTTGGGCTTGCCAACTGCACACACACGTCGGTTCCGGTCCAGGTGACAACCCAGCCTGCGCCAGCGATTGCAAGCGCGATCGCTGCTACAGCCACCGATGATGTGAGAGCCAGTAAAAGGCAACACGTTGCGCAAGCAACGGATGCGAGCGTGATCAATCGATTTTGGGACGTGATGCGTCGCAAGTAGCTATTGCCAATGCCCGCGATGAAGGCGCCTGTGCCGAAGCCGGCTAACAGGACGCCGTAAACAATTGGCCCCCCCGCCAGTTGGTCGCGAACCACGAGGGGGAGCAGAGCAAGGATCGAGATGCTTGACAGCCCGAACAGGGTTGCGCGCACGATCGCCACTCTGATCTCCGAGGAGATTGCCGTGAAGCGCATGCCATCATGAATGGCCGTCGTCATCCGCTCGCGCGGAAGAGGCGAAGAGCGAACTTGCCACTTGGAGCGCAGCACAGCGCTCAACGGGACCAGGTCGGTCAGCGCAGCGAAGGCGAAAGCCGTAAGGGGGCCCAGCAAAGCCAAAATTACACCGCCCAGCGCCGGTCCTATACTCCGAACCACGTTGTACCCCACCGACATCAGCGTCACTGCAGCGGGTATGTCGCGCTTTTCCAGGATGTCGCCGACCGAGGCGTGCCAGGCTGGATCATTCAAGGCAAAGCCGCATCCCGCCAAGAAACTCAGTCCCAAGATCAGCCATGGACTGACAAAGCCCAGTCCAACAGAGAGAGCCAGCGCCGTGGATGCCAGTGCGATCAGGCAATGTCCGGCAAGCATCACGCCGCGGCGGCTGAAGCTGTCTGCAATCGCTCCAGCAAGGATCGACAAGAAGAAGGCGGGCAGTGTCGATGCAGCCTGCACGAGCGCAACCATCAGATCGGAGGCTGAAATCGTTGCCATAAGCCAGCTTATAGCCACGCTCTGCACCAGCCAGCCAAGGCTGGATATCTGCGTGGCTGTCCAGATCGAACGAAAGACCGGATTCTGAAGAGGGATCAGTGTGTTTGCCGCAAAGGGCGGGGAATCTTGACGCCGCATGACTTCTCACCTCCACCACGTAGTTCTTTCACTCACTCACTCGCTGACAGCGGTGCGCTTACGCACAGCTGCGTCACAACCAAGTTCCGATAATCGCGCTCGCAACAAAGTAGATGTCGCATCCACGGTGCCGATGCGCGATGAGTGTGCCAGTTGGGCGTCAGCTGGTCTGGGTCGCGCAGCCCGATGGGGTGCGGTCTGCCCTGCGACTCTTGGCCTTGGACGGTGCTACCGCCCCGATGGCCGGGTTGTCAAACTGCCACGGTGCTAGCAGCGCCCATCCCATCCTGACAGGCATGAGCATACGACGCAGTGCATCGCTGGTATCGGAGGCGGGTGCAAGATCAAGGGTGGCATCGTCTTGACAAGTACGAGCTGGTGGGCGCCTTTGCCCGACCTACACATCGGCGATTCATGGGGCCGCCGTTCAACTCGTTGGTCTATGCGCAAAAAAACATAATACGCTTGTAAAAGACGTTTCGTGTCGGCGCAGGCGCCGAGGAGGGCGCGGAAGCCTTGACCATCGTCATCCCGCCACCGAACGTCACCGGCTCGCTGCACATGGCCATGCGCTCAACAACACGCTGCAGGACATTCTGGTGCGCTTCGAGCGCATGCGCGGCAAGAACGTGCTGTGGCAGCCCGGCATGGATCACGCCGGCATCGCCACGCAGATGGTGGTCGAGCGCCAGCTTATGGAGAAGCAGATCCACCGCCGTGACCTGACGCGCGACGAGTTCATTGAGAAAGTCTGGGAGTGGAAAGCCGAATCCGGCGGCGCGATCTTCAACCAGTTGAAGCGGCTGGGGGCCTCGGCCGACTGAAGCCGAGAACGTTTCACCATGGACGAGGGCCTATCCAAGGCGGTGCTCGAAGTGTTCGTCACGCTCTACAAGGAAAGGCCTGATCTACAAGGACAAGCGCTTGTCAACTGGGACCCGAAGCTCTTGATCGCGAGTCCGACCTTGAGGTCGAACAGCAGGAGGTCAACGGCAACCTCTGGCATTTCCGCTACCCCGTCGAGGGCGAGGTTTTGGATCCGGAAAATCCTAAAACCTTCATCACCGTGGCGACGACCCGCCCGGAGACGATGCTGGGCGATATGGCGGTCGGCGGTGCATCCCGACGACGAGCGTTTCCGGCATCTTGTCGGCAAGAACCTCATCCTCTGCCGATCGTCGGCCGCAGGATCGCGGTGGTGGCGGACGAGTATTCTGATCCGGAGAAAGGCAGCGGCGCGGTCAAGATCACGCCGGCGCACGACTTCAACGAATTTGAGGTCGGCAGGCGCCATAAGTTGCCGGCGATCAATATTCTCACCGTAGAGGCGGCGGTCACCCTCACGGACAATGACGACTTTCTCGCCGGGACGACATGGTTCGTAGTCGCCATGCTGCCCCTGGCCAGATCGTAGATGACCTCGGCTTGTTCGCCATGGCGAGCCGAAGCACGTTGACGGCCGTGCCGGGTGATGCGCCGTCCCAGACTATCATCCCAAAATCGGCGCGCGCCATCTCCCGGTCTTTGGCGGCGTACAGCCCAGTCGCCCAGATCATTGCGGGGTTCCTTGGCCGCATGGAAGACCCCGACATGTTTGTAGCCGTAGCCCGCGAGCAGGCCCTGCGCCTCGGCATCGGCTCCAGACGCGTGGCCAATCAGCACGCCGTGCACGGCAACAACGATTGGGCGGATCCGAGCGATGGCAGGTTCCGGCAGCTCAAATATCTCGCGTGAACCCCCTATGAATATCATCGACATCATGACTTTCCCTTCTCTCCAGGGCTCCCTCGCTCTGACCGCCGTCTCCCTCTGGCCCTGCGTGAGGGGTCACCCGAACGCCGAGACGGCGAAGCCGGCTCGGGGAGCGGCGGGACGCCGCAACTAGAGCCCGGTCGGCGGCAGGCCGGCGCGCAGACCTGCCGCTCCGGAGGCGCTACGCGCGCGGAGCTAGTGGCCTTTGTCGGCCAGCCAGAGGCTCACGTCCTGGATCGAGCGCATGAGCACCGACGGATTGTCCCGCGCGGGAATGAAGCCCCAGCTCTGCCAGTAGCGCTCTGCCTCGGCGTCGATCGCCCGCACCACCACCGCGCGGCCGCCGACGATGTCGGCGCCGGCGACGCAGCGATACAGCGCGTCCTTGACCAAGCCGCTACCGACGCCTTGTCCGGCATAGCGGTGGTCGACGGCGAGTTGTCCGATCAGCAGGCAGGGGATCGGATCGGGCGGGCGTCCGGTGCGGATGGCGCGCGGTGCGCTATTTGGCTGGATCACGCCCGGCGCGAGGCCGTAATACCCGACGACTGTTCCCTCGTCGTGAACGACCAGGACGCGGGTAAACCCGCGGGCCTGGTTCGTTCGCGCGAAGCCGGCCAGCCAAGCATTGAGCGCCGGCTTGCCGCAATCGAAGCTGTCGAGGCGGTGTGCGTGGTCGAGGAGTTCGATGCCTGAAAGCGCCACCTAGCGGTCCCAGGGCGGGGACCGACGCAGCCGCTCGGCCGCCTTCGCCGGGGGCGCAGCGGCCGGGGCTGAGATCGCCTGCATGAAGGCGTCATAGGCTTCCGGGGACACGCGGATGACGGTTTCGTTGAGGATGGCCGCCTGCGCCTCGTGCAGCGCGGCGCGCCGCATGAACTCCGTGCGCGACAGGCCGAGCAGCTCCGCGCCGCGGTCGATGATGGTGAGATCATCGTCGCGAAACCGCATCGAGACGGGTGTTTCCTTCCTCGTGGCTGTGGGGGCCATGGCGCGCTCCTGTGCTGCGGACGTATATACGTTAGTGTAACGCGGAACGCAATACTACGTTCCCTGGCGACGTCTCGTGGCGGATGGTCTCAGGATTTCTCGCCGCATCGGTTCTTCTCGGCTTCTCGCCCCAGTCGCCATTGCCGCAACCCAGAGCAAGGTGGCTTTGGTCAGCTCCGGCGGATCAATTACGGCTTAGGAAGCGCATTTGTTTTTGGCGGCCGGATGAGCGGGTCCAGAAGCGAAGTCGCTGCCATGACTGTCGCCGGACGAGCCCCGGCTATCCCGAACCTGATAAACATCTGACGCGATGGCGACTTTCGGGCCGTCACGCCACAAAGGAGGAACGGCTATGAAGGCTGGGCGGCGGCACTTTCATTCTCAGGCGCCGCTCTATGCCACCTGTCGGCCAATGTGACATCGCCACTGCGGTCCGGGCAATCGCGGTTGTGGCGACCGCGAGCCACTAAGCTTGTGCCGTACCCTTACAATGATTCATCAAGGCGTTTACCTCGGCAATCACGAGATCCGGCGTGATGTCGAACTTGCATCGGACTTTGACCGGACAATGCCGCACTTGGTCCAGACCACATCCGCGACATTCAATAACACTCATAAGCATGCTGACCAAGGGACCTCGAAACCCCCAAATCTCCGGTAGATGTGACGCCGTGAAAATGCCGATAGTAGGGCGGCCAAGCTGGGCAGCGACATGGCCGGTGCCTGAATTGTTCGAAACGACGAGCGCGGCCGAATTCACGAGACAATTGAATTCCAATTCTGACAAGTCGACAGCCGCCCGAATGTTCGCGGCTCCACGTTCCCTAGCTATCTTCGCAACCTCCTCAAGCGCTTCCAGGCATTCGCCACGGCCAACGAGGACCACCTCACCACGGGTCGAAAGAGCAGCGACAACTTTGCCAAAATTTTCAATCGGCCAATCTCGCAGGCTGGAATTGGAGAACGGAGCCACGACAATCGGGGCATTGCCTGTAGTCGAATTCTGTGGGTGACCCGCTCCGCTTTCGAAATAGGCAGCTGCCTTTGCGACCAGAAAGAGGAGGATTTCTGACACATGCTGGAGACGCACCTGCTTACGGTCAATGAACCAATCAAGCCATCTACGGGGGATTTTGTTAGCAAGCCCTATTTTTTGGACCAGCTTGTAGAAAATGGTTCTGCGCAGTTTCAGATTGAATGGCGCTATCGCAATATCGATCTGATGCATGCTGTACGGATCAACTATCGCCGCACGGTGCCTGGCGGGGACTTCAAGCAAGATGGGCCTTGTTTCTTCCGGAACACGCATATCAATGGCAAGATCAAACTCGCCGGTCAGCAGCGGCCTTATGTCGGCGGCTTCTTTGCGCGTTTTGACTTTTGGGTTGCGAGGAAAAAAGTCAAAAGCAATGTGATCGTCGGCGAGGTCGAACTGTTTTGCAGTAGCGATGTTCCAGCTTCCCACCACCAGCGTAATGTGGGCATGCGCAAAACGCTGACGAAGGTCCTTTAGGGGCCCTAGAGACATCCAAAAGTCGCCGACATGATCAAGCTTGAGGACCAAAATTCTCATCCTTGCGCTTGACTGTTCCGGCTCTTCCCAGCTGCGGTATATAATTTGATTGCCGTCGTGCTTTGTAAAATATGCCATTGCCATTCCGAAGATTATACGGTCAACACTGATAGCCCAGTGACGCGTGTGTAGGGTTGGAGTGCTCCCCACTTGTCCGCGTCTCCGCAAGAATTCTGCCATCAGATCCAAGCCGCGCTCCAGCAGGAGCTGTCGGGCGAAGTCTGCATCTCTAGCGGTGGTAGCGCGCCAAGAAGCCAGCTATGTCCCGACCCGCAATGTGAAGGGCTTCGTCACGGTCTTGCATGCAGTGAGTTCGAGAAACGCCGAGTAGACGGCGTTCGCCAAGCCGCCGTCCCCAGATCTCGAGCATAACGGCAGTGGCCTCGCTCTTTGGTCGATGCTGATCCTGAATGAGACCGTCGCCGCCGGCGACGACATCGCCGGCCGGATTGACCGTCTCCGGCACGCCCTGTCGCTGTGGTCCCGCATCATGGTGGTTACAAAGGACCCGCCGCAGGCGCTTTTTTCTGCGCGTCCGGGTCGTCCAACATGAAGTGGACGAATCAACCCTGTGATGAAGTCGACCGCCCGGCAGCGGGGGGGGGGGGGGGGGGGGGGGGGGACACCAGTATTTGAGGCGGGTGGGGAGGGGGCGGCCGATCAAGCGGAGAGACGGGTATTGTGGTTGGACGGTTTTT